>NZ_JBMVQZ010000011.1:0-140425 GCF_049537155.1 Limisphaera sp. 4302-co
TTGGGGCGGGGACGAACTGGGCCAGAGCCTGCGCTGGAGCACCAACACGGTCAATCGGCTGAGCCAGTACACCGGCCGGACGGTGCCGGGATATGTGGGGGTGTCCGGGGAGGCTGCCGAGGCGGCGACGGTGACGTTGTGGTGGGGGAGCAACGAATGGGCGCGGGCGATTCAGCAGGGCCGGTACTGGTACGGTGAGGCTGTGGTGAACAACGCGACGGGCTCGGTCTGGGTGGTGATTACGAACCTGGGCGTGGTGCGGGGCCAACCGGACCGGGTGCAGTCGGAGACGCGGTCGGCCTTTGTGCCGCAGACGCCGGAGCTGCTGATCCACGATCTGGACGGCAACCTTGTCCGGGACGGCAGGTGGCTGTACTATTGGGATGCTGAGAACCGGCTGACGAGGGTGATCACCGTGGCGGGTCCATCGTCCAGCTTTCGTCGGGTGGAATGGAAGTACGACGCCTGGGGTCGGCGGACAAGGCAGACTTCGTACGTCTTGAGCAACGGGGTGTGGCAGGTGGTGGAGGACTTGAAGTTCGTGAGCGATCCTGAGCTGTTCGGCCGTCACATCGCCGAACTGAATGCGACGAACAACGCCTTGGTGCGTGCGTACGTGTGGGGCTTGGATCTGTCGGAGACCCTCGAGGGCGCCGGTGGTGTTGGTGGGCTGTTGTGGGTTCGGATGGCCACCGGCCCTGCCGCAGGCACCCACTTCGTCACCTACGACGGCAACGGGAACGTGTGGAACCTGGTTTCGGCGTCCACGGGCACCGAAACCGCCCGGTACGAGTACGGTCCCTTTGGCGAGCCCGTCCGCCTGAGCGGTCCTGCGGCCCGTACCAATCCCTTCCGCTTCAGCACCGAACGCACCGAAGACTTCACCGGTTTGCTTCTTTACGAATACCGGGCGTATAGTCCCAGCTTGGGCCGCTGGTTGAGCAGGGATCTCATTGAGGAGGCTGGTGGACACAACCTAAAGAGCATGCTCGCCAATGATCCCGTGGCAGGCACCGATGCTATGGGTCTTGACGCGGTTGGGAAGGCATATCAGGAAGATGGTATGCTCGGGCATGCTGCGTTGGAAGTAGCTGGACGAGGGTACGGCTTTGGCCACTGGAAGTTGCGTGTGTTCTTCTCTGTCGGGACTACCAGAGGGTACGAAGCAACAGTGAAGCCTCGGCGAGTCTGGCAATTGGAGATAACCAGGAAGGGGAAGTTCAAAGACGACGCGGGCGGAAGCTGTTGTTCTGCAACGGCAGAGAGAATTATACAATGCGCCGAGTATTTTAAGCGGACATGGGAAGGTAGTTCTTACTCTGCGTCGCGAAATTGCCGGTCCTACGTCAACGCGATAATTAGGAGCTGCTGCCTCGTGCGAGGTAGGGAATGGCATGAATCTGCCGAGGAAGAGGATACATGATCCGCACAAAACGAGGTCAGGAAGTGCCAGCGTGCCAAGGGAGTGGTGAGGTCGCGGTGTGGTGGATACGCGTGGCGCTGGCAACTGCCCTGGTGGGCGTGGTGTTTGGGGCATGGGTGCACAGACAGCGCATGTTACGCGCAATGGAATATAACGCCTGCATGCACGCGCTGAAAACATGGCAGGACTACCGGCGGCATGGGATTGTAACCCAAAAGGAGTCGACGGTTCTGTTGGCTTTTTCTTGCAATTATGCGGTTGTGTTGGATGGGGTGACGAACGAGTGTCAGGTTGGCATTTTATGGGGTTGGGCCGGCGGGGAGAAACTGCTTCTTTTCGTTACCCACGATGGTCGGGTGATTTCGTACGGCCGCGTAAGCGATGAACGGTACCTCATGTGTCCCTAGATGTAAGATGGCCGGAATGCCCGTTGCGGCCGGAGACACGGAAATACGCACGTTGAAGCTACAACCTATCCAACAACCATTGACAAGCATTTGTGACGTAGTCATCATGCAGTTGAGCTGACACTTACAGACAGGCTGTTGGATTGCTTTTGCACGCGCATTTCGGATCCTCACGGGAACCCGAAGGGCCACCGTCCGCGGACCAATAAGCGGAAAACACGGGCGGGAGTTGCCGGGCTCTTGGCCAACGGAGCCAAATGGAAGGATCTGCCTCGACTGTTCGGGTCGAGAAGGGCGGCTCAGCTGGTCTTCCAGTGCATGGTACGGCAGGGGATATGCGAGCGGTCGTTGCGCGGGGGCAACTTCGGAAACCGCAGCGGTAGCATCGGCTCCACGAATGCTTTTGGGATTCGGCGTGTTGTGGACCCCGGGGTAGCAGCGGTCCATTACGAGACTCTGGTGGGGGAGGCGGCGGTGGTCGATTCAGGAATATCAGTGGTGGCAGTGACAGACGCGGGGGAAATGGCTCAAAGAGCACCACCGAGGAGCGGAGAACACAGAGGTGTCACAGAGGTGGAGACGGGCTGGGAGCCTGTGAAGGCGCGGGTACGGCTTTACCTGCCCTGTGATTGCCGGAGGGTGGCAGAGCCTTGCTGGCCACTGACGGCGGCTGTATAGTTGGGATGCTGAGAACCGGCTGACGAGGGTGATCACGGTGGCGGGTCCTTCATCCAGCTTCTGTCGTGTGGACTGGAAGTACGACGCGATGGGTCGGCGGGTGCGGCAGACGTCGTACGTCTTGAGCAACGGGGTGTGGCAGGTGGTGGAGGACGTGAAGTTCGTGAGCGATCCTGAGCTGTTCGGTCGTCACGTGGCGGAGTTGCATGCCACCAACAACAGCTTGGTGCGTGCGTACATCTGGGGCCTGGACCTCTCAGAGACCCTCGGCGGCGGCGGAGGGGTGGGAGGGCTGCTGTGGGTTCGGCTGGCCACCGGCCCTGCCGCGGGCACGCGCTTCGTCTGCTACGACGGCAACGGGAACGTGTGGAACGTGGTGTCGGCCACCACCGGCACCGAAAGGGCCCGCTACGAATACGGTCCCTTTGGCGAACCCCTCCGCCTGAGCGGCCCTGCGGCCCGTACCAATCCCTTCCGTTTCTCCACCAAGCGCACCGAGTACTTTACTGGCTTGGTCCTGTACGAGTACCGCGCATACAGTCCAACCTTGGGCCGCTGGTTGAGCAGGGATCCTAAAGGGGAACACGGCGGCCGGAATCTTCATTGTTTTGTGGTCAACGCGCCACCCCGGCTTTGGGATCGGCTTGGACTGGACTACTGGATCGTTATTGCGAAGGGCGTGTGCGGTATCAACCATTGGGTGATGGTCGGTGACGATGGTGCTGGGGGTGCGTATGCGATTGAGTTCGGTCCTGACACAACTAAACCCTTCTCGCCACGCAGGATCTGTGGCCGGGGAAAGTTTACATATCAACACCTGCCGGAAGCGGCGACAAATGTCGTGTCGAGGTACGAAGGGGTCGTCAACCACGTGCACACAAGTGAGCAGGTGGACAAGGGATTAGCGGAGGCAGCGGCGTCCTTGGGCGATACAACTATGACGTACTGCATTTTAATCAATGATTGCCGCAGCATTGTTGATTGTGTGTACGAGAAGCTGGCCGAAAACCTCATCCGAGAATTCGAACAGATGTGGTCGGACATTGTTGAAAATGCGTCGAAAGCGCAAGACCAAGAGGGAGAGCCACACAGTAGGGACCTGCGTGGCAGAATCTTGCGGACTGTGGCAGCATCAGGACCCCGTGGAGGAACATGACGGCCACGTGGATATCGTCTGGAGAGGGCTATGCTCAATCGCTCGATAGGAAGACCACTAAGGTGGGGTCTGATCGGGCATTTCAGCGGCTGGCCAATGAGAGTCGTACGCACGCAAAGAGGTACGCCTACCACTGGGAGACGGCGTCGCTGGGCTGCAGCGGAGGTCGACTTGGCGATAGAGCCTCTGTAGCATCTACATGTGGCATCCCTGGTATCGGCTCGCACACCCAGAGTTGACGGTTGCAGAAATCAATGCTGATGAGGTGGGGCTGGCCTCGGGAGAAAGCGTATGGCCACGATGACAAAACGGCGAGTGTTCAAAATCTGCGGGGCTTTGCTGGGGCTGGTCGTTTTGGCAAAGGTCTGTGACTGCGTGCTTCCGTACGGTCTTGAGGATCGAAAGAGGATCGATACGATAAGAGCCCTGCTGAATCTTGGAGCGTGGCGGGCGGAGGGTATGCCGGCCTCCTATACGTACAGTAACCATTCGCGGATATTTATGGTGTTTCCGACGAATGTCGTGATAAAAGGTGTTCGGGTTGAAACCATGTTTTTGTACCGCGATCATTGGACGGAATTGTACGGGCATTATCTGGTCTCGACCAATGGGGATGTCGTCTGGCTACCGAAGCGGGGGAGGCCGGAGTGGATGGCAAAAGGCGAGCGTCCGGTGTGGTATAAGTGAGGCGGTGTGAGCTTGCGATGCCGGCGCGCCCCTGTAGTCCTCTGTTGGTGGGGACGCCGGTGGGCAGGTGAGTGAGAACGGGAGCATGAAGGCAAGATGTGTGTCTGCATGGCGCGCAGCAGCCATTCAAAGCCGCAGCGGTGATCGGGGGACGGCGCCTCGGGCCGGCAGTCGGGGAATTGAGACGACGTTTATGATCGCCGCGATCCTCCTAGCGGCGTGACGCACGGGTGACGTTGCGAGTAAGGGGTAGAGGACATGTGGCGGAGAGTTGAATCGCGATTGAGCCCGCACGCGGGGGAATTGAACGCGACGAACGGCTCGCCGGTACAGGCGTACATCTGTGGCCTGGACGTCTCAAAGACCGTGGACGGCGCCGGAGGGGTGGGTGGGCTGTTGTGGGTTCGGGCTGGCACCGGACCTGCTTCTAGCACGCATTTTGTGTGCTACGACGGCAACGGGAACGTGTGGAACCTGGTGTCGGCCACCACCGGCACTGAAACCGCCCGTTACGAATACGGTCCTTCTGGCGAGCCCCTCCGCCTGAGCGGCCCTGCGGTCTGGTTGAACCCCTTCCGCTTCAGCACCAAACGCTCCGAGGATTTCACCGGGCTGGTCCTGTACGAATACCGCGCCTACAATCCCACCCTTGGCCGCTGGCTGAGCCGGGATCCTATAGAGGAACGTGGAGGGCTTGGTCTGCTGGTCCTGGCTGGCAATGCCTCAGTGGTCCGAATAGACTTTCTCGGCCTGGACGCCCGGGCACCCAACAGACCCGGGCCGACCGGCAAGCAGGTCACGGCGTGTGTAATGAGGTGTTCGGTGGAGGTTGGTTTAGTGGACTGGATCCGAAAAAAGCTTGATGCCGTTGATTTCTGTTCGAAGCTCAGAGGTTGGTGCTGGGATCAAGCCGCTGCTCCGCACGAGTCCGACCGGGTGCCTGAGGTGAAAGAGTGGGTGTCGGAGGACATCGCGGCAAAAAGCGGATCTAAATGGGTGCGGTTCGGCGCTTGTTTAAGCCAGTGCCTCGGTGGTCCCAACTATGAGGACGTTTCCATGCTCGTTGGGACGGGCAAGCTCAGGTGTGACTTCGTGCGCCGAACGGTGTTTGTGGACGTGCCGATCTTGGTGGGCGGTGTGCTCGGTTGGGAGGATTTTTCCTTTCCATTCGAAGCCCAACTCATTATGCATCGCTTTGAATGCAAACTTCTTTTCGGGGATTGCTGTGCTTGTCGCAGAGAGTGAGCCAGGTTGAGTGTCCCGCACATGTCGAAACCTATAAGCACGTGAACTGCACCGGCAAACAATGACTATGTTGAGACACGCGAGAATGTGCCTTGCCTTGGTGGAGGCTTTGTTGTTGGCACTGGTGTGGTATATCCTTTTGAGGTGGGCCGCCGATGAATCCACGCTGCCACAGAGGTATGCAAGGGAGGTTGAGCTGTTTCGAGCCAAGCACCCTGAACTTGCAGCATGGTACATTAACTTCGAACCGCTGTCGCCGGAATTTGTACAGATGCACGCCAGTCTGGCCAATGCAGGTGTGACTGGAAAACAGAAAGGGTTCATGAGTCGTGTGGAGGATCCGGAGGCAATGGAAAAGTGGCTGACCAGATTGGCCAACGCGTGGACGAACATGTATATGGAGTGGTACTGGGAAGGCGTTTACAAACCGGGGACAGGGAGGCCTTTCTTTATCAAGTATGGATTTTTTGTGCCAGAAAAGCAAACGGTGCATAGCGGGAGTGGCCTGTTGATCTTGTCCCATGGGCGAGTTGCCGGGTGGGTGCAGTATTGATACGGGGATGCCGTTTGGTAGCGGCGTCAACGTGGTTGGACCAGACGGAGGGGCAGGAAGGCGTCGGAGCCTTGTAAGTAGCCGCTGAGAGGCGAAACTGGACAGCGCGACATCGGCAATGAGGAGGAGACGGCTCGGCAAGGGGTTGGGACGGTTGAAGACGCACGGCGCGGTTGGAATGCGTGGGACACGCGGCGCGGCGTTGGCCAGGAGGAAGCATGCCCGTGGAGCGGGACTCTGGGCAGGAAGGGCAAATGACGATCTGTGTGCGGGGCACTGGAACGAAGATCGGTGAGAGAGCCAACGTCAAATGCATCCGCATGGAAGGAATGGCCGCCAAGGAAGTGGCCGGGTTGGTAGCTGTTCAGGCTCTTCGGCCGGGACAGCTCGCGGATGAGCTGCGCTTTGGGGAGCGGCCTGGAGAGATCCCGGCTCGGGGAGGGTGGACGGTGACTGGTGGAGGCTCTGCGGTGCACCGTCGTACGAGTGCTCGGCGTTCATGATGGCTGACTGCACGTGGGATCATGGACATGCTCGTCGGTGCGGGTTGCAGAACCGAGACCGTCCTGATTGCGCGAATGTACGGGCGCGGCCGAGCGGTGTTGCGCTCGACCGTGGCGCTCGGGGCGTGGTTCATATCGCATGCCGGCTTCTAGGGGAGTGCGGGCCAAGACCGTGCCACGTGTGAAGAAATCGTGTGGGAGGCAGCATCAGGCGGCTGGTGGTGAGTAGCGGAACCTTCGCACGGACAGGGCAAGCGCAGCTGGGTATGGAACAGAAACTGGCTTCAGTCGACAAAGTGGACGGACTACGGACGACCAGACTCCTGATGTGGTTGGCCCGGTTTGGAACATTGACGGCCGCCGTTGCCATCCCGGGGTGGGAATACCTGGCCCGGGAGCATCCGAGGCTGGCGTTGTGGGTGGTCGATCCCACCGCCGCAAGTTGTGTACAGGTTATGGAACCGGTTGGGCCGGGTGGTATCTGGTTTGTAACGCGACGGATGGCAGAAACAGACTTCGAGGTACTGACGCTGGCTTTAGAGCGGGGACGTTGCAATCCGCCGGAGACAAACTGGTGGAGGGAATTGTTGGCGTCGGTCGAAAGCCATGATTGGTTTCTGTCTGGGCTGAGGGAGTATCAGGAGGGAGTCAACAGGGGAGGCGTGAGTTTATACTTTGAACGGGTGAGCCGCGTGGGTAGCCGCATTGTGTTGACGAATGGAGTGATGGTGCTTCAGCACGGTGAAATCGTGTACCATTACCCTCCGCTGGAAGCTTTGGACAGTCCACGTTTGGAAGGAGAACAAACGAGAACCTATGAGCGGCCGCCTTGGGAAAGTGACAGGTAGAACCTGTCCCAAAAGCATTTTCAAGCGTTTGTGACGTAGTCATCATGCAGTTGTGTTGAAAGTTACGGGGAGGCTGCTGAAATGGTTTTACGCACGCATTCCGGATCCTCCCAAGAACTGCAAAGGCTGCCGCCCCCGAACCGGCAAGCGCAAGGCTCTGGCCGGGAGCTTCTGGTTGCTGGCCAACGGAGCCAAATGGAAGGATCTGCCGCGACAGTTCGGCACCAAAAGCGCCGTGCACCGGTTCTTCCAACGGCTGGTGCGGGAGGGAGTGTTCGAACGGCTGTTGCAGGAGGCCGGGCAACTGGTGGAGGAGCGCGGAGAGTATCGGCTGTATGAATGCTTTCCGGATGCGGCGTTCTGTCCGGCACGTGGTGGAGGCGACGGGATCGGGCGCACGAAGGTGGGCAAGGGGGTGAAGATCCTCATTGCCGTGGACGCCCGGGGATTGCCGATTGCGGTGCAGAGCTGTTCGGCCCGGCCGCATGAGTCGACTCTGGCGCAGGGGTGGTTCGATCTCATGCTTACGAAGGAGGTCCCGGAGCGGGTGGTGGGCGACAAGGCCTGGGAGAGCGATGCACTGGACCGGGCGTTTGCGGCGCGAGGCATGGAGCTGATGGCGCCGCACCGGAGCAGTCGTCGGCCGGAGAATCGCACGCAGGACGGCCGGTCGCTGCGGCGGTATCGTCGGCGGTGGGTGGTGGAGCGTACGCTGGCCCGGCTGCTGCATTTTCGGCGGCTGTGCGTCAGGTGGGAGAAGTCGAGCCGGGCTTTTGAGGCGTATTTGCAGATGGCCTGCGCGTTCTTGCTGGTCCGGCAGGTCCTGGTCTGAACAGCAAACGGGGCGATTCCGCGCCTCCGTTGACCGAGCTTTCGGGCAGCGGGTCACCGGCAGATGGGAGGCCTTTCTGTTCCTACGACATTTGCAGCTCTCAAGAGCGGCTCTGACTCCTGCCCGACCGTGTCCTGCGTGTCGAGTGTGCCTTCTCAGCTGTAGCCAACCCATGGCTATCGCGCCTTGAAACGACTTGGACATCGGGTTTAGGGATAGGTTCCAGCCTGTGGGCACGATGGGGGCCGTTGGAAGGCGGCGGGGCAGGACGCCATGGGGAGGGCACGGGTGGAGGAGCGCGTCCGGGGCGCGGGGCGGGCTCGTGGGTCTCAAGTGCTCGAGACGGCTGGGGCGGGGCGGGTGGTGCCGAGGCCGGCGCGGGCGAGCTCGGCGGCGCCCCAGCGGAGGAGGCGTTCGGTGGTTTCCCAGCTGATGCAGGGGTCGGTGATGGAGACGCCGTAGCGGAGTTCGTGAACGGGCCGTGGGAAGGGTTGGTTGCCTTCGAAGAGGTTGCTTTCGAGCATGATGCCCACGAGGGACAGGGTGCCGTTGCAGCGTTGCTGGATGACGCTGCGCCAGACGTCCTCTTGTCGGGCCGGGATTTTGGCGGAGTTGGCGTGGCTGCAGTCGACCATGATGACCTGGGGCAGCCCGGCGGCGGCGAGTTGTTGTTCGGCTTGGCGGATGCTTTCGGGATCGTAGTTGGGGCGTTGGCGTCCGCCGCGGAGGACGATGTGGCCCCAAGGGTTGCCCGTGGTGCGGACGATGCTGGTGATGCCGTCCTCGTCCACGCCGAGGAAAGCGTGGGGGTGACGGGCGGCTTGCATGGCGTCAATGGCCACTTGAAGGCTGCCGTCGGTCCCGTTTTTGAATCCGACGGGCATGGAGAGGCCGCTGGCCATTTCGCGGTGGGTTTGGGACTCGGTGGTGCGGGCGCCGATGGCGGCCCAGGAGATGAGATCGGCGATGTATTGGGGGACGATGGGATCGAGGAACTCGGTTCCGGCGGGCAGGCCCATGCGGGTGATCTCGAGCAGGAGGGAACGGGCGCGGCGCAGGCCGGTTTCGATGTCGTAGGTGCCGTCGAGGTGGGGGTCGTTGATGAGTCCTTTCCAGCCGATGGTGGTGCGCGGTTTTTCGAAGTAGACGCGCATCACGATTTCGAAGGTATCGTGGAGTTCGCGGCGGAGGGCGGCCAAGCGCCGGGCGTAATCGAGGGCGGCTTCCGGGTCATGAATGGAGCAGGGGCCGACGAGGACCAGGATTCGGGAATCGGACCGGTCAAGGATGCGCTGGACGGCTTCGCGACCGGCGACGACGGTGCGAGCGGCTGCCTGGTCCAGAGGCAGCTCGGCCAGCATGGCCCGGGGGGGCTTGAGCCGGATGAGTTCCCGGACATGGACGTTTTGCACGCGAACCATACAGGCAACATTATCGTCGGCGCATCGGGCTTGCAAAGGCTGGAGAACGGGACCGGTCCGGGTCGGGGCGTGGCCGGGCGGGGGAAACCGGGCCGGAGTGGAGTGCAGGTGGGCACAGGACGTGGGTGGTGAAGGTTGGCCGGGAACATGGTGTGTTTTTTGCTGCTCCGGCTTGACGTCCCACCGGTTGGGGTGTTAGCTGGGGGAGCCGCGACGGGTTGTGGCGGCTGGGTATGCGTTGTCCGAAATGCGGGTGTCTGGAGGATCGCGTGGTGGATTCCCGGTCCTCACGCGAGGGGGCGACGATTCGACGTCGGCGCGAGTGCACCCGTTGCGGGTATCGGTTCACGACCTACGAGCACATCGAGCACGAGGATTTGGTGGTGCGGAAGCGGGACGGGCGGCGGGAACCGTTTTCGCGGGAGAAACTGGCGTCCGGGATTGCGAAGGCTTGTGAGAAGCGGCCGGTGAGCACGGAGGCCGTGGAGGGGTTGATCGAGCGGGTGATGCAGGCGTTGCGTGAGCGGTACGATCGCGAGGTGCCGGCCGAGGCGATTGGTCACCTGGTGATGGAGGAACTGCGGCGGCTGGATCAGGTGGCGTATGTGCGATTTGCCAGTGTGTACCGTCGGTTTCAGGAGGCGACGGATTTTGTGCAGGAGGTGCGGCGACTGGAGGGGGCGTCATGATTCTTTTGGGCAGTGATTATCTGGTGTTCGAGCTGGCGAGCGGGGAACGGGTCCCTTGTTCGGCCGAGAGCATCGTGGGCGAGTTGATTGGGGACGGGTCGCCTGCGTGTGACGCGGAGGTGTTGGAGGAGACGGTGCGGGCGGTGTTTCACTATTTCCGGCACGATCTGGCGCGGGAGGCGGTGACGCTGGAGGAGTTCACGCGCACGTTGGAACAGGCCTTGCGGGGGCTGGCGCAGGAGATGCGGTCGTGCGGGCCGAGGACGGGGCTGGAGCGGGCGCGGTCGGAGGATCTTTTGACGTTGGCGCATGCGGCCGGGGGCGGGGAGTTGTTCTTCTTTGCCGAATTGCGTCGGGCGGTTCAGACTCAGTTGCGCCTGACGCCGGCGCGTGTCCGGTTTTGCGGGTTGCGCGCCTGTGTGAAACGGTTGTTGGGGGTGCGTCGATGGTGTCCGCGGTGCGAGGCGTTGCGGGAGCGCATTGTGGAGTACCTGCGTGCATGTGTGCGTGCCCATGCCAGCGGCGAGTGCCTGCTGGTGGTGGAATGAGGTGGGTGCCGGTGCGGCCGTGGGCGCGGGCCGGCCGGCAGGGTTCGGATCAGAGGAGATCGTGACATGAGCAAGACCATCTTTCAGAATATCTGTGACGGGGAACTGCCGGCGCGGATCGTGTATCAGGACGATCTGGTGGTGGCGTTTCACGACATCAACCCGCAGGCGCCGACGCATGTGTTGATCGTGCCGCGCAAACCGATCCGGAACCTCGCCTCGGTGACGCCTGAAGACGCGCCGCTGCTGGGTCATTTGATGGTGAAGGCTGCTGAGGTGGCGCGGCAGCTGGGGCTGGCCGAGGAGGGCTGGCGGATGGTTTTCAACAGCGGGCCCAACGCCGGGGAGGCGGTGCCGCATTTGCACGGTCACATCCTGGGCGGGCGCAAGATGGGCTGGCCGCCCGGTTGATCGGGTGGGTCGGGAGGAGGGCCGTGGGGGTGGCGCCGGCTCGTGAGAAACGCCCGGGGCCGGGCAAACTTTCCTCTGGCCACCTGCGCTGGCAGATGCGCATGCTGACAGTGGTGAATGGAGTTGGAGACGATGCGGTTGGACCCGGGCCGGCCTTGAGGCATTCGCGAAGGGTGGGTGGCCGCGGTGAAGGGTTCGGCCGGTGGCGACCGTATCGAGCCGGGTGAAAACGATGAAGCCGTACACCTCCCAAACCAAGGTCCGTTCCTCCGAGTCACAGGGATTGTCGCGCCGCAGCTTTCTGCGCCGCGGCGTGATGGCGGCTGCTGCTGCGTGGGCGTTTCCGCAGGTGCTGCCGCGGAGTGTGTTGGGGGCGCCGGGTCGGCCCGGGCCGAACGAGCAGATTGGTGTGGGATTCATCGGGATGGGCCGGCAGGCGGGCAATCTTTTACAGGGGCTGTTGCGGTTGCCGGAGGCGCGGCTGGTGGCGGTGGCGGACGTGAACCTGCCGCGGGCTCAGGCGGTGACGAAGCAACACGGGGGCGAGGCGTATCAGGATTTCCGGCGGCTGTTGGAGAGGAAGGACGTGGACGCGATCATCACGGCCACGCCGGAGCACTGGCGAGCGTACATCTGCATCAGTGCCTGCCAGGCCGGCAAGGACGTGTACGCGGAGAAGCCGGTGTCGCTGACCATCCGGGACGGGCGGCTGATCGTGCAGGCGGCGCGGAAGTACAACCGGGTTTTCCAGGTGGGCAGCCAGCAACGGTCCATGTGGATTGACATTGAGGCGTGTCATGCGCTGCGCCGTGGTGACTGGGGCAGGATCCAGAAGGTGCTCTACATGAACTATCCCACGCCGTGGGAGTGTGCGCTGCCGGAGCAGAAGATCCCGGAAGGGTTGGACTGGGACATGTGGTGTGGTCCGACGCCTGTGGTGCCGTACAATCGGGACCTTTACCTGCCGCGTGCCAATCCGGGTTGGTTGTCGTTCCGGCCGTACTCGGGCGGGGAGATGACCGGCTGGGGTTCGCACGGGTTCGACATGATCCAGATGGCGCTGGGGATGGACGACAGCGGCCCGGTGGAGGTTTGGATCGAGGGCGAGAAGCTCATTCCGCCGGTGTACACGCAGCCGGAGCCGAAGGACCGCGGCGACCGCATTTGCAGCGAGGCGCGGGTGTACTTCAAGTACGCGAACGGGGTGGTACTGGAACCGAGCGACGACCCGAGGCCACCCGGGTTCGGCGCGATATTCATCACGGACCGTGGCCGGTTCCGCGTGGACCGCGGTCGGGTGGAATCGGAGCCGGAGGAATATGCGATCGAACTGTTGAAGCGGCGGCCCCGCGATTTCAACGACGACCACATCAAGAACTGGCTGGACTGCATCAAGACGCGGCAGCGACCCAACGCCGACGTGGAGATTGGTCATCGTTCCGCGACGGTGTGTCATCTGGGCAACATTGCGCGGTGGGTGGGGCGTCGGCTGCGCTGGGACCCGGTGCGCGAGATCTTCCCGGACGATCCCGAGGCCAATCAGTATCTGGAGCGGGAACGGCGGAAGCCCTGGCAACATCCGGAAAAGGTCTGAGCACCTACGAAAATGGGACGCACACCTGGCAAGGGTTGGACCGGGTCGCTTCGGGTGTTGTTGGCGGTGTTGTCGGGGGGCGCGTGTGCGGTTCTGCTGTTGACGGCCTGCCGGCAGACGGGCGCGGGCGGCACGGGCGCGCCGCGGGTGGAATTCGTGCGGGACGATGCGCAGGGCCGGTTGGAGGTGCGGATCGGGGGCCGACCGGCCTTCAGGTACGTTTACGGCGAGGATTGGGACCTGCCGCACTTTTATCCGATTTACAGTCCGTCCGGCCGATCCATGACGGTGCAGAAGGCCGAGCCGTATCCGCACCATCGCTCGTTCTGGTTCGCCGACACGGTGGAGCTGGCGGGGCACCGGCAGGCGTCGTTTTACAACGCTTTCTACACGGGTGCGGGCGGGCCCAAGGACCCGCACGCGCCGTTTCGGGATCGGATTCGGCACGATCGTTTTCTGTCATGGGCGCCGGGCCGTGGGGAGGGCCGGCTTCGTTGGCGGTTGATCTGGGAGATGGATCACGGTCGGACGCCCGTGCTGGAGGAGGAGCGGCAGATGCGGGTGGTGGCGCTGGAGGGGGGAGAGTACTTTCTCGACATCCGCTTCACGGTCACCGCGGCGTACGGCCCGGTCATCTTCCGCAGCGACGCGGTTCATTATGCCTGGCCGTATGTTCGGATGAACGACCGGTTCAACACCAACGGGATGGGCCGGTTGGTGAATTCCGAGGGCGGTGTGGGTCAGGCGGGCACGCATGACAAGCCGGCACGGTGGGTGGATTTTTCGCGGACCGGCGTGCCGGATGCAGAGGGACTGGCGCTTTTCAGTCACCCGTCCAATCCGCATCCGCACACCTGGCTGACGCGGGACTACGGGACGTTCGGTCCGCGGCGTGAGGCTGCCCGGAGCGGGAGACCGTTCACGTTGGCCGCGGGCGACTCGCTGGGCACGCGCGTGGGGCTGCTGATCCATCGCGGGGATGTGCAAAGCGGCCGGGTGGCTGAACGGTACCGGGCCTGGAGCGAGGGCCGTCTGTGAGTGGCCCGGGGGACGGCGGTGTTCCGAGGGGAGTGTCGCTGCCGGGCGGGCTCACCCGCAGGGGTCCAGCCTCAAGTGTTCCACAATGCAATCGCCGGGGCCGATGTGCAGGACGGCCACGGTGCGTTCGTGACCGGCGCGGGGTCGGCCTGCGTAACCGGGGTTGAGGAAGAGGGCTCCGTGGTGATGGTTCCGGTAGGGACGGTGGGTGTGACCGAACACCACGCCGTGAAGTTCACCGCGGGCGATCCGTTCCAGCAGGGACGGGCCGGGTCGGGCCGGCTCCACGATGTGACGGATGAGGAAGCGCCGGTCCTCAACCTGAACGACCTCGCTTTCGCGCAGCGGGAGGTTCCAATCGTTGTTGCCCAGCACGGCGGTCACGGGGGCGATCAGCTCGAGTTCGGTGAGAATGGATGCCGGGCCGATGTCTCCGGCGTGCCAAATGGCGTCCACACCGTCGAACAACTCGGCCACGCGCGGGTCGAGGTAACCGTGGGTGTCGGAGATGACGCCGATGCGCATGGGCCGTGCGTGTGGAGGAGGTTTTCGGGATTGCCGGCGGCGGTGTGGGGAATCTTTGCAGGCGTTGCATCCTGCCGGGGTTGGTTTCGATCAGGCCGGTTGGGGGCCGCCCTCAGGTTCGGCTGATTCCTCGGGTTCTTGTGCCGCGGGGAGGGGGTCTTTTTCCGCGGGTGATTCGGCCGGGGCGGTCAGGCGCGCGGCCACGCTGAACAGGGCGGTGAACAGGCCGCTGCTGAGGAGCGTGTTGCGGAAGAATTCCCATGTGGGCGGCCATCCGCTGGCGCCGAGGGTCAGCGCGCGCAACCAGCCCTGGAGGGTCCGCGTGTATTCCGGGTGGCCGAAGGGATTGAACCACCAGGCGGCGGTGTTGGTGATGAGGTAGAACAGGATGGCGCCCAGGAGCCCGCCGCCCAGCAGGGTCAGGAGCGAACTGTGAGGTTTGAAGCAACGTCCGAGAAGGATCAGGGCGGCGTAGGCCACGTAGTTGAAGCCCAGAGCGAGCAGGGCCGGGGTGGAGAGGACGTCGTAGCCGAGGCCGAAGGCGTACCAGGCGGTCAGTGCGAGGTCGGTCAGCGCGAGGGTCCCCAGGGGCAGCCACCAGGCCAGGGCCCCTCGGAAGAACACGCCTGCGCAGAAGGCAAAGGCGTAAGCGGCGCTGAAGTTGGGCGGGAGGAGTCCCGGAATCCTCGTCAGCGCGAAAACCAGGGCAAACAGCAACGGCCAAGCGATCCTCGCCATCACCGCCCCATCATAGAGCAGCGGTGTCGAGTGACAAGCGGCCCTGCCGCGCCGGGCGCAGCTGGGCTTTTCCGGGGCCCGGACCGATTCCGGCGGACGCCGGGTGATCCGGGGGATTCACTTGCGAAGGGGGTCCGGCTCCTCTAGGGTTGAGCGGTCTCGAACCGGGGAGCGGTGTTCGTCCGATGCAAACCACCACGGTAATTGGTTACGACTCGAAGGTGGAGGGCGACGTGGTGATCACGCGCCTGGAAGCCGCGTTGAACTGGTTTCGGCAGTATTCTCTCTGGCCGATGCCGATGGGGCTGGCCTGTTGTGCCATCGAACTGATGGCGGCGGGGGCCAGCCGGTTCGACATTGCGCGGTTTGGCGCGGAGGTGATGCGTTTCAGCCCCAGGCAATCGGACGTGATGATCGTTTCGGGCACGGTCACGTACAAGATGGCCCTGGTGGTGCGGCGTCTCTACGAGCAGATGGCCGAGCCCAAGTGGGTGATCGCGATGGGTGCCTGTGCCTCGACGGGCGGGATGTACCGGAGCTATGCGGTGTTGCAGGGTGTGGACCGGATCCTGCCGGTGGACGTTTATGTGGCGGGGTGTCCGCCGCGGCCGGAGGCCCTGTTGGATGCGCTGATCAAGTTGCAGGGCAAGGTGCGGCGCGAACCGGTCTTGCGAACGCTCAAGCGACCGGGGCCGGCGTTGCCGGTGCGGCCGCCGGCAAGGCAGATGGAGTTGCAGCCATGACCGCGCTCGAACTGGCCCATCAACTGCGCGAACGATTCGGCGGGGTCCTGGGCCAGCCGGAGGAGTTTCGCGGGGAGGTGAGTCTGGATCTGGCGGATCCGGAGCGGGTGGCGGAGGTTTGCCGGGCGGCGCGGGACGAGTTGGGCTTCGACCTGTTGCTGGACATCACCAGTGTGGACAACCAAGACCGGCCGCCGCGGTGGTTGCTGGTCTATCACCTTTACAGTTTGCGGCACGGGCAGATGTTGCGTTTGCGCACCCGGGTGCCGGAAGAGCGGTCCGAGCTGCCGACGGTGACCGGCGTGTGGCCGGCGGCGGATTGGCACGAGCGGGAGGTTTACGACATGATGGGGATCCGGTTCCGCGGGCATCCGGATCTGCGCCGGATCCTGATGTGGGAGGGGTATCCGTACCATCCGTTGAGGAAGGATTTTCCGCTGGGCGGTTTGCCGAGCGAGGTGCCCGGGGTGGCGTTTACGGA
This sequence comes from Limisphaera sp. 4302-co, assembly GCF_049537155.1. Lineage (NCBI taxonomy): Bacteria > Pseudomonadati > Verrucomicrobiota > Verrucomicrobiia > Limisphaerales > Limisphaeraceae > Limisphaera > Limisphaera sp. 4302-co. The sequence goes on from NZ_JBMVQZ010000011.1 coordinate 16,521, forward strand.
GGTGGCGCCCCTGGAGGGCGGGCCGTTTGTGACCACGCCGGGGGCTGCGGATGCCATTCATCGTGAGCCCCGGGCCAAGCCGGGGCCGACCGAGGGCTGAACCGGGTCGGACGCAGCCGGGGAGCGGCGACCGGCCGAAAGGAGACCGATGAGCACGGGGCGGACATTCGAATTCGGCGACACGGCTGCGCGTGCGCAGGAGTTGGCGCAGGCGCGGGTGGAGGCGCCGGCGGTGGACGATGGGGCCTGGGAGGAGGTGGCGGGCGACCGGATGGTCGTCAACATGGGGCCCTCGCATCCGTCCACGCACGGCGTGTTGCGGATCGTGCTCGAGTTGGACGGGGAGGTGATCACGCGTGCCACGCCGGACATCGGGTATCTGCATCGCGGCGATGAAAAGATCGCCGAGAACATGACGTGGACGCAGTTCATCCCCTACACCGACCGGCTGGACTATCTGGCACCGCTGGCCAACAACGTGGCCTATGCACTGGCGGTGGAGAAGCTGTTGGGGATCCACGACCGTTTGCCGCCGCGCTGCCAGTACATTCGCGTCATTTGCGCGGAGCTGGCGCGGATCTCGGCCCATTTGCTGGGCCTGGGCAGTTTTGCGATGGACGTGGGCGCGGTGACGGTGTTTCTCCACACGTTCACCGAACGGGAGAAGATCTACAACTTGTGCGAGGCGCTGACGGGCGCGCGGTTCACCACCAGTTACACGCGGATCGGCGGAGTGTCCCGGGACACCCCCCCCGGCTGGTGCGATGCGGTGGGGCGGTTTGTGGAGGAGCTGCTGCGCACGGTGGACGAGGTGGAGACCCTGTTGACACGGAACCGCATCTGGGTGGACCGCACGCAGGGGTTGGGGGTGATCCCGCCGGAGCTGGCGGTGGCTTACGGGCTGACGGGTCCCAACCTTCGCGGCAGCGGTGTGGCGCATGACCTGCGCAAGGCGCATCCGTACCTGTGCTACGCGGAGCTGGAATTCGACGTGCCGGTGGGCTCGGCGGGGGACTGCTACGACCGCTACCTGGTGCGGATGGAGGAGATGCGCCAGAGCGCGCGCATCATCCGGCAGTGTCTGGCGCGCATGCCGGGCGGCCCGGACAACGCCACGGGCGAGCCGGTGTGCGTGGATGATGGGAAGATCGTTTTGCCGCCCAAGCGCAAGGTGCTGACCTCGATGGAGGAGTTGATCCACCAGTTCATGCTGGTGACCGAGGGGATCAACTGTCCCCCGGGCGAGGTGTATTTCGGACACGAGAATCCGAAGGGCGAACTGGGCTTTTACATCCACAGTCGGGGCGGCGGGGCGCCGTGGCGGCTGAAAATCCGCTCGCCCTCCTTCTGTAATTTGAGCATCCTGCCCCGGCTGTTGCCGGGTCACCTGGTGGGTGACGTGCCGGCGATTCTGGGTTCGCTTGATTTCGTCATGGGCGAGTGCGACCGCTGAGCCTGTCGGGCGAGGTGGGACGGCTGCCACAGCCCGACTGCGGGGAGTCGAAGAAGTCATGGACTGGACCGTACCCCGGGAATTGGAGGCGGAGATTGACGCGTTGGTGGCGCGGTATCCGGTGAAACGGAGCGCGTCCCTGATGGTGCTGCACGCGTTGCAGGCTCATTTTGGCTGGCTGTCGCAGGAGGCCATCGAATGGACGGCCCGGAAACTCGGGTTGCAGCCGATCCACATTTACGAGCTGGTCACGTTTTATCCGATGTTCCGGCAGGAACCGTGCGGCCGGTGGCAGATCAAGATCTGCCGGACGCTCAGTTGCATGCTGGCCGGGTCGCACGAGTTGCACCGGCGTTTGTGCGAGCGGCTGGGGCTGGATCCGCACCGACACGGGCCGCAGACGACGGCCGACGGCCGGTTTACGTTGGAGTTCGTGGAGTGCCTGGCCAGTTGTCACACGGCACCGGTGGTGATGATCAACGACGATTTGTGGGAGCGGGTCAGCCCCGAGCAGGTCGAATCGTGGCTGGCCCATCCGGAAGAAAAGCTGCCGCGGGTGGAGGTTGGATCGTGAAACGCGGTCACATGCGGGCCACCCAAGAATGGGGCCGGCGGGTCTGGACCGGGTGCGGTCAGGGCGGCGCCCGGCGCGGGCGGTGGGCGGCAGACGGGGGGAATCCGGGCAAAACGAAATGGCTGCCCGACATGGATTCGAACCATGACAAACAGATCCAGAGTCTGCTGTGCTACCGTTACACCATCGGGCAAGCCCGTCTGCTAGAGAGAGTATTCGTTCCGGGCCGGTCGTCAAGGGTTCGGATGGGGGGAGGTTGAGGCGATGCCATCGGAGTATCGGCTGATCCTGAAGCATGCGTTCGAGCCGGGCTACACGCCGGATTTGGCGTGCTACCTGCGGCATGGCGGGTACGAGACGTTGCGCAAGGGGCTGACCCTGCCGCCGCGGACGCTGCCGGACGGCCGGGTGATGACCGCGCAGGAACAGATTCGGGAGGAGGTGGTCAAATCCGGGCTGCGCGGGCGCGGCGGGGCCGGTTTTCCGTGCGGGTTGAAATGGGGTTTTGTGGACCGCAAGAGCGGCAAGCCGATTTATCTGATCTGCAATGCGGACGAATCCGAGCCCGGGACGTTCAAGGACCGGCAGATCATCCACCGGGATCCGCACCAGTTGCTGGAGGGGATGATTCTGGCCTGTTTTGCCAACGACGTGCACCTGGGGTTCATCTACATCCGGGGCGAATTCACCGAGGGGGCGAAGATTCTGGAGCGGGCGCTGGCGGAGGCGCGTGAAGCCGGTTTTCTGGGCAGGAACATTCTGGGCACCGGATACGATCTGGACATCATCGTTCACCGCGGGGCGGGTGCCTACATTTGCGGGGAGGAGACGGGACTGATCGAGTCGCTGGAGGGCAAACGGCCTTATCCGCGGATCAAGCCGCCGTATTTTCCGGCCGTGCTGGGGTTGTACATGTGTCCCACGATCGTCAACAACGTGGAGACGTTGTGCAACATCAAGCACATCGTGGCGATGGGGGGTGCGGAGTTTGCCAAGATCGGGACGCCCAACAACACCGGCACGCGGTTGGTGAGTCTCAGCGGGCATGTGCGCAAGCCGGGCTGTTACGAGATCGAGACCGGCAAGGTGACGTTGGGCGAGCTGATCTTTGATCCGGCTTTCGGGGGCGGGCTCCGGGAGGGGCGGCAGTTGCAGGCGATCATTCCCGGCGGGGTTTCGGCGAAGGTGTTTCGTGCGGGGGAACGGGTGACGCTGCGCCGGCGCGGTCTGGACGGCAGGGAGGTCGTGGAGGAGAAGGACGTGCTGGATTTGCCGTACGACTTCGACACGCTGATTGCCGCGGGCAGCATGTCCGGATCGGGCGCGATCATCGTGGTGGACGATTCGGTGAGCATGGTGGACGTGCTGGCCAACATCAGTGCGTTTTTCGCGCACGAGAGTTGCGGCCAGTGCACGCCGTGCCGGGAGGGCTCCCTTTGGATGGCCAAGATTTTGAAGCGCCTGGCCGGAGGGCGGGGCCGGCGGCGGGATGCCGACGATTTGTTGCACATTGCAGACAACATTCCCGGCGGGCGGACGATCTGCGCGTTTGGGGATGCCTGTTCCTGGCCGGTCCAGAGCACGGTGGCGAAGTTCAAGGAGCAGTTTGTGGCGCGGGGTGCCGAGGCGGAGGCGCGTCAGGCGGCCGAGCAGGCCGGCGCGGAATCGGGCGGTCGGCCGGTCGGGGCCGGGACCGTCCGGGTGCCGATGACGAGGTGAGGATGAGCACGGCGACTTCCAGTGCGACTTCAGCGGGGAGCGGGGCGGCGGCTCCGGCGGTGGAGACGATCCGCGTGCGGGTCAACGGGCGCGAGGTCGAGGTGCCGCGCACGATGCCGGATTGGCAGGGCAAGCCGGCGCCCACGACGATGTTGCAGGCGTGCGAGCTGGCCGGTGTGACGGTGCCGCACTATTGCTATCATCCCAAGCTGCCCATTGCGGGCAATTGCCGGATGTGCCTGGTGGAGTACGGCACCCCGGCGCTGGGTCCGGACCGGAAGCCGATTCTGAACCCGGACGGCACGCCGCGGATCGTCAAATCGGCGCGCCCGGCCATTGCGTGTGCCACGCCGGTCAGTCCCGGCATGGAGATTTACACGGAGACCCCCGGCGTGAAGGCGATGCGGGAGGGGGTGTTGGAGTTCCTGCTGATCAATCATCCGCTCGACTGTCCCATCTGCGACCAGGCCGGTGAATGCAAGCTCCAGGAGTACTCGCTGGATTACGGGCAGGCGGGCAGCCGGTTTGTGGAGGCCAAGGTGCACAAGCCGAAGGCCGTGGACCTGGGCCCGCGCATCGTGTTCGACGCGGAGCGTTGCATCCTTTGCACGCGTTGCATCCGGTTCACTCGTGACATCGTGGGCGACGACGCGCTGGGGATCATCAACCGCGGCAGTTACAACACCATTGCCACCGCACCCGGCCGGCCGTTCGACAACAATTACACGCTCAACACGGTGGACATCTGTCCGGTGGGGGCGTTGACCTCCCGGGATTTCCGGTTCCGGATGCGCGTGTGGTTCCTGAAGGAGACGCCGAGCATCTGTCCGAGCTGCGGAACCGGCTGCAACATCCTGATCGGCTCGCGCCAGGGCCGGATCTACCGGTACACGCCCCGGCCCAACGACGCGGTCAACAGCCACTGGATGTGCGATTATGGCCGGCTGAACTACAAGTGGATCCACCGGGCCGACCGGTTGAAGAAGGTGCGGATCCGCGGTCGCGATTCGGGCTGGGAGCTGGCCACGGCGGAGATCCTGGAACGGCTGCGTCGGGCCGAGCCCGGGTCGGTGGGGCTGGTGGGATCGGCGCGGCTGAGCAACGAGGAGCTCTGGCTGCTGAGCCGGCTGAAGGCGCGGTTGCGTGCGATGAGCGATTCGGTCCCGCGCGAGAGCGAGGGCGATCATCTGTTGTTGAACGCGGATCGCAACCCGAACACGCAGGGGGCGCGGCTGACGGGCATCTGTTACACCGAGATGGGCAGTCAGCTGCCGGTGATGCTGGAGCGGGTGCGCAAGGGGCAGATCCGTGCGCTGCTGGTTTTCGGGGAGGAGCTGACGCGGCACGGTTTCGAGCCGGAGCTGCTGGAGCGGTTGGATTTGCTGGTGGTGTGCGACGTGTTGCCCAATGCCACCACGGAGCGGGCGCATTATCTCCTGCCGGGCTGTGCGCCGGCGGAGAAGATGGGCACGTTCACCAACGTGCGCGGCCGGGTGCAACGGTTTCAACCGGCGATCCCGCCGCCGGGCGACGCCCGGCCGGAATGGGAGGTGCTGGCCGAGTGGGTGAGCGCGTTGACCGGCGAGCAACTGCCGGGGCATCTGCCGGGGTTGTTCGATCGGATGGCTTCGGAGGTGCCGGCCTTCCGGGGGTTGAGCTGGTCGGCGTTGGGCGACTGCGGGGCCACCGTGCCGGTTTGAGGGCGCGGGTGGCGGAACGGGAAACGGGGTGACCATGGATTTTTGGGCACAACTGGAACCGACGACCCAACAGGCGCTGCTCACCGTGGTGCGGGCGGTGGGGGCGTTTGCGGTGTTGATGTTCCTGGTGTCGTACGTGGTGTTGATCGAGCGCCGGGTGTGCGCGTTCATCCAGGATCGGGTGGGGCCGAACCGGTGTGGTCCGCTCGGGCTGTTGCAACCGGCGGCCGACGCCATCAAGGCGTTTTTGAAGGAGGACTTCACGCCGGCGCATGTGCGGCGGGTGTTGTTCACGCTGGCGCCGGCGCTGGTGATGACCCCGGCGGTGTTGAACCTGGCGGTGATCCCATTCGGGTCGGCGCCCGGCACACGGGCCGGTTCGTGGGTGATCGCCGACCTGAACGTGGGCCTGGTGTACGTGTTCGGGATTCTGTCGCTGAGCGTGTACGGGATTGTGCTGGCGGGGTACGCGTCGAACTCGCGGTATCCGTTGTTGGGCGGGCTGCGCAGCGGCGCGCAGTTGATCTCGTACGAGGTGTTGATGGGGTTGTCGGTGGTGCCGGTGTTTTTGTGGGTGGGGAGCCTGAACCTCAGTGAGATTCTGGCCGTGCAGGCGGGTCGGGCGGCGTGGGCACCGGCCTGGATGCCGGTGCCCAACTGGCTGGTGTTTCAGAGTCCGATGACGTGTCTGTCGTTCTGCCTGTTCCTGGTGGCGGCGTTTGCCGAGACGAACCGGACACCGTTCGACCTGCCGGAGGCGGAGCAGGAGCTGGCCGGGGGGTACAACATCGAGTACAGCTCGATGCGGTTTGCGCTGTTTTTCATGGGCGAGTACGCGGCGATGATCCTGGCCTCGGGGCTGATGACGACGTTGTTCTTCGGTGGTTGGACGTTGCCGGTGTGGGGGCTGGACCGGCCGGCGGCGACGGTATGGGGCGGGCTGTTGCACGTGGGGATTTTTCTGGGCAAGGTGCTGGCGCTGCTGCTGGTGTTCATCTGGGTGCGCTGGATGTGGCCGCGGTTTCGCTATGATCAACTGATGCGGTTGAGCTGGTACAACCTGATCCCGCTGGCGCTGGTGAACATTCTGGTGACGGCGACGTGGCTATGGTGGCGGAGCCTATGAAGGAGCGACCGGAGGAGAAACCGGGCCGATCCGGACCGGGCGGCTGGCCTGTTGCCGGCCCTGGGGCGGGGTCGTGGCAGGCGCCGGCTGAGAAGGTGGGGCGCGGCTCGGTGCGGGTGGTGCCGCGCAAGCCGCTGGGTTTTTGGGAGCGGCTGTATCTGCCGGCGGTCTGGGGCGGGCTGAAGGTGACCCTGCGGCATTTCTTCCGGAGGAAGGTGACGCTGCAGTACCCGGAGGAGCGTTGGACGGTGCCGGAAGGGTACCGGGGTGCGCCGTATCTGGTGCGGGACCAGGACGGCAACACCAAGTGTGTTTCCTGTCAGTTGTGCGAGTTCGTTTGTCCGCCCAAGGCGATCCGGATCGTGCCGCCGGGTCCGGACGGTCCGCCGGCCGACCGGCCCAATGCCGAGAAGATGCCGCTGGAGTTCGAGATCAACATGCTGCGGTGCATCTTCTGCGGGTTGTGCCAGGAGGTCTGCCCGGAGGAGGCGATTTTTCTGATGAAGGACTATTCGCTGACCGGCACGAGTCGCGAGGAGATGATCTTCAACAAGGAGAAGCTGCTCGCCCTGGGGGGCGTGCACGCGGGGATTCAGAAATGGAAGCACAAGCTGGAAGAGGCGCGCGCACAGGAGGACTTTCCGGTGCGGACCTGAGAGGTGGGTTCGGGCGCGGCCGCCGCGGCGTGCGGCGCCCGGTCGGGGTTCGCGGAGGAGGTTGAGCGATGACGCTGCCGGACGTGTTGTTCTATGTGTTTGCCCTGCTGGCGCTGGGCAGCGGGGGATTGGTGGTTTGGAATCCGTTCAGCCGGAATCCGGTGTACAGCGCGTTGTTCCTGGCGGTGACGATCCTGGCGTTGTCCGGGCTGTTCGTGCTGCTGCACGCCTACTTCGTGGCGGCGGTGCAGGTGCTGGTGTACGCGGGGGCGGTGATGGTGTTGTTCCTGTTCGTGTTGATGTTGCTGGATCTGCGGGAGGAGGCGCGGCGCCGGTTGCGGTGGGCCGGCCTGCTGACGGGTGGCGCGGCGGCGGCCGGGGTGACGGCGCTGTTGCTGTGGGCGCTGTGGCGCGCCCGGCCGGGGGACGGGCTGCCGGCGGCCGAGATGGAGGGGACGGTTCGGCTTCTGGGCCGGTTGTTGTTCACGCAGTATCTGTTGCCGCTGGAGATCATGGGGGTGCTGCTGCTGGCGGCGATGGTGGGCGTGATCGTGATCAGTAAACGCGATCTGCCGTGAGGGTGCGGAGGGGCCGGGCGGGGCAGGAAGGCACGAGCCATGGATTGGAAACCGGGACTGGAACATTACCTGACGGTGAGTTTTCTGTTGTTCGGCCTGGGGTTGCTGGGTGTGGTGGCCAGGCGGAACCTGCTGGTGATGTACATGAGTCTGGAGCTCATGTTGAACGCGGCGAATCTGGCGCTGGTGGCGTTTTCGCGGTTTCGCGGGGAGATGCACGGTCAATTGCTGGTGTTTTTTGTGATCACGGTGGCGGCGGCCGAGGTGGCGGTGGGTCTGGCGCTGCTGGTGGCGTTGTACCGGCAACGTCGCACGGCGCACGTGGAGGATGTGAGTTTGCTGAGGTTGTAGCGGGAACGGCCCCGTCGGCGCGGATCGGCAGGGGCGGCTGCCGCTGGTTTGCGGGCAAGGTGACGAGACGATGAAGGGTGAAGGTTTGTTGTGGTGGATTCTGCTGCTGCCGCTGGCGGCGGCGGGGGGGATCACGTTGACCTCGCTGCGGCAGCCGCGGCGGAGTGCGGCATTGTCCATCGGGGCGGCGGTGGGGAGTTTTCTGCTGACGGTGATCTTCTGGGGGATCAATGGTTGGACCGCCGGGACGGTGTCGGTGCCGTGGTGGTCGGCCGGTTCGTGGTCGGTGACGTTCGATCTGCGGGTGGATCCGTTGAGTTTGGTGATGTTGCTGGTGGTGACCGGCGTGGGGAGTCTGATCCACATCTACTCACCCGGGTACATGCGAGGGGACGGCGGTTTTGCGCGGTACTTTGCCTGCCTGAGCCTGTTCATGTTTTCGATGCTGGGGATCGTGTTGGCGGGGAATTTTCTGCAGATGTTCGTGTTCTGGGAGCTGGTGGGGGTGTCGAGTTACCTGCTGATCGGGCATTGGTTCGAACGGCCTTCGGCCGCGGATGCGGCTCGGAAGGCGTTTTTGACGAACCGGCTGGGGGACCTGGGTTTCCTGGCGGGGATTCTGATGGTGTACGGTTTGGCCGGGACGATGGATTTCGGCCGGCTGGAGGCGCGTTGGCCGGGGATGGTTTCGGAGCTGGGCACGGTGGCCACGGTGGCTGGTTTGCTGGTGTTCTGCGGGGTGGTGGGGAAGTCGGCGCAGGTGCCGTTGCATGTCTGGTTGCCGGACGCGATGGAGGGTCCGACGCCGGTCAGCGCGCTGATCCACGCGGCCACGATGGTGGCGGCCGGGGTGTATCTGTTGTGCCGGGTGTTTTTCCTGTTCACGCCGGACGCGCTGGCGGTGGTGGCCTGGACAGGCGGGCTGACGGCGTTGGTGGCCGCGCTGATTGCGGTCCAGCAGAACGACATCAAGCGGATTCTGGCCTATTCGACCTTGTCGCAGCTCGGTTACATGGTGATGGGGGTGGGGTTGCAGGCGCCGGCTGCGGGGATGTTCCATCTGGTTACGCATGCGTTTTTCAAGGCGCTGTTGTTTCTGGGGGCGGGTTCGGTGATTGTGGCGCTGCACCACGAGCAGGACATCTGGCGGATGGGCGGGTTGCGCCGCCGCCTGCCGGTGACGTTTTGGACGTTCGTTGTGGGGACGCTGGCGCTGGCGGGGGTCTGGCCGATGAGCGGGTTTTACAGCAAGGACAGCCTGCTGGCGGCCGCCTGGGAGCATGAGTTGCCGTTGTTTGTGTTGAGCGTGGGGGTGGCCGGTCTGACGAGCTTTTACATGTTCCGGCTGGTGTGCGTGGCCTTTGGCGGTGAGGCGCGGACCGAGGCGGCCGGGCATGCGACGGAGCCGGGTCAGGCGATGTTGTGGCCTCTGCGGATCCTGGCGGTGCTGAGCATCGTGGGCGGTGTGACGGGGATCCAGTCGGTGTTGCAGGGCGTGCTGCCCGGGTTGGAGGGGGCCGGTTCCGGGACGTGGTGGGACCGCCTGTGGGAACCGTTTCGTCATGCGCCCGTGCCGGCGCTGGGGGGGCTGTTGGCGATGGCGGCAGGGGCGGTGCTGGCGTGGAAATGGTATGCGGGGGCGTCGGAGGATCCGGTGGCGGAACGGTGGCCGCGGCTGGCGCGCTGGTTGCGGCACCGGCTGTACTTCGATGAGTTGTACGAGGCAACGGTGATCGGGCTGCATGAGGCCTGGGCGATGTTTCTGGCCGGTGTGGAACGGTGGGTGTTGCAAGGGTTTTGTGTGGGTTTGCTGCGGGGCAGCGCGGATGTGCTGGGTCAGACCCTGCGGCTGATGCAGTCGGGAAGTCTGCAGACCTACGCGCTGGTTTTCGCGGCTGGGCTGGCCGTGGTGTTGTGGTGGTGGTTGGGCGGATGAAGAGGTTCGGTTGTCGCAGGAGAGTGGAGGGACGGCGATGACGATGCTGGGTTGGCTGGTGGGGATTCCGTTGCTGGCGGCGCTGGCGGTGTTGCTGGTGCCGCGCACGGCCGGGCGGACGCCGCGGGTGATCGCCCTGGTGGCCACGGGTCTGACGGCGTTGGTGGCGGTGGGTGTGTTTCTGCGTTTTGCCGGGGCGCCGGCCGATGCGGACGGGTACCGCATGGTGACGGAGGTTCCGGGATGGGGCGCGCCGTCGTTGGGGATCAAGTGCCGGCTGGGCGTGGACGGGCTGAATGTGGGTTTGCTGTTGATGGGTGCGGTGGTGGGTTGGGCGGCGGCGGTTTGTTCGCGGGAGATCCGGCACCGGACCAAGGAGTTTTATTTCCTGCTGTTGCTGATGACGGGCGGGATTCTGGGCGCGTTCGCCTCGCTGGACCTGTTTTACTTCTATTTCTTTCACGAGTTGGCGCTGGTGCCGACGTTTTTGATGATCGGGATCTGGGGCCGTGGGGAGGGTCGGGGCCCGGCGGCGTTTCAGATGACGTTGTTTTTGACGGCGGGCGCGTTGCTGGTGTTGATCGGTCTGGTGGCGTTGTATCTGCAGCTTCCGGCGGGTGAACGGACGTTCGACATTCCCACTCTGACGCGGTATTTCCGCGATCATCCGCCGGCCGCGGGCGTGCAGGGCTGGATCTATCCGTTGTTGTTGTTCGGGTTCGGGATTCTGGTTTCGCTGTGGCCGTTTCACGTGTGGGCGCCGGCCGGCTACGCCGCGGCGCCGAGCGCCACGGCGATGCTGCATGCGGGTGTGCTGAAGAAGTTCGGGCTGTACGGTCTGCTGCGGGTGGCGCAGCCGTGTTTGCCCGAGGCTGCGGCGGAGTGGATGCCGGTGGTGGCGACGCTGGCGTTGGGTAACGTGCTGTATGCGGGCTGGGTGGCGATGCGGCAGACGGATCTGGGCCGGCTGCTGGGTTACGCGAGTGTGGCGCACATGGGTTTTGTGTTTCTGGGGTTGGCGGCCTGGAACGAGGTGGGTGTGACCGGTGCGGTGGTGGTGATGGTGGCGCACGGGTTTCTGGCAGCGTTGTCGTTCGGACTGGCCGGGCACCTGTATGAACAGACGGGGGACTGGTCCCTGCGGCAGATGAGTGGCCTGGGCCGTGCGATGCCGTTCTGGGGGGCGGCGATGACCATGGCCGCGCTGGCCGGCTGTGGTTTGCCGGGTTTTGCGAATTTCATTGGTGAGGTGACCGTGTTTTTCGGGCTTTGGGAGGTGCCGGCCTTGCGCGGGGTGACGGTGGCGGCCCTGTTCGGTGCGCTGGTGGTGGGCGCGGTGTACATGTTGCGGGCGGTGCGGCGGCTGGTTCACGGGCCGGCGGCGGAGGGTGTGCAAGCTGCGGATGTGACGGGCTTGTCCGCGCGTCTTCCTTATGCGGTGCTGTTGGCTGTGTTGTTGTTCTTCGGTTGGTTCCCGGGCGTGTTGGTGGAGAAGGTGGATGCCGCTGTGGCCGGTCTGATGCCGCGGGTGCAGGCGGGTGTTCTGGCGACGCGCAGCCCTTGAGAGACTCTGCGCCTGGCTGGCCGGGCCGGGAGCCTGGCCCTGGCGCCGGTTTCTGCCGGTGTGGTTTTGTTGTCCATCCCGGGCGGGGCCCGGGGCTGGAACGACCGGCCGGCAAGGGGTCACGTGCCCGGCGTATCGGTGCGACGTGAGTGTGGAGGGGCCTGCTGCGGGCGTTGTCCGGGTGTCGGTAGGTCGTGCCGGGAGGGGTTGTCCCGGGGGCTGGCGGGGTGGAAGCCGGTGTGTGGCGGATGTGTGTGGGGCTGAGCGGGGTCGGAGCTCAGGCTGGCTGGGTACGGATCCACTCTTGCAGCCGCCGGGCGAGGTCGTGGGCGATGAGCGGCTCGATGAGGGGGTCGAGCTCGCCGTCGAGCACGGCGCCGAGGTTGTAGAGGGTCAGTTCGATGCGGTGATCGGTGACGCGGTTTTGGGGGAAGTTGTAGGTGCGGATTCGTTCGTTGCGTTCGCCGGTGCCGACCTGGGCGCGGCGTTGGGCGGCGTATTTGGCGTTTTCCTCGGCGCGTTTGGCTTCGAGGAGGCGGGCGCGGAGGACGCGCAGGGCCTTGGCCTTGTTTTTTTGTTGGGAGCGTTCGTCGGCGCAGCGGACGATCATGCCGGTGGGTTTGTGGAGGATTTGGACGGCGGAGTCGGTGGTGTTGACACCCTGGCCGCCCGGTCCGGAGGCGCGGCTGACGGTGATCTCGAGTTCGTCGGGTTTGATTTCGACGTCCACCTCCTCGGCCTCGGGAAGGACGGCCACCGTGCAGGTGCTGGTGTGGATGCGGCCCTGGGCCTCGGTGACGGGGACGCGTTGGACGCGGTGGACGCCGCTTTCGTATTTGAGGCGTTGGTAGACGTCCGGGCCGCTGATGAGGAAGATGACCTCCTTGAAACCGCCGAGGTCGGAGGGACTGGCGTCGATGGTTTCGGTTTTCCATCCCCGGGCTTCGGCGTAGCGGTTGTACATGCGAAAGAGGTCCGCGGCGAAGAGGGCGGCTTCCTGTCCGCCGGCACCGGCGCGGATTTCCATGACGATGTTGCGGTGGTCGGCGGGATCGGGTGGAAGCAGGCCGCGCTGGAGTTCACGGGTGAGCCGGTCGAGTTCGACCTCGCCGCGGGTGATTTCTTCGCGGATGAGCCCGGCGAGTTCGGAGTGCGCCGGTTCGGCGGCCAGCAGTTCGCGGTTTCGGGCGAGTTCCTGTTCGGTGCGGAGGTAGGCGTCTCCGATGGATACGAGCTCCTTGAGGCGGGCGTATTCGCGGCCGAGTTCCTGGAGGCGGGCAGGTTGAGCGGCCACGGCGGGGTTGCCCAGCGCGGTTTCGACCTCGGCCAGGCGCTGGCGGAACCTTTCGATGTAGGGTTTCATGTCCATGGCGGAGCGGCGTGCTTTACGGAGCCGGCAACGGCGCGTGCAGGGGGCGGGCCGGCCGGGCGGGGGAACCGCACCGGTTGAAAAGCAAACCGCCCGCGGGTGCGGTGGTCCGCACGGCGACGGGCGGTTGCACGAAGTGACCGTCTAGCGCTTCTTTTTCTTCTTTGCGGCAAGGGCCGCCTGCAGGGCCGCGGTCTTGGCCTGGCGCTGCTGGAATTTGTCCACGCGGCCGGCTGTGTCGACCAGTTTTTGCTGGCCGGTGTAGAAGGGATGGCAGGCATTGCAGATGCCCACGATGATCACCGGCTTGGTGGAACGCGTTTTGATCACGTTGCCGCAGGCGCAACGGATTTCCGCATCCACGTATTTCGGATGAATGTCCGCTTTCATATTCCCAAGGCGGATCAGGCTATCAGGGTTGGCCGGTGTGACAAGGAGGAAAGTCAGGCCGGTGGACGGGTGTGCGCCTTCGGGGGCCGGGGAGAAAGGGCGGGGAGGGATCGCCGTTGACGGGCCGGTGGTGCCGGAGGCAAGGCCGCGCCTGGGTGGGCGCGGGCGACCGGGCGCGGAAAAGTGAGATGGTCGGGGCGGCGAGATTTGAACTCGCGACCTCTTGCACCCCAAGCAAGCGCGCTAGCCAGGCTACGCTACGCCCCGACCATGGTTGGGCCCGGCGCGGTCGGCACCGAGCAGGGAGACTGTACCACTGATCCGGCGCCCGACTCAACTGAATTTGCGGGCAGTAAAACGGGGTGCGGCGGGCGGGATGCGGATGGACGGGCCGGGGTGGGTGCCAGGCCGGCCGGGTAGGGTGGCGGGGCGTTTTGACAAACTGCAGGGAGCGGCCTATGGGTGGCGGTGTGAGTGACCCGTTGTTTCCGTCAGGGCCGTGGACGGGGTTTTACAACTATCGGCCGGGCGACCGGCATCGGATGGATCTGGAGCTGACGTTTCGCGACGGCCGGATCGAGGGAACGGGCGTGGACGATGTGGGCCGGTTTGTGATCCGGGGGCGGTACGATCGGGACGCACTGGAGTGTTGGTGGACGAAGACGTACGTGGGCGGGCACGATGTGTTTTACCGCGGGTTTCGCGAGGGGCGCGGGATTTGGGGGACGTGGGAGATCACGGCTCTGGACCGGGGCGGGTTCCACATCTGGCCGCGGGAGGAGGGCGAGGCGCATGTGCGGGAGGAGGAGACCGCGCGGGCGTTGCCGGGTGGTGACGAGGTACGGATCCTGTTGCCCGGTGCGGGGGATCCGGGGCAGGGGCTGCAAGGGGCAGGCGGTCCGGATCGTGGTCAACCCATGGCCCGTGCGAGGCTGTTCCACCAGAGGTCGTACAGCTCCCTGACGGGCCAGGACCATTTGTGTTGGCCAGTTTGAATGACCAGATCGGGTCCGCCGACGGTGCCGAGTCGGGTGACGGAGAGGCCCAGGATGCGGGCGCGTTCGGTGATCTTGGGTTCGTCCAGTGGTGCGCAGGAGATCACGACGCGCGACTGGGTTTCGCCGAACAGGAGGGCATCGAGTCGCGGAGTGAAACCGTCGGGCCCAGGCTGGAGCAGGGGTGACAGGTCCACGCGGGCGCCGATGAGGCTCGGGGTGTGCCGTGCGATCTGGTGGCTGATACAGCTTTCGGCAAGGCACACGGCCAGGCCGCCCTCGCTGCAGTCGTGGGCGCTTTTGATTCCTCCGGCGCGGATGAGGCCGACGAGGCCGGAGTGAAGGGTGGAGGCGGTGGCAAGGTCGCATCGCGGGGGGCGGCCTGTTTTGCGCTGGAGGGTCAGTTGCATGAGGGCGCTGCCGCCGAGGCCTTGGAGGGGGTCCTCGGGGTCCACTGCCCGGCCGAGCAGGAGGATGACGTCGCCTTCGTCTTTGAACCACTGGGTGGTGATGTGGGCGGCCTCCTCGATGAGGCCGACCATGACGACGGTGGGGGTGGGGTCAATGGGGCCGCGCGGGCTCTGGTTGTAAAGGGAGCAGTTTCCGCCGGTGACGGGGATTTGGAGGGTCCGACAGGCCTCGGCCATGCCGCGGACGCTTTCGCTGAGTTGCCAGAACAGGTCGGGGCGGAGGGGATTGCCGAAGTTGAGGTTGTCGGTGACGCCGATGGGCACGGCTCCGCTGCAAGCAAGGTTGCGCGCGGCTTCGACGATGACGGTTTTGCCGCCTTCGTAGGGGTCGAGCAGGACGTAGGCGGCGTTGCCGTCGGCGCTGAGGGCGAGGAATTTTTCGGGGATGGTTTTTTCGGGCAGGTCGGGCGGGGCCGGCGGGAGGCAATCGGGTTTGATGCGGATGACGGCGGCGTCGCTGCCGGGGCAGACGACGGTGTTGTTGCGGACCATGTGATCGTACTGGCGGAAGACCCAGTTTTTGGAGGCGATGGTGGGCCAGGCCAGCAGGCGCCGCAGGGTGGCGTCCACATCATGGGTTTCCGGGAACCGGTCGAGTGAGAAGGCGTGGGCTTCGGCGAGCCACGCCGGGGGCCGGCCCTGTCGGTGGTAGACGGGGGAGTTGTTGGTGATTTTGTCCACGGGGATGTCGGCCACCACGCGGCCCTGGTGCTTGACGACCATGCGGCCGGTGTCGGTGACGGTGCCGATTTCGGCCCATGGGATTTCCCATTTGTCAAAGATACGGCGGACCTCCTGCTCGCGTCCCTTGTGGACGATGACGAGCATCCGTTCCTGGGATTCGCTGAGCATGATCTCGTAGCTGGAGAGGTTGGGGACGCGTTGGGGGACCTTGTCCAGGTCGATCTCGATGCCGGTGCCGGCGCGGGCCGCGGTTTCGCAGGTGGAACAGGTGAGGCCGGCGGCGCCCATGTCCTGGATGCCGGCAACGGCGCCGGTGGCCAGGAGTTCGAGGCAGGCTTCGCAGACGAGTTTTTCCATGAACGGATCGCCGACCTGCACGGCGCCGCGCTGCAGTTCGGCTGATTCTTCGGTGAGGTCCTGGGAGGCGAACGCGGCGCCGGCCAGGCCGTCGCGGCCGGTGGGGGGGCCGACGTAGAAGACGGGGTTGCCCACGCCCTGGGCTCGCGCACGGGCGATCTGCTCGTGCCGGAGGATGCCGAGGCAGAAGACGTTGACCAGGGGATTGCCCTCGTAGGAGCGGTCGAAACAGACCTCACCGGCCAGTGTGGGGATCCCGAAGCAGTTGCCGTAGTGTGCGATTCCGGCCACGACACCGGAGAAGAGGCGGCGGTTGTTGGCTGCGGTGGCGGCGTCGGTGGCTGCGTCCGGTGTGAGGGGGCCGAAGCGCAGGGAATTGACGGCGCAGAGCGGGCGGGCGCCCATGGTGAAGATGTCGCGGATGATCCCGCCGACGCCGGTGGCCGCTCCCTGGAAGGGTTCGACCGCGCTGGGGTGGTTGTGGGACTCGACCTTGAAGGCCACGGCGAGGCCGTCGCCGATGTCCACGATACCGGCGTTTTCCTCGCCTGCGCCGACCAACACCCGGGGCGAGCGGGTCGGAAACTGTTTGAGCAGCGGCCGGGTGTTTTTGTAGCTGCAGTGTTCGCTCCACATCACGGAGAAGATGCCCAGCTCGGTGTAGGTGGGCGGGCGGCCCAGGATCTGCTCGATCAGGGCGTATTCTTCGGGCGTCAGGTTGTGCTGCGCCACCAGTTCCGGTGTGATTGCCGGTTCGTTCATCGGTTGCATCGGTCCCACGCGAATGGCCTTTACGATGGCGATTGGGCGCCGGCGTTACAAGTCCGCCTTCCGACCGGCGCACGGGTTGGGCGGGGGAACGGGGAACGCCCGCGCGCGGAGCGGCGGGCCGTTTTGCCCAGGCGAGGAAACGGGCTAGGTTTGCGCCACGGCCCCGGCGGGGTGCACCACGCCGGGGCGGGTGTTCGAGTCACGGTCAAGGCGGGAAGAAGGGAATGGAGGAAGCGGCCATGCAAACGAGCGGGGTGCGCCCGGCCAACCGACTGGCGGGCGCGCTTTCACCCTACCTGCTGCAGCACGCGCACAATCCGGTGGACTGGTATCCGTGGTGCGGGGAGGCGTTCGCGCGGGCGCGTGCGGAGGACAAGCCGGTTTTTCTGAGCATCGGCTATGCGACCTGCCACTGGTGCCATGTGATGGAGCGGGAATCGTTCGAGGATCCGAGGGTGGCGGAGTTCTTGAACGCGCATTTCGTGAGCATCAAGGTGGATCGGGAGGAACGGCCGGATCTGGACCGGTATTACATGGCTTTTGTGCAGGCGACCGCCGGGGAGGGAGGCTGGCCGCTGTCGGTGTTTCTGACGCCGGAGGGGGAACCGTTTTTTGGTGGGACGTACTTCCCGCCGGAGCCGCGGCATGGACGGCCCTCGTTCATGATGGTGTTGCGACGGGTGGCGGAGTTGTGGCGGCAGCGCCGTGGGGAGATCTGCCGCGCGGCTGCGGATTTGCGCCGGCAACTGGTGGCGGCTCTGGATCTGGAGAGCGGACCGGCGGGCCTGCCCGGTCCGGCCCTGTTGCGGCGCGCAGCGGAGAGGATTCTGGAGCATTCCGATCCGGTCCACGGCGGGTTCGGTGGGGCGCCGAAGTTTCCCCAGCCTGTGGTGGGGCTGTTTTTGCTGGCGGTTGCTTCGCGGGTGGAGCTGCCCGGTGCGGTGGAGCAGGTGCTGCTGACGTGCGACCGGATGGCGGCCGGGGGGATCCACGATCAGTTGGGCGGCGGGTTTGCCCGGTACTCGGTGGATGAGCGCTGGTTGGTGCCGCACTTCGAGAAGATGCTCTATGACCAGGCCCAGCTGGCGCATTTGTATCTGGAAGCGTATCTGACGGGGGGACAGCCGCGGCATGCGGCGGTGGTGCGGGACATCCTGGAGTACGTTTTGCGGGATCTGCGTTTGCCGGAGGGTGGATTTGCCTCGGGCGAGGACGCGGACAGCGAGGGTCAGGAGGGCCGGTTTTACTGCTGGACGGACTCGGAGCTGCGTGAGGTGTTGACGCCCGAGGAGTACGCGGTGGCGGCCCGGTATTTCGGGGTCACGAGGGAGGGGAACTTTGTGGACCACAGTCATCCGGATCCGGTTCGCGGGTTGAACGTGTTGAGTGTGGCGGATCCCGAGGTGTTGAACGATGCGAATGCGCGGGTGCGGCTGGCCACGGCGGTGCAGAAGATGCGGGAGGCACGGGCGCGGCGGCCCCGGCCGGCCCGGGACGACAAGGTGCTGGCCTCCTGGAACGGTCTGATGTTGGGTGCGCTGGCCCGTGCGGGTGCGGTGTTGGGCGAACCGCGGTACGTGGAGGCGGCCCGGCAGAACCTGGCATTTCTGCAGTCGCACCTCTGGGAAGCGGGTTCGGCCGGGCAAGAGGGCCACGGCGGGGGCGGAGGGCGTTTATGGCACGAGTGGCGGGCCGGGAGGACGATGCGGGTGCGATTCCTGGAGGATTACGCCTTTCTGCTGGATGGCTTGTTGTGGTTGTACGAGGCGACGTTGGCCCCCGAGGTGCTCGCGTTTGCCCGAGAACTGGCCGGGGGCCTGCTTCGCGATTTTTACGACAAGGAAGGGGGCGGGTTTTGGATGACGCCGTCGGACGGCGGCGAGTCGTGGGTCAGGCTCAAGCGCGATTCGGACGGGGCCGAGCCCGGGGGCAACAGCCTTGCGGTGCAGGGGATGTTGCGCCTGGCGGCGGTGACCGGCCGGGCGGAGTATGAGGAAGCCGCCCTGCGGACGATCCGGGCGTTTGCCGGGGAATGGAGTCGGGTGCCGACGGCCTATTGCGCGATGTTGCGGGCGGCCGGTTTTGCGGTTTGGCCGGTGACCCGTGTGTGGATCCGTGGTTCGCATGCGTCGTCCGAGGTGCGCGCGCTGCTGGGTGCGTCGCATGCGGTGTACGATCCGTTTCGGGTCATTCTGGGGAGTGAAGGTCCGGTGTCTGTGCCGGCGGGTGCGGGTGTGGGCGGGGAGGGCGCGTGTGCGGTGGTGTGCCGTCGGGAAACGTGCCTGCCGCCGGTGAAGGATCCGGAGGGCCTGAGGCGGTTGCTGGGCGGCACACGGTGAGGTTCGGGGGGCTCCGGGGCGGCTCCGGCGGTGAACTGCGGTGCCCTTGGTGCGTGGCGCGGGCGATGGTGGCGGGGCCGGGATCAGGTGCGGCCCGTGCCGACCTCGCGTTTGGCGAGGATGGCCTCGACGATGCGCTGGGCCAGCTCGGGTTTCTCGGCCAGGACGCGTTGGGCGGCATCGCGTCCCTGGCCGATGAGTTCGCCGGCGAACTGGAGCCAGGAACCCTTCTTTTCGATGACGCCGCTTTCGAGGCCGGCGTCGAGGATGCTGCCTTCGCGGTTGATCCCCTGGTTGAAGAGGATGTCGAACTCGGCTTCTGCGAAGGGCGGGGCGAGCTTGTTTTTGACGACCTTGGCGCGGACGCGGCTGCCGATGGCGTTGCCGGAGGCGTCCTTGATGGTGTCCTTGCGGCGGATGTCGATGCGGACGCTGGCGTAAAACTTGAGGGCTTTGCCGCCGGGGGTGGTCTCGGGGTTGCCGAAGAGCACGCCGACCTTTTCGCGGATCTGGTTGGTGAAGATGCAGGCGGTCTTGGCCTTGGCCAGGACGGCGGTGAGTTTGCGGAGGGCCTGGCTCATCAGGCGGGCCTGCATGCCCATGGTGGCCATGCCCATCTCGCCCTCGAGTTCGGCCTTGGGCACCAGGGCGGCGACGGAGTCCACCACAATGACGTCGAGGGCGTTGGATCGGGCGAGCGTTTCACAGATGGTGAGGGCTTCCTCACCGCTGTCGGGTTGGGACACCAGGAGGTCGTCGAGGTTGACGCCGAGTTTTTTGGCGTAGGCGGGGTCGAGGGCGTGTTCGGCGTCGATGAAGGCCGCCAGGCCGCCGGCCTTCTGGGCGTTGGCGATGACGTGGAGCATGAGCGTGGTTTTGCCGGAGGATTCCGGGCCGTAGATTTCGACAATGCGACCGCGGGGTATGCCGCCCACGCCGAGTGCCAGGTCGAGTCCGAGTGCGCCCGTGGGGATGACCTCGATTTTGACGCGGGCCTGCTCGTCGCCCAGGCGCATGATGCTGCCCTCGCCGAAGGTTTTGGTGATGGTGGCGATGGCGGCGTCCAGATCGCGTTGGCGGGCCGGGTTCAGTCGGGGGGTGTCCGCCGTTGTCTTGGTCTCGCTGGCGGCCTTGTCGGCCTGTGCTCGTTCATTGGTTTTGGGTGGCATGGCTTACAGTTTGCTGCATGAGCGGGCCCGGCCCCGGAGGGGGCTTTTCGGGTTTCGTTCCGGCCGGCAGCGTATCGCGGGCGCGGGCGGCCGTCAAATCCGGTGGCAGGTGGGCCCAGGTGGGGGTGACGGTGTTCGGCTCGGGCGGGGGCGAGGATTCAGCCACCCCAAGGGCCGGGCATGCGGCCGCCCATGCGGGCCATGAGCTTTTGGAACCGGCCCATTTTTTTCATCATCTGCTGGATCTGGTTGAATTTTTTGAGGAGGTCATTGACGTCGCGGACGGTGACACCGCTGCCGCGTGCGATGCGGAAGCGGCGGCTGGCGTTGAGGATGTGGGGTTGCCGGCGTTCCTGCGGGGTCATGGCGCAGAGGATGGCCTCCATGCGACGCAGTTCCTTTTCCTGTTTGGCCAGGTCCACCTGCTGGAGGGCTTCGTCGCCGCCGGGCAGAAGTTTCATCAGGTTCTCGATCGGCCCCAGCCTGCGCATCTGGCGGAGTTGTTCGAGAAAATCCTCGAGGGTGAACTGGCCCTTGCGGAGTTTTTCCTCGAACCGTTTGGCTTCTTCGAGGCTGACGGCTTGGGCGGTCTTTTCGACCAGGCTGACGATGTCGCCCATGCCGAGGATCCGGGAGGCCATGCGATCGGGGTGAAAGGGTTCCAAGTCGTCCAGTTTTTCGCCGGTGCCGACGAATTTGATGGGTTTGCCGACGACGGCCCGGAAGCTGAGGGCGGCGCCGCCCCGGGCGTCGCCGTCCAGTTTGGTGAGGATGGCGCCCGTGATTTGCAGGGCCTGGTCGAAGTGAGTGGCGACGTTGACGGCCTCCTGGCCGGTGGCGGCATCGAGGACGAGGAGGATCTCGCGGGGTTTGACCAGGTCACGGAGCCGGACGAGTTCCTGGACGAGGGGCTCGTCGATTTGGAGGCGGCCGGCGGTGTCGAAGATCAGCACATTGCGCTGGAGGGATCGGGCCTGGTCCAGCGCGCCGCGGGCGATGGCCAGGACGTCTTTTTCGCCGCGGGGTGCGTAGGTGGGGATGCCGAGCTGCCGGCCGAGGGTCTCGAGCTGGTCCATGGCGGCGGGGCGGTAGACGTCCGCGGCCACCAGCAGGGGTTGCCGCCCTTGCTTGTGGAGGAGCCGGGCCAGTTTGCCGCTGGTGGTGGTTTTGCCGGAGCCGTGGAGGCCGACCATGAGGATGGCGGTGGGGTGGCCGCTGAGGTCCAAGCCGGCATGTGTCTCACCGAGGAGGGCGACCAGCTCGTCGTGGATGATTTTGATGACCTGCTGGCCGGGTTGGATGCTTTGGATGACTTCCTGGCCGAGGGCCTTGGTTTTGACGCGCTCGAGGAAGTCGCGTGCGACCTTGTAGTGGACGTCGGCGTCGAGCAGGGCAATGCGCACTTCGCGGAGGGCGTCGGCCATGTTGGCCTCGGTGAGCTTGCCCATGCCGCGAAGGTGGCGGAAGGCGTTCTGCAGTTTGCTGGTCAGCGATTCGAACATGCCGGATGGGAGGCTAGCAGGAGGGAGCCTGGCTGGCAAACGGCGGGTGCGGGCGGGTGGCGGAAACGCGCCGGGGTTTCCGAAGGTACTGGGGCGCAGAAAGTTGCCCGGGAATTGACCCCGTTGACAACCGGCGCTGGCCGTGGCTTACTAAAGGCGCCCGAGTGGTGGGATACTCAAGTGGTCAACGAGGGCAGACTGTAAATCTGCTGGCGTTACGCCTTCACAGGTTCGAATCCTGTTCCCACCACCATCTTTTTTTTGTCCTGCTTTCGTCCTGCCGAAGCGTGGGGAGTGGGTGTTGCGTGGATGGTGGATGAGCTGAATCTGCGGTGGCGGGGCGTGGGGGCCCGGTTTGGGCCGCGTGACGGAGGTTGCCTTGCGGCGGGATCGTCGGGGGCACGGCAGGTTACGAGGGCTTGGCGGTCCGGGAGGCGGTCGAAAAGGTTTTTTCGTCGGGCCAGGGTTCGGTGGTGCGCTCGTAGAGGACGACCCGGGCCGGCGGGATGTTCCACCATACGACCATGGTCTGCCGGATCCGGAACCCCGGCCAGTGCAGGGAGGGTTCATGGCGGAGGCGGTAGCGGAATTGGATCCAGCCTTGGCCGGGGGCGAGCAGCCGGTGGATTTCGTGGACGACTTGCCGGCGGTCTTCCGGGGAAAAGGCGCGCAAGGGCAGGCTGGAAACGATGGCTGCGACCGGGGTGTCCGGGCCGAGGCGCTGCCGGAGCAATTGGCGTAGCTGACGGGCGTCGCCCTGCAGGACGTGAATGCCGGGAAAGCGTTTCTGGAGGACCTCCACGAGCCGGGGCATGGCTTCGACGGCCACGAGCCGGTCCGGGGACACGCCGCGGGCCAGGAGCGCTTCGGTGACGGCGCCGGTGCCCGCGCCGAGTTCGAGCACGTAGCCGTTGGGTGGGATGGGGACCCATCGTGCCATGGCTTGGGCGAGGAAACGCGAGCTGGGCGCCACGGCGCCGATGCGGCGGGGATGGGTGGCGTAGTGCCAGAGAATGAGGGGCGTGTCGGCGAAGGCGCGCAGGAGGCGCCGGAGGTGGGCGGAACGGGGGACGGGGGCGGGAACGGCCGGACGGTTGACCCGGGAGGCGCGGGGTGGGTGGGGGTGGGCCGTGCGTGCTGCTGGTGCCATGGTGCTGGGAGGGTTTCAGGCGGCGATGACCTCCTGTGGACCCCGGCCTCCGTTGACCAGAAAGAGGACGGCCATGCGGACGGCCATGCCGTTGGTGACCTGTTCGAGGATGACGGAGCGTTCGCCGTCGGCGGTTTCGCTGTCGATTTCGACGCCGCGGTTGATGGGCCCCGGGTGCATGATGAGGACGTCGGGCTTGGTGCCGGCCATGCGGGCAGGGTTGATGCCGAAGAGCTGGATGTACTCGGAGAGGCCGGGGAACATGGTGCGGCGCTGGCGCTCGTGCTGGATGCGCAGGAGGTTGATGACGTCGGCGTCGCGGATGGCTTCTTCGAGGTTGTGGGTGATGCGGCAGCCGAGCTGCTCGAATTCGCGCGGCACGAGGGTGGGCGGGCCGCAGAGGGTCACGCGCGCGCCAAGTTTGGTGAAGCCCCAGATGTCGGATCGGGCCACGCGGCTGTAGAGGATGTCGCCGATGATGGTGACGTTGAGGCCTTCGATGGTGCCTTTTCGCTCGCGGATGGTGAAGAGGTCGAGGAGTGCCTGGGTGGGATGTTCGTGTGCGCCGTCGCCGGCGTTGATGACGTGGGCCTGGAGTACGCGGGCCAGGAAATGAGGGGCGCCGGCGGCGGAATGCCGGATGACGATGAAGTCCACGTTCAGCGCCTCGAGGTTGCGTGCGGTGTCCTTGAGGGTTTCGCCTTTTCGAAGGGAGGAGGCTTCGGCGGTGAAATTGATGATGTCGGCCGAGAGCCGTTGTTCGGCCAGTTCGAAGCTGGTGCGCGTGCGGGTGGAGGGTTCGACGAAGAGGTTGACGACGGTTTTCCCGCGGAGGGCGGGCACGGTTTTGATGGCGCGTTGACCGACGGCCTTGAAGGCGCGGGCCGTGTCGAGCACGGTGAGGATTTCCTCCGCCGTGAGGGATTCGATGTCCAGCAGATGGCGTCGGGTCCAGCTCATGGGCGTTCGAGGTACACGGCGTCTTCGGTGCCAGATTCGGAGAGGACCACCTCGATGCGTTCGGCGGGCGAGGTGGGGATGTTTTTGCCGACGAAATCGGCCTTGATGGGCAGTTCGCGGTGTCCGCGATCGATCAACGCAGCCAGTTGGATGCGGCGGGGCCTGCCGAAATCGTTGAGGGCGTCCATGGCGGCGCGGATGGTGCGGCCGCTGAAGAGGACGTCATCCACGAGCACCACGGTGCGGTCGGTGACGTCGAAGGGGATGACGGTTGGCTGGATGTCGGGTGCGACGCGTTGGTCGAGGTCGTCGCGGTGCAGGGAGACGTCGAGCTCGCCCACGGGGACGGGGTGGCCCCAGATCTCGGCCAGTCGGGCTGCCAGGCGGCGGGCCAGTTGGACGCCGCCGCGTTGGATGCCCACCAGGGCCACCCGGGTGGAGTCCTCGTTGGCCTCGGCGATTTCGTGGGCCATGCGGGCGAGGATCCGCTGCAGGACCGGACCGGAAAGAATGAGGAAGCGCTGGCTCATGCTGATGGGCGGAGGTGCGCGGACACAGGTGTGCGGGTTCGGGCCCGGGCTGGCGGGGTGCACCCCTGGTCCATGCCGCGGGCGTTTGCACTCCTGATGCAGTCGGCCATGGAAGGAGCGGGAGGCGGATCAGGAAGAGGGGGAGCGGTCGGGATTCGAATCAGAGCGAGTGGGGGAAGAGGGGGCGGAGGCGGGCTGCGTCGGGGCGCCCTGTTGCTGGCGCGCCATTGCCTGGCGGTAGGCGCGCCATTTGGAGCGGTGCTTGAGGATCCAGTCGGTCAGGGCCCGTTCGAAGCCGATGTCGTAGCCGGCCTTTTCCGACTCGATCCACTTGTGCTTGAGGATCTCCTCCCTTTCGGCCTGGAACTCGCGGTAAAGGGTCGAGTTCCGAAGCAGGTCGTCCCCGTCCAGTTCTTTGGTGTCTTCCGCCATAGCAGGTTTGGACATAGGCGAACCTTTCAGCTCTACGGGGCACAGTAAGCCCATTTCCCCGGCATGACAAACCAAAAGTCCCGCCAACGGGCGCGGCACACCGCCCCGCTCAGATCCAAGAATCTGGGAATCAGCCATTTGTGTATGCGGTGCGCGGTCCGGTGGGCTTGTGGCCCGCGGCGCGACGGCGGGTGGGACGCCTTTGCACGGGGCTGCGGTGGCGGCGGCGATTTTTGGGCTGGAAAGGCTTGGTGGCGGCGTTTCAGGCTGGTGGTGAGAATGGAAACCGAAGGGGCACGGCGGGCGCTCTCGGGGGTGGACCGGGGGCCGAAGACCGGGCCTGCCATGAGAGCAGGACCGCGGGGGCGCGTCGTAACCTGCCGTCGAATGCAGAGAAGACCATGAAATCAAACAAGCAGATTGAGCAGGCTTACCGGTGGGCGCGGGAACGGTTTGCGGCTGTGGGTGTGGACACGGAGGCGGCCCTGGCCCGGTTGTCCGGGCTAAGGGTGTCGTTGCATTGCTGGCAGGGGGATGATGTGCGGGGTTTCGAGAGTGCGGCCGACGCGCCGGGTGGCGGGCTGGCGGTCACGGGGGCTTATCCGGGGCGGGCGCGGACGCCGGAGGAGCTGCGGCAGGATGCCGAGAAGGCGTTCTCGTTGATTCCCGGCCGGCACCGGTTCAACCTGCACGCCATTTACGGGGAATTTGGCGGCCGCAAGGTCGAGCGGAACGAGATCGGTGTGGAACATTTCCGGGGCTGGATCGAGTGGGCCCGGGGGCTGGGGCTGGGCCTGGATTTCAACCCGACCTGTTTTGCCCATCCGCTGGCGTCGGACGGATTCACGTTGTCGCATCCGGATCGGTCGGTGCGGCGTTACTGGATCGAGCACTGCCAGCGGTGTCGGGAGATTGGTGCGGCGATGGGTCGTGCATTGGGCACGCCTGCGGTGACCAATGTGTGGATACCGGACGGGATGAAGGACACGCCGGCTGATCGGCGGGGACCGCGCGAGAGGTTGTTGGAATCGTTGGATGAGGTGTTCCGGAAGCCGTTGCCCTCCCGGTACAACCTCGACTCCGTGGAGGGCAAACTGTTCGGCATCGGTGCCGAGAGTTACACGGTGGGGATGCACGAGTTTTATCTGGGTTATGCGGTGACGCGGCGCAAGTGGCTCTGTTTGGACGCGGGCCATTATCATCCGACGGAAAGTCTGGCCGACAAGATCTCCTCGGTGCTGACGTACGTGCCGGGGATCCTGCTGCACGTGAGTCGGGGGGTGCGGTGGGACAGTGATCACGTGGTGATTCTGAACGACGATTTGCTGGCGATTGCGCAGGAACTCGTGCGCGGGCGGTATTTGGACCGGACCCGGCTGGGGTTGGACTTTTTCGATGCGAGCATCAACCGGGTGGCAGCCTGGGTGATCGGGGCACGCAGTTTTTTGCGGGCGTTGCTGACGGCGCTGCTGGAGCCGTGGCCGGAGTACCAGCGCCTGGAGCGTGCGGGCGATTACACGGGACGCCTTGCGTGGATGGAAGAGGCCAAGAACCTGCCCTACGGAGCGGTGTGGGATTATCACTGCCTGCGGTCGGGCGTGCCGGCGGGGATGGCCTGGCTGGAGGAGGTGCGGGAGTACGAACGGAAGGTCCTGAGCCGGCGGAGTTGAGTGCGTTTGCAGGGGCGACCGTGTGGCGGGGTCGGTTGAGGACGGGTCCGCGCCCGGCCTGGCGGCGCGGTGTTGCGGAGGGGTGACCGGCCTGTCCTGTGGGGACCCGCCGGCGGGTTGCCAACCGGCGCGGCGCGGCCTACATTCGGCGGTCCGACATGCAGCCGAAGAACCAAGTGGAAGCCCCCCGGCGCGTCGGTTTGGTCTCGCTGGGGTGCGCAAAAAACCTGGTGGACGCCGAGGTGATGCTGGGGACGTTGCTGCGGGACGGGTTCGAGATTACGAACGACCCCACCCGGGCCGATGCCCTGATCATCAACACCTGCTCGTTCATTGACGCGGCGCAGGAGGAGAGCGTGGACGCGATCCTGGAGTCGGCGGAGTTTCGGGAGGCGCATCGGCGGGGCCAGGCGTTGATCGTATCGGGGTGTTTGCCGCAGCGTTTTCGGGCGCAGCTGCGGGATCTGTTGCCCGAGGTGGACGCCTTCATGGGGGTGGACGAGGTGCCGCAGGTGAGTGAAATCGTCCGGGAGGCGCTGGCCCACCGGGCGACGCGGCTGGCGGGCGCGGCGGCCCGGCAGGGGCGGGCCCGTGCGGCTCTGAGAAAGGAGTTGCTGCAGCTGCACGAAACGGGGTCGGGCAACGGCGGTGGAGGGGCCGGCGGGAGGCGCGGCGCCGCGGTGGCTCCGGCGCCGGTGCTCGTGCAGGCGCGCCCGCGGTACATTCCGGACTACGAGACTCCCCGGTTTCGACTGACGCCGCCACACTACGCCTACGTGAAGATTGCCGAGGGCTGCAATCATCCCTGTTCGTTCTGCATCATCCCGCAGATGCGAGGTTCTCATCGGAGTCGGCCGATGGAAGACATCCTGCAAGAGGCGCGGGCGTTGTTGGAACAGGGCGTGCGGGAGCTGAATCTGATTTCCCAGGATTCCACCTATTACGGTCTGGACCTGCGCCCGCGGCGGGCTGGTGCGATTGCGGCGCCGGATCGGTTTCGCCGGGCGGTGCAGGAGCTGCCGCCGGACACGCCAACGCTGGCCCGGTTGTTGGAGGCGCTGGACGCGTTGCCGGGGGACTTTTGGATCCGCGTGCTGTACACGCATCCGGCGCACTGGACGGACGAACTGATCCGCACCTTTGCCCGGTGCCGCAAGGTGGCCCGTTACGTGGACATGCCGCTGCAGCATATCCACGACCTGATGCTGGAGCGGATGCGGCGGGAGACGACCCGTGCCTACATCGAGGAGTTGTTGCAGCGGATCCGGGAGGGGATACCCGGCGTGACCCTGCGCACGACGTTCATCGTGGGTTTTCCGGGCGAGACGGAGGCTTGTTTCGAGGCCCTGCTGGAGTTCATGGAGCGGGTTCGGTTCGATCGAGCGGGTGTGTTCCTGTACTCGCGAGAGGAGGGGACCCGGGCGGCGCGGATGGCCCAGCAGGTCCCGGCCGAGGTGAAGGCGCGTCGGCGGGATCGTGCCATGGCGTTGCAGCGGCGGATTTCCCGGGAGCGGAACGAGGCGATGGTGGGACGGAGGCTCCGCGTGTTGGTGGAAGGTCATCTGCAGGGGAACGAGGCGGCGCCGGCCGAGATCCGGTCGTGGGAACAGGGTCTGGTGCGGGAGGGGGCTGAGGATGGCCAGCGGCTTGGGCGGGGGCGCTGGTCGGTGGCCCGTTCGGAGGCGGATGCCCCCGAGGTGGACGGGCGGGTCTTCGTCCGCGGCCGGTTGCCGGTCGGCGAGTTCGTCACTGTGGAGGTGGTGGGGGCGACGGACTATGACCTGCTCGCCCGACCGGTGGCAGCGTGATCCGAACGAACCGGCGGGGCACGGGCCGTGGCGTCGGAGGGGCCGGGTCCTTGACTTCGACCCGGACGATGCAAAACTGGGGCAGGCTGGCGGATTGTGAGGCTTGGAAAGGGGTGAACCGAGCCGCGTGTGGCGGTTTGCGGGGCGGCGGAGCACAGATGGAATGGTTCGGGCATGAACTGGATGCTTTGGATGGCGCTGGCGGTTGTGGGAGGGCTCATGGTGGCCTGGCCGCGGCGGGGTTTGTGGGCCCGTTTGCGTGAGGCGCGGCGTCTGGCAGAGCGAGCCCGACGGGAGGACGCGCTCAAACACATCCTGAAGACCGAGGCCAACGGGCGTGAGGCCACGCTGGAGAGCGTCAGCGGCGCGTTGCAACTCTCGCCTCAAAAAGCCGCCGGGCTGCTGGCAGAGCTGGAGTCGGGGGGGCTGATCTCGTTCGAGGGCGGGCGCATGCAACTGAGTCCGCAGGGCCGCGAACTGGCCACCCAGGTGGTGAGGGCGCATCGGCTGTGGGAGAGTTATCTGGCGGACCGTACCGGTCTGACGGAGGAACAGTGGCATCGTCTGGCGGAGCGGCAGGAGCACCTGCTCAGCCGACAACAAACCGAGGCCCTGGCAGCCGAGCTGGGTCACCCGCGTGTGGATCCCCACGGGGATGCCATTCCGGAACCCGGGTCCGCCCTGCCTGCCGACCGCGGGGCCTCATTGAACAGCCTTGAGCCGGAGACCCCCGCGGTCATTACCCACGTGGAGGATGAGCCACAGCCCTTGTACGCACGGCTGGCGCGCGAAGGGTTGCGGCCCGGGGTGAAGATCTGCGTGCTCGAGCGCACGCCCAACACGGTCCGGCTCTGGGGCCAGGGGCGGGAACACCTGCTTTCGCCCGTCGAAGCCCAGAGCATCGGCGTGGAACCGTTGTCCGACACCAGCCTGCGGGATTTGCAGGGCGAGGTTTTTTTGCACCAGTTGGCTCCGGGCCAGACGGCGCGGGTGGTGGAACTCTCGCCCGCGTGCCGGGGTTTGGAACGGCGTCGGTTGTTGGACCTGGGCTTCGTTCCCGGCACGCGGGTCACGGTGGACATGGCCAGTCCGCTCGGGGATCCCCGCGCCTATCGGGTGCGCGGGAGCCTGGTGGCCCTGCGTCAGGACCAGGCCCGATGGATACGGGTGGAACCCTTGCCAGCGGAGGCCGCATGAGCGAGCCGACCTCTCTTTCCGGTGCCGCGGTGACGCCGGTGGGTGAAGCGTGCGAGAGTTGTGCGGTCTTCCGCGCGGCCCGGCTTCGGAAACTCGGTGTACGCGTGGGACGGGCCGATTTTGTGGTGGCGCTGGCGGGCAACCCCAACACCGGCAAGAGCACCGTGTTCAATGCGTTGACCGGTCTGCGGCAGCACACCGGCAACTGGCCGGGCAAAACCGTCACCCGCGCCGAGGGGGCCTTCGAGTACAACGGACGGCGTTACAAACTGGTGGATCTACCCGGGACCTATTCCCTGCTGTCGACCAGCCCCGACGAACAGGTCGCGCGGGACTTCCTGTTGTTCGGGCAGCCGGATGTGACCGTGGTGGTGGCGGACGCCACGCGTCTGGAACGGAACCTCAATCTGGTGCTGCAGGTGCTCGAGATTACCGACCGTGCCGTGCTGTGCGTGAACCTCTTGGACGAGGCCGAGCGACATGGAACTCAGGTGGACACCCGCCAACTGGCACGGGACCTGGGGATTCCGGTGGTGGGCACGGCCGCGCGCCGCGGCCGGGGGCTGCCCGAGCTGCTGCAGGCCATCGAGGACGTGGCCACCGGACGGGTCCGGTGCCGTCCCTTCCGCCTGCCCGAACCGCCGCCGGCCTTGCGGGAGGCCATTCAAGACCTGGTACGGCGCCTGGAACGGTTGTATCCCGGTCTGCCCAACGCCCGCTGGGTGGCCATGCGCCTGCTGGCGGGCGACGAGAGCATCCTCAACGCCATTCGCTCGGGTGAACTGGCGGCGCTGAGCCGGTCCGGGGCGGCTGTTGCCGGACCGGCCCCGGAGTCTGAACGCGCGGTCGAGACAACGTGAAACCCGCATGAAGGAAACCCCGGCCATTCCGCCGGCCCCCGAGGTGGACGACCTGCTGCGGACCGCCCGGCAATACCGGCAGCGATTGCAGGCAGACCTGCACGAGCAGATGGTCGAGGCCATCTACGCACAGGCCGAGCGGATCGTGTCTCGTGCGGTCTCCACTCCGACCGCGCCGGCCCGGCCGACGTTTGATCGTGCCCTGGATCGGATCGTCACCAGCCGTGTTTGGGGGTTTCCCATCATGTTCGCGCTGTTTGCGGTGATGTTCTGGATCACCATCAGCGGAGCGAATGTTCCCTCGGGGTTGCTCGCCGAGTGGTTGGTGGAGCGCGGTCATCCCTGGCTGCGGGGATTGACGACGGGCTGGGGGTGGCCGGACTGGTTGCGGGGCCTCACCGTGGACGGGATGTATCTGGCCACGGCATGGGTGGTAAGCGTGATGTTGCCGCCGATGGCGATATTTTTCCCGATGTTCACCCTCCTCGAGGATTTTGGCTATCTGCCGCGCGTGGCCTTCAACCTGGACGCGCTCTTTCGGCGTGCGGGTGCTCATGGCAAACAGGCCATGAGCCTGATGATGGGGTTCGGGTGCAACGCCGCGGGGGTGGTGTCCACGCGCATCATTGACAGTCCACGCGAACGGTTGCTGGCCATTCTTACGAACAATTTTTCCCTGTGCAACGGCCGCTGGCCGACGCAGTTCCTGATGGCCACGCTGTTTGTGGGGGCGCTGGTGCCCGCTCCGTGGTCCAGCCTGGCCGCGGCCGCGGCGGTTACGGGTGTGGCGGCGCTGGGTGTGGTGCTGGCGTTGCTCGTTTCCTGGGCGCTCTCGCGCACGGTATTGAAGGGCGAGCCCTCGGCGTTCAGCCTGGAGTTGCCGCCCTACCGCCCGCCGCGGCTCTGGCAGACCTTGTACACCTCGTTGTTGGATCGGACGCTGTTCGTTCTCTGGCGGGCGGTGGTTTTTGCCCTGCCCTGCGGGGCCTTGATCTGGTTGAGCGCCAATGTGCACATCGGAGGGGAGAGCGTCGCGGCGCACTTGATCCGGGCGTTGGATCCGCTCGGGCTCTGGCTCGGGTTGAACGGCGTCATTCTCCTGGCCTATGTGCTGGCCATTCCGGCCAACGAGATCGTGATCCCGACGGTGTTGATGCTGACCGTGCTGGTGACCGGCGCACCGGGTGTGGGCGCCGGTGCCGGGGTGATGTTCGAGGTGGAGGATCAGAATGTACTGAAACAGGTGCTGACCCAGGGAGGCTGGACCGCCCTGACGGGCATCAACCTCATGTTGTTCAGTCTGCTGCACAACCCCTGCAGCACCACACTTTACACGATCTACAAGGAGACCGGCAGCCTGCGCTGGACCGCCTGGGCCGCGCTGCTGCCGTTGGCACTGGGTTTCGCCGTTTGTTTCCTGGTGGCCCGGATCTGGCAGTGGTGCACCTGACGGCCCGGGCTTCCGACGGTCAACGCCAAGTGGGTCCGGACTGTGAAAGGTTGGCTCCGCTTTTGGCCGGGGACCGCCGGCGCGCCCGTGGCCGCAGCGGGGCGCCCGGCCCGGGGATCTTGTTCCCTTCACGTCCGGCGGAGCAATACCGCCTGGTGCGGGCGTTCGCGGTGTGACGCTTTGGACTAAAAGTCCTCAAGTTGAAACCCGGGTGTGCCGATGAAAAGGCATTCGTCCGGCCCCCGGCCCCGGTTTTTTTGGGGATTGCCGGGTGGGTGGCACGGGCTACACTGGGCATTGCGGCGATGCAGATTGAACCTGGACAGACGGTCCTGCTGACCGGGGCCTCGGGCGGTCTGGGCAGCGTGATGGCGCGGGCGCTGGCGGATCGGCGGGTCCGGCTCTTCCTGGTGGCGCATCCGGGGGCACGTTTGGAGCCTTTGGCGGAGGAACTCCGCGCCCGCGGGGTGGAGGCCGAGCCATGCATTGCGGACCTGCGGGTGGCGGCCGAACGCCATCGGGTGGTCCAACAGGTGCGCCGGCGTTTCGGCCCGGTGGACCTGTTGATCAACAACGCCGGCGTGGAACACAACGGTTACTACCACCGGTTGGCGGAGTCGGAAATCGAGGAGGTTTTGTCGGTGAACCTCGTGGCGGCGATGATGCTGACCCGGTTGGTGTGGCCGGAAATGTTGGAACGGCGGCGCGGGCACGTGGTGAACATTGCCTCGCTGGCCGGCAAGGCCGGGCCGGCGTTTCAGGAACCGTATGCCGCTTCCAAGGCCGGTTTGATCGCCTTCACACATGCCCTGCGGGCGACGTATGGTGGGTCGGGGGTGAGCGCCTCGGTGATCGTGCCCGGGTTCGTGGAGACGGGGATGTACGAGCGCCTGAAGGCCCTGGCGGGTCGGCCCGCGCCGCCGCTGTTGGCTGCGGTAACACCGCAGCGGGTGGTTCGGGCGCTGTTTCGAGCCGTGGAGCGCGATCTGGCCGAGGTAATGGTGACGCGCTATCCGGTACGTCCTCTGCTGGCGTTATTGCAGCTGGTGCCGGGAGCCTCAGCCTGGTTGACGCGCCTTTTCGGCGTAAACCGTTTCTTTCAAGCAGCAGCGGAGACTGGCACCGCCCGACCACTTACAACCGGTTAGCATGGCTCAAGCTTGCTACCGGGATTAGCCTGGGGAGAGCTGTTTTATGAAGACAATCTGGTCAAGAATCAAGAGCGGGCGCTTCGGTGTTTGGTTATTGTTGCTCCGGCCTTGGCCATCCTCTTTGTGGTGGTTGGCGCTTCTGGGTGTGAGCCCCTGCATGGGCACAGGTTTTCGCCTGCCCGACCAGGACGCATTCGCGACGGCGCGTGGCGAGGCTTTCGCTGCCACTGCCGACAATCCGTCGGCGATTTACTACAATCCGGCGGGGATCACCCAGCTGGAGGGACACCAGGTGCGGGTGGGGGTCTACGGGCTGAACCTGCGCAGCCGGTACCGGTCGCCATCGACGGGCCGGAGTTTCGACAACGAGAAGGATCTGCACGCGATCCCGCAGTTCTATTACACTTACGGGCCGAAGGATTCGCGCTGGAGTTTTGGTCTGGGCCTTTACGCGCCGTTCGGGCTGAGCTCGGAGTGGCCGGACGACACCGGGTTCCGCACGGTGGCCACGCAGGGTGAGGTGCGGTACTACACCGTGAACCCGGTCGCGGCATGGGAGGTGGCACCGGGACTGTCCCTGGGCGCGGGTCTCACGATCAATTACGCCGAGCTGGACCTGCGGCAGGGCCTGGTGTGGCCGGCCCAACCCCTGGATCTTTTTGCGTTCAAGGGGGACGGTTGGGATGTGGGATACAACCTGGGTCTGCGGTGGCAGGTGCACGAGAAGGTGGTGATCGGCGTGAGTTTTCGTAGTACCACGACGGTGGAGTTGGACGGTCACAGCCGGGCCTACAACCGTGCAGAGTTCCCGCCGGGGGTGGGCATGGTGCCGGCCTTTCCGGAGCAGCGGTGGTCGGCCGAGGCTGACTGGCCGTTTCCGTTGAAGGCGATTTTCGGGATCTCCTGGCGGCCGACTCCGGAGTGGAATCTGGAGTTCAACGCCGACTACACGGGGTGGAACCGTCTGCGTACGGTGACCCTGCACCAGTCGGGTGGGCTGCCGGGACTGATTCCCTCCACCGTGCCACTGCGCCTGGAGTGGGAGGGTAGCTGGTACTACGAGTTTGGTGTGACGCGGTATTTCTCCGGTGGCTGGCACGTGAGTGCAGGTTATATTTGGAACGAGAACTCGGTTCCGGACGCCACCTATTCGCCGCTGGTGGCGGATTTGAACCGGCATTTCGGGAGTGTGGGCGTGGGCTGGCGGGGCGAACGGCTGGCGGTGGACGTGGCCTATCAGTTTGGTTACGGCCCCGCGCGAACCGTGTCGGGCAGCGTGCCCTCGGGGACGGGTCAGTCGGCCGACGGCCGATACCGTTTCCTCAGCCACGCGCTGGCGGTGTCGATGGGGTGGAGGTTTTAAAGCGCGCTGTAACAGTAGGAGTTCTATGGGAAACCATGCCAGCTGCGGGCGTGGTGGCGAGAGCCGCGGACCCGCAGTCGCGGAGTGGGGCGATTATGGGTGGCATAGGTCAGGAACTGCCCGCGGGCTATGAGAGCGCGGTTGTATTCGAAGCGCCACTTGGGGCTCGAGTCGCGGCGCACCTGCGCAGGCTGAGCTGGCACAGCGCGGCATTCGAGGTCCCTGGCAGTTGGCCCGCGCTTCGCATCTCGGAACGGATCCCGTGCGTACGCATCTGGGCGGCTGGCCTCCAAGTCTATACCGGCCCGGGCGTGGTGACGGCGCTGGTGGATGCCGGCACGGGTTACGTCGGCGAGCTCAAACTGGACCCCGAGGCGCTGAACCGTGCCCTGGTCGGTCACAATGGAAAGCTCTATTCGCGTGCCCTGCAGACGTTTGACACGTTTTTGAAAGACTGGCAGGCCGCTTGCCGGCTGTTGCCAGAGTACAAGGTTGCCGTGGCCGACCTGCACAGTTTTTTGTCGGAACTTCGGCTCTGGCTCAAGCAGGGCCAGCTTGCGGCCAGCGTGGGAGCGGCTGCAGAGGACGGCTCGGGGTTGCGTGAGTGGGCGGCGCGATTGTCGCCCCGGGTGACCGAGGCGCTGGGTCAGCTTTTTCGGCGGTACGAAGAAGCGGCGTCGCGCATCGAGCCGGCACTGGTCGAGGTGCACTACCGTTTCGGGCGGCAACTCATTCACCACGTGCTTCTATGCTCGCCGTTCGTTCGGCGCAGTTTCCAGAAGCCCTTGGGTTACTCGGGTGACTACGAAGTGGTGAACATGATGTTTCGAGATCCCCTGCAGGGCGAGACGATTCTGGGCATGCTGATCAACGCGTACGCTCTTCAGCTGCCTCCCATTGCCGGCCACAGGAACCGTATCGCCTATCTGAAGCGGATCCTCCAAGAGGAGGCTGCCCGTGTGGTGGCTGAAGGCAATCGGCCGAGGATTTTCAGTCTGGGTTGCGGTCCGGCTCACGAGATCCAGCAGTTCCTGGCGGAATCGCCACTCTCCGACTTCCTGGACGCGACGCTGGCGGATTTCAACGAGGAGACGCTGGCACACACGGAGCGGGTGTTGGAGGAACAAGCGCGCAGGTTCGCCCGCCGGCCGAGGATCCGATTTCTGCGGCAATCGGCCCAGGAGTTTATTCGGGAAGCGGAACGCTTGCGTGGCGAGGAACCCGCAGAAGGCTATGATGTCGCGTACTGTGCAGGGCTGTTCGATTATCTTTCTGACCGCGTGTGTCGCCGGTTGTTGGAGATTCTTTACCAGAAGCTGCGACCCGGTGGGCTGTTGATAGCGACGAACGTGGATCACCACGCGGCGCGCTATGAGATGGAGTGTTTTTTGGACTGGCACCTGATATATCGGGACACATCTGCAATGGCGGCACTCGTTCCGCCCAACTGTCCAGCCCACTGTGTGAGCATCAAGCGCGAATCAACGGGAGTGAACATCTTCCTTGAAGTGCGCAAAGAGGCCCGATGAATCCCAAGGCTGCCTACCGGCCCGAAGCGCTCCGGGCCTATGCGGATTACGAACGCGAGATCACCGGCGGTCATCTCAAGGTCGGATGTTGGCTGGTCATGACCTTGATGCCGTTGGGCGTAATACTGGATTATTTCGTCTATCCTGAAAAACTCGGCTTTTTTTTTCTGCTGAGGATCCTGAGCGTCCTGGCCGCAGGGTTGGTGTGGTTCTTTTTGAGATTTCCAATCAGTCAGCGGTTTTATCGTGCCGTAGGGCTTACCATAGCGAGCATCCCGGTTGTGTTCATTTGCTTGATGATCGCTGTCGCGCCACCGGAGAAAGG
The DNA here is from genome assembly GCF_049537155.1 of Limisphaera sp. 4302-co. NCBI lineage: Bacteria > Pseudomonadati > Verrucomicrobiota > Verrucomicrobiia > Limisphaerales > Limisphaeraceae > Limisphaera > Limisphaera sp. 4302-co. Next base: position 52,649 of record NZ_JBMVQZ010000011.1, read on the forward strand.
GGGGGCTGCTGGTTCTCCGTACTACGCGGGGTTGAATCTCACGTTGCTTGCCATCGGATTCATCATGCGTTGGTCGGTAGACCTCAGCATCATGGCCTCGGTGGTGGTGTTTGGCTCGTATCTTGCTGCATGCTTCGCTCAGGGACCGATACCGCCCGAGCAGCGGGGTCTGTTCGTGAACAACCTGTATTTCCTCACGCTTACGAGCATTATTGTGATCATTGGCAGTTGGCTCCACAGTGATCTTCGGATTCGCGAATTCATGAGTAGATTTACATTGGATGAGCGCACGCGCGAGCTGGAGGAGGCCATTCGGAGGTTGCGGGAGGCGGAGGCGCAGTTGGTGCAGCAGGAGAAGATGGCCTCGTTGGGCGTGTTGAGTGCGGGCATCATCCATGAGATCAACAATCCGTTGAACTTCGCGGCGACCAACCTGTATGCGTTGCGCAAGCGGCTGGCCGGGCTGGAAGGGCACCAGCGGCAGGCATTGGAGGAGATCATTGCCGACGTGGAGGACGGGCTGGGCCGGGTCCGGGACATCGTTTCGGATCTGCGCACGTTCACGCATCCGGAGGCGGAGAGTCTGGAGGCGGTCCAGGTGGCGGAGGCTGTCCAGGCGGCGGTGCGTTATCTGAGCGGGGAACGGCCGGACTCGGTTCGGGTGCAGGTGGACGTGCCGCGGCATCTGGCGGTGCGGGGCAGCCGGAACAAGCTGGTGCATGTGTTGATCAATCTGGTGGAGAATTCGCTGGACGCCCTGCGGCAGAAGGAATTCCGCGAGGAGGTCCCCACGGTGCGCATCTCCAGCCGGGAGGAGGGCGGGCGGGTGATCGTGGAGGTCTGGGACAACGGTCCGGGAATTGCGCCGGAGCATCAGGGTCGGATCTTCGACCCCTTTTTCACCACGAAGGACGTGGGCGAAGGGATGGGGCTGGGGTTGAGCATCTGTTACCGGTTGTTGCAGGAGTGCGGGGCTTCCATCCGGGTGGAGAGCGAGCCGGGCCGGTTTTGCCGGTTCATTCTTGAGTTTCCGTCGGGCACGGCCCACGCTGGAGGTCACTCAGGACCTGATGCATGAAGCCGGCCTACGATTATCGGCGGTACGCCATCCTGTACGTGGATGACGAGGAGAAGTCGCTGCGCAGCTTCGAACGGGCCTTTGCCGATACTTTTCGCATATTGACGGCTCCCAACGCGGGGGAGGGCCACCGGCTGCTGGTGGAGCATCGGGAGGAGATCGGCCTGCTGATGACGGACCAGCGGATGCCGGGGGAGAGGGGCGTGTGGTTGCTGGACCAGGCCCGGCGTTTGGACCCGCGGATCATTCGGGTGCTGGTGACCGCCTACAGCGACTACAAGGAGGCCATTGACGCCATCAACACGGGCGCCATCTACAAGTACATTTCCAAGCCGTGGGACCTGCCCAAGTTGGAGCAGACCCTCAAGCATGCGCTGGAGCTGTTCATGATCCAGCGGGAGCGGGACGAGCTGCTGCGGTTGCGGATGACGGAGCTGCGGCAGTTGGTGATGGCGGATCGGGTGGTGAGCCTGGGCTTGTTGGCGGCGGGCCTGAGTCATCACATCCGCAACGCGTTGGTGGCGGTGAAGACGTTCCTGGATCTGGCCCCGTTGAAGCTGGCTGAGGAAAAGGCCGAGCCGGGCGGGCTGCGGGATGCGGCCTTTTGGCGGGATTACCATCACGATGTGCAGCTGCAGATTGACCGGATCAATCACCTTTTGCAGGAGTTGTGGCGGGCTTCCGAACGGCCTGCGGGACCGTTGAGCGACCGGGTGCGGCTGGCGCCGCTGCTGCGGGAGGTGCTTGCGGGATTGGCGTCGGAGTTGGCGGCGCGCCGGATCGGTGTGGAGCTGGCGATTCCGGAGGATCTGCCCGAGCTGACGGTGGATCTGCCACGGTTTCGCCGGTTGTTCGAGTTGTTGTTAAGGGACGAGCTGACGGCCTTGCCTCCCGGTGGGCAGGTGCGGTTCGAGGCACGTCTGGTGCCGGTTTCGGATCCGCAACGACCGGAGGTCGAGATCCGTGTCCGGGACACCGGTCCGGGTCTGCCCCAGGAATGGTTGCGGCTGGTGTTCGACCCGTTCGTTTCGCGCACGGACAGCCCGGCCGAGTTCGGCATCAATCTGATGGCCTGTTACATCATCGTGCACCATCACGGAGGGGTCATTCACGCCAGCAGCGAGCCGGGGCAGGGGACGACCTTTGTCATCCGGCTGCCGGTTCGGGGCGGGCCGGTTTCGGGCCCGGGTGGAGACACGGAGTTTCTGCGCAAGGTTGTCTTGAATGAGGAACTGTGGCACCGGCTGGCAGCGGGGACGGCTCCGGCTGCGGGGCCGGGGCGCGCCGGTGACTGAGAGAGGGGGCGGGCCGGGTGTGGCCGGGCTGGCGCATGTGCGGGGGCAGGACGGAAGGTGACGTTTGACGCCCAGGGAGTGTCATGAGTTACACGGTTCATTATCTGGAATCGCCTGCCGCGCGTCAGGGGATCGAGATCAGCGTGCTGGTCAACTGCCTGCTGCAGGATGCCATTCGGCTGGGGGCCAGTGACCTGCACATCGAGCCGTGGGAGGAAACCATCGCGGTGCGGGCGCGGGTGAACGGGGTCCTGACCGAGGTGGTGCATCTGCCGCCGGGGCTGATGGAGAAGGTGTCGGCACGGTTCAAGGTGCTGGCCAATCTGCCGACCTATCAGACGGGGCTTCCGATGGACGGAAAGATCCTCTGCGGTCCCGAGCTCGACCACGTGCAGGTGCGGGTTTCGATTTTTCCGACGACCCGCGGGGAAAAGATCGTGCTGCGGTTGTTCGATCCGCAGGATCGCCGGTTCGATCTGGACGAGCTGGGTTTCGATCCGGACACGTTGCAGGGTTTGAAGCGGTTGCTGCGGCGGACGAGTGGTCTGCTGTTGTTCACGGGTCCGACCGGCTCGGGCAAGACGACGGCGATGTACTCGGCGCTGTGTCACATTGTGCAGCGGGAGGGCAGCGCCGTGAGCATCAGCACCGTGGAGGATCCGGTGGAATTCAATCTGCCGCGGATCAGCCAGACGCAGATCAACCCGGCGCAGGATTTCACCTATGCGATGGCGCTGCGGAGCATTCTGCGGCAGGACCCGCAGGTGATCATGGTGGGGGAGATCCGGGATGCGGACACGGCGGCGATCGCGGTGCAGGCGGGTCTGACCGGGCATCTGGTGATCAGCACGATTCATGCGGGGGTGTCGGCGGGAGCGTTTACGCGGTTGATCCACATGGAGATCGAGCCGTTCATGCTGGCGTCGAGCATCCTGGGAGTGATGGGACTGCGGCTGGTCCGGCGGGTGTGTCCGCAATGCGCGGAGCCGTACGAGCCCGAACCGAGCGTCTTGAAGGTGGTGCCGGGGGAGTGGCTGGCGCGGGCCACCTTCCGGCGGGGCCGGGGCTGCGAGCATTGCCGGCACACGGGCTACAGCGGGCGGATGCCGGTGTGCGAGCTGTTGGTGGTCAACGAGCCGTTTCGAGAGGCCGTCTTGAAACGGCTGCCGACGAGTGCGCTGGAGGAGATTGCGGTCCAAAACGGGATGCGCACGCTCTGGCAGAACGGCTTGCAGGCGGCGTTGGAGGGCCGGACGACGTTGGAGGAGGTCGTGCGCATGGTGGCGGCCTCGATCTTGTGAGGCCGGGTCCGGGCGGGCCCCAGGGTCAAAGGCCTAATGCGGTTGGGCGGGTCGGCCGGAACGTGGCTGGCGCCAGCGCCAGTACCCGGCCAGCAGGCTGCCGAGTATGGAATGGGCGGTGGCGGAGAGGGCACAGGGCAGGGCGGCGGCGGGCATGGAGGCGAAATGTTGGCGGGCCAGTGTGGCGCCGAGGCCGGAGTTCTGCATGCCGACCTCGATGGAGACCGTGCGGGCATCGTTCGGGGAGAGGCGGCACAGTCGTGCCAGCAGGTAACCGAGCCCGAAACCGCCCAGGTGAAGCAGGGTGACGGCGCCGGCCACGGCCAACGCGGATTGTTTGAGCACGGCGGTGCTGCCACCGATGATGCTGGCGCAAATGAGGGTGATGAAGATCACCGAGACCAGGGGCGCCACGGGCAGGACCGCGTGCACCAAGCGCGGCACGGTGTGGTGAAGGGTCAGCCCGGCAAGGAGGGGGACCAGGACCACCATCAGGGTGCTTCGGAACAGGGCCCAGGCGTCCACGGGGACGTAATGACCGGCCAGTTGGGCGGTCAGCAGGGGGGTCATGAGAACGGCGGCGACGGTGGAGCAGAGGGTCATGACCACGGACAGGGCCACGTTGGCGCCGGCGAGGTAGGTGACGACGTTGGAGGCGGTGCCGCCGGGGCAGCAACTGACCAGGATCAATCCCACCGCCAGGGAAGTCTCCAGTTGAAACAGGCGGGCCAGGGACCAGCCGAGGAAGGGCATGATGAGGTACTGCCCGGCGAACCCCACGGCCACCGCCCAGGGCATGCGTAGTACGCCGCGGAAATCGTCAAAGCGGAGGGTCAGGCCCATGCCCAGCATGATGATCCCGAGCCCGACGGGGATCCACGGGCCGCTGAACCAGGTGAACCATTGCGGCCGGAACATGGCCAGGGCGCCGGCCAGCAGGACCCAGACGGGAAACAGGTTCGTGGCCAGGGCGGACCAGCGGACGAGGGCCGGGCGATGCATGCGACGGCGATGGGGGCGGTCCGGGGCCGGCGGGGTCAGTGGCTCCGGCCGGTGACTGATTCGAGGGCGTCGAAGAGGGCGCGCATGGTGAAGGGCTTGTAGAGAATGCGACAGGAGATCTTCCCGAGGAATTCTTTAATCCCGGGGTCGTGCTGGTGGCCGGTCATGAAGATGAACCGGCTGCAGAGGGCGGGCTTGGCCCGTTGGACGGCCAGGTAGAACATGTCGCCCGGGAAATTGGGCATCATGATGTCGCAGAGGATGGCGTCGAAGTCCCGGGCGAGGATCTGTTGGACGCCCTGGGCTCCGTTGTTGACGATTGTGACCCGGTAATCCTGTTGTTCCAGGGTCACTTGGAGCATCGCACAGAGCTCCGGGTCGTCTTCGAGGATGAGGACGGACTGGGCGCGGATCTGGGTGGGGTCTTCGGGGATTTCGTACACGCGCGGAGCCGGCGGGTCGGGTTCCGGCATGTTCGCGCCCGGTTGCATGGGTTCGGCCGGCGTGCTCATGGCATGTCCACGACCAAGGTAACGGGTCGGGCGTCTCGTGCAAGTCCACGCGGTCCGGGAGGAGCGGGGTGAGGCGAGTGGCTCTTGGAAAGTGCGGGGCGGGGGGCGGGTTGCGGTGGTGCCGGTGCCGGGTCTGCACGCAGGGGTGAGCGGTGAAAAGCGTTGCGCGGAGGCGGTTGTTGTGGCTTCATCCTGCGGGAGATTCCGTTCCGGCGAGGCGGCCCGGCGGGTCGGTTCGGAGCCGGCACGGGGTAACCGGATGCAGCCATGGGCGAGACCGGCCGACAGCGGATGCGGATTCTTTATTCGGGTCACGTGCAGGGTGTGGGTTTCCGCTATACCACCTGTCAGGTGGCACGGGGGTTTGACGTGACGGGCACGGTGCGGAACCTGCCGGATGGGCGGGTGGAACTGGTTGCCGAGGGCGCGCGGGAGGAGCTGGAGGCGTTTCGGGAGGCGATCCGGCGTTCGTCTGTGGGACGGTTCATCCGGGACGAGGAGGTCCAGTGGTCGGCGGCGGTGGGTGGCATGAAAGGATTTCAAATTGTAGGTTAGACGGGTAAGACGATGAAGTTTGCCATCCTTGCGGACATTCACGGCAACCTCGAGGCGCTGCAGGCGGTGCTGGAGGATGCCCGGAAACAGGGATGCACGCACTATGCGTGCATCGGGGACGTGGTGGGCTACGGTGCCAACCCCAAGGAATGCCTGGACATCATCCGCTCCATGGGGATGCCGTGTGTGAAGGGCAACCACGACGAGTATTGCTCGATCGAGGAGGATGCCGAGGGTTTCAACCCGCTGGCGGCCGAGGCGGTGATGTGGACGCGTCAGCAGTTGAGCGAGGAGGATCGGCAGTGGTTGCGGGATCTCCGGTACGTCCGCATGGTGACCAACTTCACCATCGTGCACGCCACGTTGGACGCCCCGCAGCGTTGGGGGTACGTGTTCGACAAACTGGCCGCGGCGGCGAGTTTTCCGTATCAAAACACGCCGGTCTGTTTTTTTGGTCATACGCATGTGCCGGTGGCCTTCGTGCGGGACAGCATGGTGCGGGGCGGCACCTACTCGAAGTTCAAGGTCGAGCCGGGCAAGAAGTACTTCATCAACGTGGGTGCGGTGGGTCAGCCGCGCGACGGCAACCCGAAGGCGGCCTACGTGGTGTACGACGTTGACGAGGGCACGGTGGAACTGCGGCGGCTCGATTACGACATTGCCACGGCCCAGAAGAAGATCCGGGCTGCGGGTCTGCCCGAACGGCTGGCCGAGCGGTTGGCCTACGGCCGGTGAAGGGCGGCCGCCCCGGTCGCCGTGCCGGCCATGCTGTCCCGATGTCTGCTTCCGACACGGAACGGTCAGGTGCTGCCGGACGCAGCCTGCGGCGGATCCGGGTGTTCTCGGACGGTCGTCCGGGGCATGAGAACCAGAGCCTGGGTCTGGCGGAGGCACTGTCCCGACGCACCGGAGCGGAGGTGGAATGCCGTCGGCTCCCCGACGCCGGCGGGCCGCCGCTGCGTTGGTGGTGGGCGATGCGCCGGGCTGGGCCGGCACCGGATCTGATCATCGGGGCCGGGCACAAGACGCACCTGGCCCTCTGGCTGGCGGCACGCCGGTTTCGGGCGCGCTCGGTTGTGATCATGAAGCCGACCTGGCCCATGTTTCTCTTCGACCTCTGCCTGGTGCCGCGGCACGACCTTGGCTTTGCCGGACCCGGATCGCGTGTGATTCCCACCCGCGGTGCGTTGAACCGGATCCCGGAGGATTTGCCTCCCAAACAGCCGCGCGGGTTGATCCTGTTGGGGGGGCCTTCGCGCACGCACGATTGGGCCGGAGAAACCCTGATCGGGTGTGTGGCGGAGGTCGTGGCGGCGCGGCCCGAACTTCGATGGGCCGCGGCGGATTCGCGGCGGACTCCGGCGGGGTTTTTGCATGCTTTGGTGGCAAGCGGCCTGCCGCTGGAACCGCTTCCGCGGGATCGAACTTCGACACGACAGTTGCTCGATCATTTGCTGGTGGCCGAGGAGGTGTGGGTGACGGCCGACAGTGTGTCCATGGCTTTTGAGGCGGTGACGGCCGGGGCGCGTGTGGGCCTGTTGCCGGCACCGGTCCGGGACAGCAGCGGCGGGCCGGTGCGCGCGCTGCAAGAGTTGGTGGCGGACGGGTATGCGACCCTGTACGCGGCATGGCGGTTGGGAGGCCGGTCGTTGCCGCCGCCGCGGCGCCTGCACGAGACGGCCCGTTGCGCGGACCTGGTCCTGGACCGTTTGTTTCCGGGGACGCGACGATGAAGGTGTGGCAGATCGTGCCGGAACTGAACGAGGGCGGCGTGGAACGCGGCACGCTGGAGGTGGGGCGGTTCCTGGCTCGCGCGGGGCACGAGGCGGTTGTGATTTCGAACGGCGGCCGGCTCGTGGCCGGGCTGGAGAGCGCGGGCGTGCGTCATGTGACCTTGCCGGTGCACAAGAAGGGTCTGCGCGGTCTGTTTTTGGTGCCACGGCTGAGGCGGTTGCTGCGGGCCGGGCGGCCGGACGTGCTGCATTTGCGTTCCCGGTGGCCGGCATGGTTGGCTTGGCTGGCGTGGCGGGGGTTGGCTGCGGAGGAGCGTCCCCGGCTGGTGACCACGGTCCATGGGTTTTACTCCGTCAATGCCTACTCGGCGATCATGACCCGCGGGGAACGTGTCATCGCGGTTTCGGAGAGCATCCGGGAGTACATTCTGAGCAATTATCGGCGGACCGATCCGGATCGGATCCGGGTGATCCCACGCGGCGTGGATCCGGCCGAGTTCCCGCACGGGTTCCGTCCCGACCCGGCCTGGTGGGGGCGTTGGCGGGAGGAATATCCGCAACTTACGGGGTGCCGCCTGGTCACGCTGGTCGGTCGCCTGACGCGATTGAAGGGGCATGAAGACCTGCTGCAGGTGTTGCTTCGCTTGAAGGAGCGCCGGCCCGACGTGGCGGGCTTGATCGTGGGCGGGGTCCCGTCGGGCAAGGAGGGCTATCGAACGTGGTTGGTGGAGCAGGCCCGGCGGTTGGGCTTGGCATCGCGGGTGGTTTTCGTGGGGCATCGGAGGGACGTGCGGGAGATCCTGGCTGTGTCGGACGTGGTCTGCTCGTTTTCGGTGCAGCCGGAATCGTTTGGCCGGACGACGTTGGAGGCGTTGGCCCTGGGCCGGCCGGTGGTGGGTTACGACCATGGCGGGGTGGGCGAGCAGCTTCGGGCCCTGCTGCCGGAGGGGGCGGTGCGCCCGGGCGATGTGGAGGCGGCTGCGGGGCGGGTGGACCGGTTTTTGTCGAACCCGCCGGTGCCGCGGCCGGTGGGACCGCCGTTTACGCTGGAATCCATGTGTCTCCGCACGCTGGCGCTGTACGAGGAGCTGGGGGGAGGGCCCGGCCCGGTGCAACGCTAACTTGCCCCGGGGTGCGGTTTGTTTGATGCTGCCGTCTGCTTATGGGGTTGCCTGATGCTGTCCTGTCCGGGCTGAGGGAGATTGTGGGGCCCGATCATCTGCTGGCCGCACCCGAAGATCTGATTCCGTACTCGTTTGACGGGACGGCGGCGTTGCAGCAGATGCCGGGGTGCGTGGTGTTTCCGCGCGAGACGGCGCAGGTGTCGGCGGTGTTGAAACTGGCGCAGCGGACGCGGACGCCGGTGGTGGCGCGCGGTTCGGGCACCGGTCTGAGCGGGGGCAGCGTGCCGGTGCCGGACTGCATCGTGCTGTGCCTGGCGCGGATGGACCGGATCCTGGAGCTGGATCGGGCGAACCTGACCCTGCTGGCCGAGGCGGGGGCGACGACCCAGGCCATCGCGGATGCGGCCGCGGCGGCCGGCCTGTTTTATCCGCCGGATCCGGGTTCGATGAAGATTTCCACCATCGGCGGCAACGTGGCGGAGAATTCCGGCGGCCTGCGCGGGCTCAAGTACGGGATCACGCGCAACTATGTGATGGGCCTGGAAGTGGTGCTGGCGGACGGGGAGGTGTTTTTCACCGGCAACAAGTGCGTCAAAGACGTGGCGGGTTATTCGCTCAAGGACCTTTTCATCGGCTCGGAGGGCACGCTCGGGATCATCACCAAGGTGCTGCTGCGGTTGATCCCCCGGCCGGCGGCCAAGAAGACCCTGCTGGCGCTTTACGATCAGATGGAAGCCGCGGCGCAGACGGTGTCCGACATCATCGCGTCGAAGATCATCCCCTGCACGTTGGAGTTTCTCGACCGGACGACCCTTCATTGTGTGGAGGCTCATGCGCATGTGGGCCTGCCGCTGGACTGCGAGGCGGTGTTGTTGATGGAGACGGACGGGCACCCGGCGGCCGTGCAGGAGGAGGCGGCCCGGATGGAGGAGATCGCCCGGCGCAACGGCGCGCGCGAGGTGCGCGTGGCCGGGGACGATGCCGAGGCCCTTCGCCTGGCGGCGGCCCGGCGCAATGCGTTCTCGGCCCTGGCCCGTGTGGCCCCCACCACGATCCTGGAGGATGCCACGGTGCCGCGAAGCGAGTTGGCCCGGATGGTGCGTTTCGTTCAGGAGGTGGCGCGGAAGTACAATCTGCGGATCGGCACCTTCGGGCACATGGGGGACGGCAACCTCCACCCGACCTTTCTCACCGACGAGCGGAATGCCGAGGAGATGCACCGGGTGGAGGCGGCGGCGCGCGAGATCTTCGAGGAAGCCATCCGCCTGGGCGGCACGATCACCGGCGAACACGGGGTGGGCCTGGCCAAGAAGCCGTTCCTGCCCCTGCAGTTGAATCCGGTGGAACTGCGGGTGTTGAAACAGTTGCGGCAGGTGCTGGATCCACACGGGATACTGAACCCCGGCAAGATGTTCGACTGAGGCGGGCGGCGCGGGCGGTGTGGTCGGGCGGTCGGGGTTGTGCTGCCGGCGCTCGAGCTTGCCATTGCGCCTGCGGCAGGGGCGTCCCATAGTGGGAGGCCGGGCCGCGGCCGTCCGGGCGCGGTCCGCAGTCTATGCCTTTTACAGCAGCAGAAATTGCCCGGCATCTGGGTGGTGAAGTGATCGGAGACGGGTCGGTCGTGCTCCACCGGTTTGCGCCGGCGGATCGGGCCGAGCCCGGTGACCTGACATTTGCGGAGAACGAGGTGTTCCTGGCGCGGGCCGAACAGGGTCGTGCCTCGGCGATCATCGTGGATCGGCCGGCACAGTCCTCCAAGACGCTCATTCGTGTACCCAACGCGCGGATCGCGTTTGCCAGGGTGCTCCCGCTGTTTTTCCCCGAAACACGCCCCGAGCCGGGGATCCATCCGACGGCGGTCGTGGGCGAGGGTGCGCGGGTGGACCCGACGGCCCACGTGGGGCCGTGGTGCGTGGTGGGCGCGCGGGCGGTGGTGGGGCCGCGCTCGGTGTTGTGGGCGCAGGTGTACGTGGGCGAGGATTGTGTGTTGGGTGAGGACGTCTGGTTGTTTCCGCAGGTGGTGCTGTATCCGCGGACGCAACTGGGCGCGCGGGTCCGGATCCACTCCGGCACGGTCATTGGCAGCGACGGTTTCGGGTATGTACAGGATGGTCCCGTGCATGTGAAGGTGCCGCAAGTGGGTTGGGTCATCATTGGCGAAGATGTGGAGATCGGCGCGAATGTCACGGTTGACCGTGGGGCGCTGGGGCCGACCGTGATCGGGCGCGGCACAAAGATCGACAATCTGGTGCAGATTGCTCACAACGTGACGGTGGGCGAACGGTGCCTCATTGTGGCCCAGACCGGCATTGCGGGGAGTACACGGTTGGGAAACCACGTGGTTCTGGCCGGCCAGGTTGGTTTGGCGGGGCACCTGAAGATCGGAAACCGGGTGAGTGTGGCGGCCAAGTCCGGCGTCATGCACGACATCCCGGAGGGCCAGAAGTGGATGGGCATCCCTGCGCAACCGGATCGGCAGGCCAAGCGACAGATCGTGGCTCTGCAACAACTGCCCGATCTGCTCCGCCGGGTGGCCGAGCTGGAAAAGCAGGTGGCCAGCCTGCAGGCGGCGCTGGGGGGGCAGCGACAGGATGGGCCGGCGGGTTCGGAGAATCCGGCTGTCCCGCCGGGGGGCGGGTCCTGAAGTGTGCCGGCGGAGGGTTTGCTGCGGTCTTTCGTCGGAACGCTTGCATGATTGCCGTACTCGATCCGCTGGCCGAGGCGAACGACCTGGTGGCGCAGGTCGAGGCGATTTTCTCTCCGCATGGTTTGCTGGCCCGGGCGCGGAATTTCGAGTACCGGCCGCAACAACAGGCCATGGCCGTGGCGGTGGCGCAGGCGTTGGTGCGGGGGGAGAGTCTCCTGGTGGAGGCCGGCACCGGTGTGGGCAAGAGCCTGGCCTACCTGATCCCGGCCATTTTGTTTGCGGTGCGGCACCGCAAACGGGCCATCATTTCCACCCACACCATCAATCTGCAGGAGCAGCTCATCCAAAAGGACCTGCCCTTGTTGGAGAGGATCCTGCCGGTCAGGTTCAGCTACTGCATGCTCAAGGGCCGGGCCAACTACCTTTGCACCCGGCGGTTGCACAAGGCGTGGGAGCAGGCCCACGCGCTGTTCACCTCGCCCGAGCAGGCGGAGCTGGAGCGGATTCGCGACTGGGCGCAGCGCACCGAGGACGGCAGTCTGTCGGACTTGGAGCCGCAACCGGATCCGAAGGTGTGGGACCTGGTCTGTTCGGAACGCGGCCTGTGCGCGCCGCGGTTGTGCGGGGCCCAGTCCGAGTTCGCCAAACTGCACGGGGCATGTTTCTACCAGCGCGCGCGGCAGCGGATTCTCTCATCGGATGTGCTGGTCTTGAATCACACCCTGTTGTTCACGTTGGTGGGCGGGTGGGACGAGGAACCGCCCGACGGCGGCGTCCTGTTCAAGAACGATTTCGTGATCTTCGACGAAGCCCACACGGTGGAAAACGTGGCCGCGCGGCACATCGGTCTGAGCCTCTCCCATGCCCAGGTGCGCTACACGCTCCAGCGACTTTGGAATCCGCGGACGCAAAAGGGACTGCTGGCCACCTTGCGCAAGGGTGCGTCGGTGGCGTTGGTGGCCGAGGCGCTGCAGGCGGCCGACGCGTTTTTCCGGGAACTGGAGGCCGCCTGCGAGGCACTGGCTCGATCCTCCGGATCGGGCCGGCGCCACACCGGGGAGGAGGGCGAACCGGCCGGGGGCGCGACCTGGACGGAGCTGCGCATCCGGCGACCCGACCTGGTGCCGGACCGGCTCACCGTGCCGCTGCAGCGGCTGCGCGAATCGGTGGGCGATCTCATCAAGGCCAGCGAAGATCGCGAGATCGGTGAGGAGCTGGCCGAGTGCAATCGCCGGCTGGGCGAGCTGCGCGAGGCGGTGGCGGTCTTTCTGAGTCAGAGCGCCGAGAACCACGTTTACTGGGTGGAACGCGCCGGCAAGGCGCAGCAGAACCTGACGTTGAACGCCGCGCCGGTGGAGGTGGCCGATTACCTGCGGGCCCGTCTGTTCCAGAGCGGCACGAGCATCATCATGACCAGTGCCACCCTGGCCACGACGCGATGGGACCCGGGGGAGGCGGCGTCCGAATCGAGGGGACGAACCGGTCGCACGGCCGCGGCCGGAGGGGCCGGCTTGGAATACTTTGCCCGCCGCGTGGGCGGAGAATCAGCAGTCCAACTCCAGGTGGGCACACCCTTCGATTACGCCCGGCAGATGAAGCTGTACGTGGTGGCCAAGATGCCCGATCCACGCGAGCCCGGATATCGCGATGCGCTGGAGCACTGGATCGAGCATTTCATCCGCCAGACCCACGGCAAGGCCTTTGTCCTTTTCACCAACACGCGGCTGATGCACGAATTGGCTGCGCGGTTGGAACCCAAGCTGGCCGCACTGGGGATCGCCTGCCTGGTGCAGGGCACGGGCACCCCGCGCTCCACCCTTTTGGAACGGTTCAAGGAAGACGTGGACTCGGTGTTGTTTGGCACGGACAGCTTCTGGCAGGGTGTGGACGTGCCGGGCGAGGCCCTCAGCAATGTGATTATCACGCGCCTGCCCTTTGCGGTGCCGGATCACCCGCTGATCGAGGCGCGGATCGAGGCCATCGAGGCACGCGGCGGCAACGCGTTCCGGGAGTTTTCACTGCCGGAGGCGATCCTGAAGTTCCGGCAGGGCGTGGGCCGGCTGATCCGCACCAAGAACGACACCGGCATCGTGGTGGTGCTCGACAACCGCATTCTGACCAGGCGTTATGGCCGGGCCTTTTTGGACGCCCTGCCTCCGTGCCCCATCGAGATCGTGTGAGGGTGGACGGCCCGGGATGGCACGCTTCGTAGTGTGACCGGGTTGTGACTTTGGCCGGTCGGTCACGCGGTTTACGATCGGGACATGGACATGGGTTTTCTGCTGCGGTTGTGGGCAACAGGGGTTTGCTCGGGTCTGATGAGTGCCCTGGCGGGAGAGCCGTTCGGTGCCGCGGCCGCGCTGTGCGAGACGGCGCGGCCACTGGTCATTGCCCACCGGGGGTTCTCGGCGGTGGCACCGGAAAACACGCTTCCGGCGTTCGAACTGGCGCTGGCGGCGGAGGCCGACCTCGTGGAGCTGGACGTGCACCAGACAGCCGACGGAACCTGGGTGGTGATTCACGACGCGACCCTCGACCGTACGACCGACGCGGTGTCGCGGTGGAGCCGGCGAAAGGTGAAGGTCCGGGACGTCGCGTGGGAAGAACTGCAGTCGCTCGATGCCGGCTTCTGGTTTCATCCGCGATTTGCGGGCACGCGGCTGCCCACCCTGCAGGAGGCCCTCCGGGTCATCCTGGCCGGAGGTGCGGTGCCCGTGATCGAACGAAAAGCGGGTAACCCGGCCGACCTGGCCCGCCTGCTGCAGGAGCTGGATGCAAGCCGCAGGGTGGTCGTGCAGTCTTTCGACTGGCGTTTCCTTCGAGAATTTCACGAGCAGGTGCCGGAAGTGATCCTGGGCGCACTGGGACCCCCCTCCAGACTTCCCAACGGCGAAAGGCCGGCGACGGATGAACCGAAGCGAGGCAGCGAACCCTGGCTGGTCCATGCCCGGCAGACCGGCGCGCGGCTTCTGGTCTGGGATCATCGTCACGTGGACGCCGGAGGGATTCGCGCGGTTCAGCAGAAGGGATTCAAGTTCTGGGCGTATACGGTGAACGAGCCGCCGGAGTTTGCGGCAATGTTGAAGGCGGGTGTGAACGGTCTCATCACCGATCAGCCTGCCCGGCTTTGGCGTTTCATGGCTCTGCAGCGGTAGGCGGTGTCGCGCGGGGTCGGGGTGCTGGGGCGCAATACTTGCCCGGGCTGTTAGGAACAAAGGGGTCCGCCTTGTGGGGCGCGGCTGCCATGCCGCGTGTCCACACAGGGAACGGCATCCTTCTCAGTCGCCCAGGGTCCGGAAAATGGAAACGGTGAGGGGTTCAAGCCCCCGGCCGGACATCGGGCTGATCTCGGTCGAGTGCGAGCGCGTGCCGGATCCGGTTGGCAAGGGTCTGTACTTCAGGGTTTTCCCGGCAGAGGGTTTCGAGGAAATGTCCGAACCTGCTGTCGCGGTCGTATCGCGGTCTGGCCTTCAGGGATTCGGGGTCTTCGGGGAGCCCGTAGTCTTGAGGATCCACGCCGCAGGCGGATGCGCACCGGTACAGCCACTCTTCCAAGCGGGGGCACAGGATGATCAGCCGCTGGCCCGGCACCTCTTCGTGCTGGAGAAGACGGAGCGAGGCGGTTTCCTTCACGCTTCTGTAGTGCTTCAACTCTCGCGGCTGGGCCGCTTGCGGGTTTTCATCCAGCAGACCCGGTCCGGCCTCGAGCCGACGAAGTTGGCTGATGATGTTGCCCGTGCAATGTTCGTGTCGGATGAGGCGTCTGGGTACGCCCAACGACCGCGCCAACCGTTCGTCAGCGTAACACTCAAGATGGAGCATCAGTCGCCTTCCAGGATGTTGGAGAGCCCGAGAAACGGGTCGGCTTCCCTGAGCCGCTGGATTTGCTCGTCGGTCAGGAGGGTGACCATGGTTTCATGGTCCTCGTAGCGGGTGGCGAACACGGCGACGTCCTGCCGGGGGGCCTTTTCGAGCACGGCCGCCGGGAAATAGGGATTGTGCGTGGCAGGGAAGGGATGCCGGGCTCTGCCCGGTCGAACTTCTTCAGCGGAGCGTAACGGTAGAAGCGGATCCACGACAGGCGCTGTGTGCCCGGTCCAAAACGTGGGTTAGCCCGAAAATCCAGGGTGCAAATCTGTTGTTTATTGATGTCAACGATGAACCGGCTGTTTTCGAACCTGATGGTCAGGGTGCCCGGGGAGGGTTCTTTCCACGCAATCTGAGTCGGTTCGTCCGTGAGTCCGTCGGAGAAAAGGTACTGCGTGAGGGGGGAGAGCGGACGAACTGGCTCAAGGGTGTCTCCGGCCAACCTGTCCACGACAACAGACCGAGGGCTTCCAGGATGTTGGACTTTCCCGTGTTGGGTTCTCCGATGAAGAGGTTGATCCGCCGGCAACTCAACTCGAGAGGACGAACTGATTTGAAACGCTCGATGGTCAACGACGTGATCGAGCCCGTGACGCAGTGTAGCAGGGGGCCCGGGGGAAGGACACGGTTTTCCTTTGCGGCTTGGGGCCCAGGGTGAGTGCCGGGCCGGGATGCGTGGTGCGGCACACCTCGGCTGCCGGAGGTTGGCGGTGGATGAGGGTTTCGTCAGGGCGGAGCCCGGGCGGTGTCCGGCCGGGGCGAATCGGAGGCGGGCCGTGTTCAGCAGATACGCGGCAGTTGTTCGCCGCTGAACATGTCGAGGATGCGCGGGGCACCGATCCGGCTGCGCAGGGTGACCCGGCCCTGACCGCGTCCCTGGACCTGGCCGATGTGGGCCGCCGGCAGGTCCGGCTGGACCTCCCGGAGAATGGCGCAGGCGCGTTGGGCGTCCTTCGCGGCCACGACTGCGAGGAACCGGCCTTCGTTGGCGACATGCAGCGGGTCCAGGCCGAGGATTTCGCAGGCGCCCTGGACTTCTTCGCTCACGGGGATGGCGGCCTCGTCCACCTTGAAATCCAGACCTGTGGCCTCGGCCAGTTCGACGAGCGCACTGGCCAGGCCGCCGCGGGTGAGGTCGCGGAGGCAGTGAATCTCCACGCCACTTTCGATGAGGCGGAAGACCGGCTCCACCAGCGGCGCGCAATCGCTGGTGATGGTGGTTTCGAAGGCCAGGCCTTCACGGACGGCCATGATGGCCATGCCGTGCCGGCCGACGTCGCCGTTGATGAGGAGGGCGTCGCCGGGTTGGATTCGGCCCGGCCCGACATCCAGGCCGGCCGGGATGCGGCCCAGGCCGGTGGTGGCGATGTACAAGCCGTCGGCGCGGCCGCGGTCCACGACCTTGGTGTCGCCGGTCACGATCGGCACGGCGGCGGCGGCGGCGGCCTGTTGCATGGATTCGACCACGCGGCGGAGGGTGTCAACGGGCAGGCCTTCTTCGAGGATGAACGCCGCCGAGATGGCCATGGGCCGGGCCCCGCACATGGCGAGGTCATTGAGGGTGCCGTTCACGGCCAGGGTGCCGATGTCGCCGCCGGGGAAGAAGAGGGGCCGCACGACGTAGGCGTCGGTGGTGAAGGCGATGCGTTCCGGACCGAGGCTCAGTGAGGCGCCGTCGTGACGTGTGGCCAGGGCGGGATTGTGGAAGGCCGGGAGAAAAACTTCCTCCAGGAGGCGGTGCATCAGGCGGCCGCCTCCGCCGTGGGCCAGGAGGATGTTTTCGTAACGGCTGATCGGCAGGGGACAGCTCGTTCCCAAAGGAGTTTCGTTCATGGCCGGATCGGTATGCGGTTGGAGGTGATGCCAGGGCAAGCCCGCTTTCGAAGGTGCGGGGAGCGGAGCCGGAGGCGTTCAAGTTGCGGGCACGGCCGGGACCCGCCGGTAACGGTAGTAGGCGGCACAGGCACCCTCGCTGGAGACCATGGTGGCGCCCAGCGGATGTTCGGGGGTGCAACGCGTGCCGAATGCGGGGCATTCGATCGGTTTTTTCCGGCCCTGCAGCACCAGGCCGCTGATGCACTCGCCGGAGTCGGGTTGGGAGGAGACGGCCAGCTCGAACCTGCGCTCGGCGTCGTAGTCCGCGTACGTGTCGCGCAGGCCCAGTCCACTGGCCGGGATGCGGCCGAGGCCGCGCCATTGTCGGTCCACGATCTCGAAGACCTCCTGCATCAGGCGCTGGGCGGGCAGGTTGCCTTCGCGGCGGACGGCCCGTGCGTAGGCGTTTTCCACCCGTGCCTCGCCGCGCTCGAGCTGGCGCACACAGCGGTAGATGCCCTGCAAGATGTCGAGCGGTTCAAATCCGGTGACGACCATGGGCACACGGAATTGTTCGGCCAGTGGCTCGTACTCGGTGTAGCCCATGACGGTGCAGACATGACCCGCGGTGAGGAAGCCCTGGATGCGGTTGTCGGGGGAGCTGAGCAGGGCCACGATGGCCGGAGGCACGCGCACGTGGGAGACCAACAGGGAAAAGTTCTTCAACCCGAGCCGCCGCGCCTGGAGGACGGCCAGCGCGTTGGCCGGGGCGGTGGTTTCGAAGCCGACGGCGAAGAATACGACGTGCCGGTCCGGGTGCCGGCGGGCCAGGGCCACGGCATCCAGAGGACTGTAAACCATGCGCACGTCGCCGCCGGCGGCCTTGACGGACAGAAGATCTTCGCGGCTGCCCGGCACGCGCAGCATGTCGCCGAAGGAACAAAAGATGACCTCCGACCGGCGGGCCAGGGCCACGGCCTTGTCGATCAGTTCCACGGGTGTGACGCAGACCGGGCAGCCGGGGCCGTGCACCAGCGTGAGTCCCGGGGGCAGCAGCTCATCCAGGCCGAATCGGACGATGGCGTGGGTCTGGCCGCCGCACACCTCCATGATGACCCACGGGCGGGTCTGGCATTTCCGGATGGCTTCGACCAGGCGTTGCACGCCGGCCGCATCGCGGTACTCATCCACGTACTTCATCGGGGCCAAAAGAGTCCCGGGGAGGGCTGGGTCCCGGCGACGCGAGTTCTTCCAGTTCCTCCATCTGGCGGAGGTATTCGAAGACCTGACGGGCTTCCTGCTCGTCCACGACGCTGAGGGCCATGCCCACATGCACGAGGACGTAATCACCGGGCTTGGCCTCGGGCACACAGGCGAGGCTGACTTCTTTGACCACCCCGCCGAAGCTCACCCGGCCCGTGCGTTCCAGCGGGTCTTCCCCGCTGATGCTCAACAGCTTTCCCGGTACCGCCAAACACATGGTGCCTGCAATGTAAGGCCATGAGCGGGGGCTTGGCAAACGTGGGGACTCCGCCCGGGCCCGCTCCTTGTGCGCGGCGGTCTAGTCGAGTCGTACGCCCGAGGGCAGCTTCAGGTCCTTGCGTGCCGCCACCTGGGCGACGTCTTTGTCGCCCCGGCCCGAGAGGTTGACGATGAGGATCTGGTCGGGCTGCATCCGGGGTGCGCGTTTGACGGCTTCGGCGACGGCGTGGGCGCTTTCCAAGGCGGGCAGGATGCCCTCGGTTTTGGCGAGTCGTTCGAAGGCGTCCAGGGCTTCCGTGTCCGTGGCATAGGTGTATTCCACCCGGCGCTGATCGCGCAGCCAGGCGTGTTCGGGTCCCACCGCTGCGTAGTCCAATCCGGCACTGACGCTGTGGGTGAGCTGGATCTGGCCCCATTCGTCCTGGAGCAGGTAGGAGCGGGTGCCCTGCAGCACGCCCAGTGAACCGCCTTGGAATCGGGCGGCGTGTTTGCCGGGCTGGATCCCCTCGCCGCCGGCCTCCACTCCGACCATCCGGACTTGGGGATCTTCCAGGAAGGCGTGGAAAAGTCCCATGGCGTTGGAGCCGCCGCCCACACAGGCGATCAACAGATGGGGCAGTCGCCCCTCTTTTTCGAGGATCTGGCGCCGGGCCTCCTCGCCGATGATGCGCTGAAAGTTCCGGACCATTTCGGGGTACGGATGCGCGCCGTACACGGTACCCAGGATGTAGTGGGTGGTGCGGACATTGGTGACCCAGTCGCGCATGGCCTCGTTGATGGCTTCTTTGAGGGTTTGCTGGCCGGCGGTGACGGGCACGACCTCGGCGCCGAGGAGTTTCATGCGGTAGACGTTGAGGGCCTGGCGGGCGCAATCCACCGCGCCCATGTAGATGACGCATTCCATGCCGAACAGGGCGGCCACGGTGGCGGTGGCCACGCCATGCTGGCCGGCGCCGGTCTCGGCGATGACGCGGCGCTTGCCCATGCGCCGGGCCAGGAGGGCCTGCCCGATGCAGTTGTTGATCTTGTGGGCACCCGTATGGAGGAGGTCCTCCCTTTTCAGGTAGATCCGGGCCCCGCCCAGCTGGCGCGTGAGACGCTCGGCGAAATAGAGCGGGGTGGGGCGACCGCAGTACTCTCTGAGGTAATACTCGAACTCGGCACGGAACTGCGGGTCGGCCCAGGCACGGCGGTACTCCTGCTCGAGCTCCTCCAGCGGGTGCATGAGGGTCTCGGGTACGAACCGGCCTCCATAGGGCCCGAAATGGCCGCGTGCATCCGGCACGGATGCCAGGGTGTGACGATCCATGACCGGAGGTTAGCCCGGCAGGGGCGAATCGTCGAGTCGGCCGGGGCTGAGGTATCGGCCGGCGCGGTGGGATGGATCCGCTTCAACGGGCGGGGCGGGGCGCATCTCGCCGGTCGGGGTCAAGCGGTGGTCGTTCTGTGCGTCCGGCGGGTTCCCGCCGGAGCAGGCGTTCGAAGGCGCGGCGTTGTTCGGGTGTCAGTTCCTGCCGGATCCGTTCGCGCGTTTCGGTCAGTTCCCGGCGAATCTCCGGTTGGACCGATTCCCAAAGCTGGCGGATCCGTTCCTGGCTTTCGCGGATGATCTGCTCGATTCGGGCCCGTTGTTCGGGGTGGAGGTCCAGTTCGCGCGCGGCACGCAGGAGGAATTCGGTGCGCCGCTGTTCCAGCCGGAGTTGAAGTTCCGGTGCGGGCCGACGCGTCCATTCGGCCGGAGGGGGCAGGAACTGCGGGGGCGGTGCGTCCGCCGGTGGGCGCACTTGGGCGCGCAAACGAAGATTCCTGTTGTGCTCCCGTGTCCATTTGCTGATCACCATCCCGCCGGTGACCACGCCGGCTGCGAAGATGATTGCGGTGGCCAGGGCGATCTTCCACCAGGCCGGTTGGGGCATCGGTCCGGTTGGGTTCGGATTTTCCTGTGGCGTTGGACTCATGTGGCTGCCCTCCAGAAGACTTGGATCCAGGGGTGTGATCTCCCGGGTTCCGGGTCACCAGGTCAGAGCGTCCGTATCTTCCATGCCGGCCAACAATGCCGACTCCAGGTCTGCAGGGTCCGTGGCCGAGCCGTTTGCCGTGGGGGTGCCGACCCACAGCCAGGCACTGGCGGCCAGCGCCAGGGCGACCGATGCCCAGGCGGCGCGTACGAACCCGTGCAGCCAGGTCGCCAAGGGGTCGGGGGCAGGGGCCGGCCGGCGCAGCCGCGCCAGCACCCGTTGCTCGAAACCCTCGGGCACATCCTGGCACGGTGCACTGGCGCGCGCCGTGCTCATCAGGGCGCGTCGGATTCGTTCCAGTTCAGATCGTTTCATGACCGACAAAGCTTCCCACGCTTTCAGACGGAGTTCGGGAGCTGGCGGTTACAGGGCTTCAATGGGATGCTTGTCCAGCCAGCGTTTCAAGAGCCGCCGCATCCGGGACCGTGCCCGGAAGGCGCGGACCTTGACTGTGGGGACCGACCAGCCGGTGAGGGCGGCAACTTCCTTGACGGACCGGTCCTCCAGCTCCAGCAGCGTGAGGACCAGCCGGTCGGCGGGGCTGAGTTGTTCCAGGAGCCTCTGGACCAGGTCGCGGGCGGCCTCGGCGTCGTGTGGGTCGCGAGGTTCCCGCGAGGGGAGCCGGTCCATGAGCCACTGGTGCTCAGCCTCGGTGAGGTCGGTGAAACTGGCTTCGCGGTTGCGTCGGGCGGCGCGGAGGGCGTCGTAACAGGTGCGGACGGCCAGCCGCATGAGCCAGTGCTCGAAGGGTGCCTCGCCGCGGTATCCATCGAGTTTTTGGTGAGCTTTGATCCAGATCTCCTGGGCCAGATCCTCGACATCGCTTTCCCGCCGGGTGTAGCGGCGAACGGTGGCGAATACGCGCGGGCTGTGCCTTCTCATCAGGGTTTCGAATGCGCCGAGGTCCCCCGCGCGCGCCCCGGCCACCAAGGCGGCGTCGGAAGGTTCCGTGGCAGCCGGTGCGGGGGAGCCGCTCCGAACGTCCGGTTCTTCGACCGGGTGCTGCGGTGCGTGGCGGGAGGCTGCCGCCCGTTCCTGGGCCGGCCCGGAGGTCATGGTACGGGAGGATGGACGGGTGGATTTGAAGTCTGGCCTTTTGATGAGGCGGGTGCGCCGGGGGGCAGGGGCGGGGGCACGGGGTCGTAAAAACCGGGGGGCAACGGAGGCAGTTCGGGCACCTGTTGCACAAGCCGGCGCCAACGCTCACGTTCCGAAGGCGTCATGGCGGTCCAACGCTCGGCGTTGCGCAGGAAGGCACGCCGTTCCTCGGGCGACATGCGGGCCAGTCGTTCGAAGGAGGCAAGGACCTGGCGCCGTTGTTCGCGAGTCAACTGTTCGAAGCGGCGGAGGCTTTGCTCAATCTGGCGGCGCTCCGTATCGGAGAGGGTCGAGAGGGCCTTCTGCCTTTCTTCGGGCGTCCATTCGAAGAAGCGACGGAGCTGTCGGACGACGTCGCGCATCTCGGTTTGCGGCAGGGGCGGCGGGGTGTCCACCCCGGGGCCGGCCGGTGAACTGGTTCGGACGGCCACGACCCGGAGTGCGCGGGGGTCGGGAGAGTGGGGCAGGGGTGGGACGCGACTGAAATAGTTCAGGGCCAGTTCATCCCGGAGGAACTGGGTGCGGACCGATTCAGGTAGCCGATCCCAGAGCGCCAACCGGTCGGCCACGGCCTGGCGGAGGTGAGCGGGGACGGTTTGCTCCAGAGGCGGGCGCCGGTCAGGGGGCTGTCCCATCAAGGGGGTCAGGTACCAGCGCAGTTCGGTGGCGCGCAGGCGCAGTTCCCGTTCCTCGGGCGAGAGGGCTTCGTACTCCCGGACCTTGGCCAGGATCCTCGCCCTTACTGCGGGGGGCCGATTGCTCAAAGCCCGTTCGCGGTCAGCGGGCTGCATGGCCAACACTTCCCTGAAAAAATCCACCGGGGAACCGGGTGGAGGCAGGGGGGGAGCAGCCGGGGGGATGGGGGCGGCGGTCTGGGCGGGTGCGAGGAGAACGAACCAGAGTTGAAGGGCGGCCAACACCAGCCAGACGCGCCATCGCCACCGGCGCTGGCCTGTGGGAGGGCGAAACGAGTTGCGGTGGGAGAGCCCGGGGCACATCACTGGAGCAACGTCAGGAGTTCCAGGTCGGGCCCCGGCCCGGCTGGCAAGCGTGCCACCACATCGAAGTCGGCCCAGACCTCGGGCGGCGCCGCCCAATCGTTCCAGACCCGGACCACCTCCGGTGCCGGCGGGTTGGGCTGCGTGAGGGGCTGCCATGAGAAAATGCCGAGCAGGAGGGCCACTCCGCCGGCGATTGCCCAGCGGACCCAGGCCGTGCGAAGGGCGCCCAGGATTTCCCTCCAGCGGACCGGTCCGGCGGCGCCAGTGTCGCGATCCAGCTCCGTCCAGATGCGCGCGTGGAGGCTCGGCGGCGGCTCCCGCTCCGGCAAGCTCTTCAGGGCGCGGGTCAGGGCCTGTTCCAAGGCCCAATCTTCACGGGCTTCCGGGTGTTGGCGGAGCCAGGCATCCAGTTGGGCCGCCTCTTCCGTGTTCAACGGCCGGCGCCACAATTCCGCCCTCAACCGGTCCAGATCGTCCCTTTTCATGGTCGTTCATGGGACAAAACACCGGCGGGTGGCCAAAGTTGCCGCCGCCTTTCGGCGGAGGCTCCCGCAACCCTTTGCGCGGTCCGAAAGACGGCTGGGAAGTGTCAAGGGGTGCAGGGGGCCTGCGGACCGTGTGGTTTGGGCGGAGTCGGGCGGGGTTCGGGCGGCACGGGCATGGCTCTGCTCCGGGGCTTGCGGCGGTGTGCAGAACGGATACACTGTCACAGCTTGACCGGGTTGTACCCGATGCGCCTTGGCAGACGTGCGGCTCACGGGCCAAAGCAACGTATGCCCATCCGGGTACGTCCGGAAGAAGGGCGGCGGGGGTTCCTCCAGCCGGCAACGGTCCGGCCAGGGGCCCGCAGGTGACCCTGAAACAGCATGGTGCCAGTAGAGCCCATGGGAGAATCGGTGAGTCCGGCAGCCACGGTGACGTCGTATCAACTGAACTCGGATCTGGCCAAGCTGTGTTTACCAGCGGCCAGCCGGGATCCGTTGCGCCGGCTTGCCTACGTGAATTCGATTTGCGCGGCTTTCTTGTTGGTGGGGTTGGTGGGGCTGAAGATGCCCGAGCCGCATGTGCGTCCGATTCCGGAGCCGGTGGAGATTGTGCCGGTGGTGTTCACGCCGCCGGATCAACCGCCGCCGAGCACGGAGGAAGAGCCGATGGAAGAGCCCCCTGAGGATCTGCCGGAGCCCACGTTGGACACGCCGGTCGTGGCCACGGTTGTGGCGGCTGATCCGGCCAACGTGGCGTTTGCCGTGCCGGTCCAGGGACCGGTGATCCTGGCGCCGGCGCGGTTTGCGGCACCGCCGCCGCGGGTGTTGCGGCCGCCCCCGCCCACGCCGACGCGGTTCGTTCCGACCGGTCGGGAGGGCGGGAGCTTCCCCTGGCCGCGGAGTTATCCGCGGCAGGCCCTGCTGGAGCGGCAACAAGGTACGGTGACCCTGCTGGTGCAGGTGGGGACCGACGGTAAGCCGACCTCGGTAACCGTCCATGAGAGTTCCGGGTACGGCACATTGGATCGGCATGCATTGGAGTGGGTGCGGGATCACTGGCGCTGGCCGCCGGGTCCGCCCCGGGCCTATTACGTGCCTTTCGTCTATCAGTTGCCGAAGTGACCGGCGGAGTTCTCCGATCCCGATGGGGACGGGAGTGGCGGCGGTTGCGAGGCGGAACCGATGGAGGGGCGCTTCCCGGAGCCGCCCCTTGAGACGAGAAAGAAAACGGGAGATACGAATATGATGCTGGCGAACATCCTGGTGGAATACTTCGAGAAGGGTGGATGGATCATGTGGCCCATCCTGGTCACCGCCATTGTGGCTGTGGCCGTGGTGGGCGAGCGCACGTTTTGGTGGATCCGCGAAGGATTCCGCCGGGAGCCTGAGAAGCTGGAACAAATCTTCGCCGCGATCGAGAACGGCGACTTCCGCGGTGCCGCCCAATTGTCACGAGATTCGAGCGATCCGGTGATCCGGATGATCTGGCACGGACTGAACCATCATCATTCCTCGCTGCAGGGGGCGCTGCAGGTGGCGGCCGGAGCCGAACTTCAGCGGGCGGGCCGGTTTTTGACCGTGATGGACACGATGGTGACGCTGGCTCCGTTGTTGGGGTTGTTGGGCACCGTGTCGGGCATTTTCCGAACCTTCCTGTCGATTGGCGACGTGGAACTGGCGGTGGAAAAGGTGACCGGGGGCATCGGCGAGGCGTTGATCGCGACCATGTGCGGTCTGGCCATCGCCATCATCTGTCTGATTCCCTTCAACTACTTCACCAGCAAGGTCAGCCGGCTTCAATTCGAGCTGGAATCGGCCGCGACCAACCTCGAAATCATGGTGGCTGCGGCCAAAAAGCGCGGTTTCGATACGATCGAGTTTCACGAGGAAGCGGCCCGGGAGAAGACCACCTGATGCGGCCTCCCGGCCGGCGCCGGGCAGAATCACAACCTGAGAACGGACGGACCCGTCATGAGAATCGGCTCACCATTGCCGCACAAGAAGGCGCGGATCGAGATCATCCCGCTCATTGACATCATGTTTTTCCTGCTGGCTTCGTTCATGATGGCCAGCCTGACGATGATCCGTCTCCAATCCATCAAGATGGACCTGCCCACGGCCACCGCTGCCACCCGTGATTTCAAGCCGGACATCATCAACATTGCCGTGGACAAGCTGGGCGACGTCTACATCGAGAAACAGCGGGTCACCCTTTCCGAACTGCGCCTTTACCTCTCGAACAAATACCGCATCAACACCAACGTCCCGGTGTACATCAGCGGTGACAAGGACGCCACCCACGGCGCGGTGATTCGCGTGTTGGACATCGTGCGACGGGAGGGGATTCAGAAGGTGTCCTTTGCGATCTCTCCGCAGAGCAGCGGCGAGGGAGGGAATTGACCCGTCGGCCGCGAAACCGACTTCGATCTTCGGGGCACAGTCCGGTGTGGGTGAAGGAGGTCGGTGTGGACCTGCAGGTTCCGGGCTCTTTCCAGCCCCTCATCCGGATGCGGCTCCAAACGGATCCTTCCCGGCGAGGGCGAGAACTGCAACCACCGCTGTTGGCAGGAGTGGTTGGGGCGGGGCATGCGGACCGGTCGGATCGGTTGAATCTTCGGGTGCCGCGGCGCATCCGGGGCTGGACTCAGCGCCGGGGCGGTGAGGGGGCGTTGGTGGCGGCTGCGGCCAGTGCCTCCTGCTGGGCGTTCCACTTCTGAACGAGATCGTTGAACTGCTGGACCAGATCGTTGTACTTGGCGACGATGGCGTTGCGCTCCTCGGCGAGCTTTTTCATTTCCTCGTTCTGCTGGGTGATGATTTGGTTCTGGCGTTCAATGTTCTCGTTGGCCTGGGTGAGCGCCTCCTTGTAAACGTCCACCTGCTGCTTCAGCTGCTCGTTTTCCCGCAGGGCCTTGTCGAGTTCTTTGTCGAGCCGGCTCAGCTCGGCCATGTTGGTTTGGATGGTGGCGGTCAACTGCTTGCGGATGGCCTCGAGTCTGTCCACTTCCTCCTGGGTGCGCTTGACCAGACCGTTGAGGTTCTGGATGGCCTCCTTCTGGTCCTGGACCTCGTCCGTCAGCGCCTGCAAGCGCTGGCGCAGTCGAACCTCCCGGTTCCATTGAAACGCCACCAGACCGCACAGGGCCAGGGCAAACACCATCAAGAGCGTCGTCAAAAATGATTTCATAGATTGAGTGCGTCCTTTTGTGGGACGGCTGCCAAGCGAACGGAGGATTACAGGCTTTGCACGCGGAGTCAAAGCCGGAGAACGGTCTTTTCCGGCCGCCCACCCGGCGCGAGGTGCCGCCGGGCGGACCCAGCCGGGCAGACGCAGGGGAAGGTGCGGGATACCGGACCGTGGACGCACGGCCGGGCCGTCAGGTTTGTCGGGGTTCCGGCCGGCCCCGGGTCATGGGAGGTGGGAAAGCGACATGCGGCCGGGCCAGCAGGTGGGGCCGGGTGCGACCGGGGTGTGCCCTGGTCATTCGCTCGAGAGTCCTTGCCGATGAAGTTCAGCCACGCATTCGACGTGTTGGGTCTGAGGGAACATGTCCAGCGGGGTGACGCGCACCAGGTGGTAGGAGCCGTCGTCCCGGAGGGCTTTCAGGTCACGCGCCAGAGTGGCCGGATGACAGGAGACGTAAATCAGGGCGCGAGGGCGCGCCTGGAGCAGCATCTGCACGGCCTCGGGGGTCAGGCCCTTGCGTGGCGGGTCCACCAGGAAGACGGACTGGCCTGCGGGCATTTCTTGAAGGATTTGGGGCAGCCATTCTTCCACGCGCCCGGCCAGGAAGCTGCCGTTGGTGATGTTGCGCCGTCGGGCATTCTCACGGGCGGCCGTGACGGCGCGTCGATCGTATTCCACGCCGATGAACCGTTGGACGCAGCCGGCCAGTTCGAGTGCGAAGAAGCCCACCCCGCAGTACAGGTCCACCAGATAGCGGGCGCCGCTGCGGGTCACGGCCTCACGGACGGTCCGCACCAGTTCGGGGAGCAAATGGAAATTGTTTTGAAAAAACGAATCGGGTGGCACCACCCAGTCTGCTGGGGGAAGTCTGAGCACCACCTTGAGCCCGCTTTTGGGGGGCGGGTGGGCGCGGACGTGTTGCAGTTGCTCGTTGATTTCGGGTTCGGCGATCTTGCACTCCTGCACGTCCTCGACCAGGCCGCAGTCCCAACGCAGGAATCCCACGTTCATCCGTCGTTCCGGCTTGTTCCACTGGCTGCGAACCATGATGCGGTTGCGGTAGCCGTACGGGCGCGGACACGGAACGACCGGCTGGACCACAGACGGATCGATTCCTCCGATCCGCTGCAGCAGGTCGGTGACCTGTTTGTGTTTGACGCGCAGTTGGGCCTCGTAACGGAGATGTTGGTACTGGCACCCGCCGCAGCGGCCGTAATGCGCGCAGGCGGGGTCCACGCGGTCCGGCGAGGGTTCGAGGACCTGGAGCAGGCGTGCCCGCGCGTAGTGGGCCTTGCGTTCGGTGATTTCCACTTCCACCGTCTCGCCCACGGCCACAAAGGGAACGAACACCACAAATCCGTCGGCCCGGCCCACGCCTTCTCCGCCAAAGGCCAGGTCTTCGATTCGCAGGGTCAAGCGTTGCCCCACCTGGGGTTGTCCGACCTGAACGTCCACGGCATTCAAGGTATGCGTGCCGGCCACGGGGGCAATGCCTGCTGCAGAGGCCGCAGGCGCGGGTTCTGGCGGCCCGTGGCCCTTGGGTCCGGGCGAAGACCGGGGGAACGTCCGGCGGGGTGTTTCGTCCGGTATCGGGGGCCTGCCGGCGGGAGCCGGGGTTCAGCTCCAAACGGGGGGTTGGCCCGTGGCTGCCAGGACGCTCTTCCAAAGGGGTCCGGCCGGGTCCACCTGTTTCTTGCCGGAAACCGCCAGGGGAATGGGAACCAGAGTGAAGACCCCGTTCCAGATCCCCACCACAACGTTGGTCTTGCCGGCCATGCCGGCGTGCACGGCATGACGCGCCAGGGCGTCGCAGAAGATCGCGTCGTCACTGTTGGCCGGCACGCTCCGGATGAGGTAGCTGGGGTCGAAATACTTCACGTCCACAGGAATCCCGTTCCGGCGCATGTGTTGGATGATCCGATGCCTGAGAAAGGGCCCGATGTCGGGTGGTTTGGGGTTTCCGGAGGCGTCGGTTTCGGTGGGTTCGCCGGCCATCAATTCGCGGCCCACGCCTTCGGCCACCACCACGACTGCGTGGTGGCGGGCCATGAGCCGGCGGCGCAGCGTTTCGAGGAAGCCCCGGGGACCGTCGAGGACCAGCGGCACCTCCGGGATCAGTGTAAAATTGACCTCCTGACTGGCCAGGGTGGCCATGGCGGCAATGAATCCCGCGTCGCGGCCCATGACCTTGACGAGGCCGACGCCGTTGTAGGCGCTTTTGGCCTCGTTGTGTGCTGCGTCCAAGACCTCCCGGGCCTTGTCCACGGCTGTTTGCATGCCGAAGGTGCGCTGCACGTACATGACGTCGTTGTCGATGGTCTTGGGCACGCCCACCACGGCAATCTTCAGGCCGCGACGCAAGACTTCCTCTGCGATGGAGCGGGCTCCCCGGAGGGTGCCGTCGCCTCCCACGCAAAAGAGCAGGTCGATTCCGCGTTCGACCAGGAAATCCACCATGACCTCCACCGGCTGGGGCCCCCGGGAGGTGCCCAAGATGGTGCCGCCCTCCTCGTGGATGGTGTCCACCAGCTCGGGGGTCAGTCGCAGAGGAGGTTCGGCCACCGCCGGGTTCAACCCGGCGTAACCGTAGCGGAGTCCCAGAACCTCCGGCACACCGTAGTTGTAGTGGAGCTCGAGGAAGATGGACCGGATCACGTTGTTGAGGCCCGGGCAGAGTCCGCCACAGGTGACGATGGCCGCCCGGGTTCGGCGCGGATCGAAAAAGAGCCGTTCCCGCGGTCCGGCCTTTTCGAAGAATACATCGGGTTCGGTACCACAGGTCGGGTCGCAATCCACGCGGTAACGGACCCGGGCAGTTTCAGGAACGAACGGGGGAAAACCGGCCTCCGGCTGACGCCCCAGGCGAAGGGGCGAGGGAATCGTACACGGGCCCAAGGCGGGTACGACGGTGTCTTCAGACGCGAGCATCTTGCCTCCGGATTACTCCCGTGCCAACGCGCGGGTCAACCCCGCAGTCGTCCCGGGGCCATCCGGTTGTAGAGTGCGGGGAGTCTCCAGCGCCTCGGTGCGGCTTTCGTTCCCTGCGGGGGGACCGCGGTTGGCAGGTGTGCGCCGGGAGAGGAGTGTGGACGCGCCCGGCAGACGGGGGCCAGGCAGTTCGACCTGGCCGGGTTTGGTTCGTGTTTTGGCGAGAAAAAGTCGCAATCTGGTGTCGCGCCGGCAACCGACGTCGCTACCATTACGCCTGCGGCGAGGGCGGAACGCCCGCTGTGGGCGGGCAGGCGGGGCCGGGGACGAAACGCCGGCCGGGTCGGGCCGCGGCAGCGGTCGGGCCGCTCAGCGTCTGTTGACGAACGCGACAACGAGGTTAGCGAGAAAGGTTCGAGCCATGAAGAGTGTGCGGCAGACGGCACGGTGGTTGGCAGCCGGGTGGCGGGTTTCTGCGGGAACGATCTTGAGGAGAGGTTTTGCGGGTGGATCCGGCCGTGTGGGCTGGAATGGGAAGGCGCCCCTCGGGGCGGTGCTCGGGCTGGTCTGGGGATGGGCTTCCGGTGCATGTGCGGCTGAATGGTGGCCCGTGGCTGCACAATCCGTTCGTTGGGAGGCACAACCGTTTGAGCCCGGTCAGGTGCGGTTGCTCGACGGGCCGTTCCGTAGGGCGCAGGAACTGGACGCCCGCTGGTTGTTGCGGCTGGAACCGGACCGTTTGTTGGCGCCGTATCGGCGGGAGGCCGGTCTGCCGCTGAAAGCGCCCGTGTACGAGGGGTGGGAATCGCAGAGCATCTCCGGGCACAGCCTGGGACACTATCTCTCGGCTTGTGCGCGCATGTACCAGGCCCTGCAGGACCCGCAGTTCAAGCAGCGGGTGGACTACATCGTGGAGGAGTTGGCAACGTGTCAGAAGGCCCGCGGGGACGGCTTCGTGGGCGGCATGCCCGAAAGCCGGAGGATTTTCTCGGAAATCGCCCGGGGCGAGATCCGTTCAGGCGGTTTCGACCTCAACGGGTCATGGGTGCCCTGGTACAACCTGCACAAATTGTTTGCCGGCCTGTTGGACGCGCACGCGTATTGTACCAACGCACAGGCGTTGGAAATTGCCGCCCGGTTGGGAGACTGGGTCCACGAGGTCACCAAGAACCTCGATGAAGACCGGTGGCAACGAATGCTGGCCTGCGAACACGGCGGCATGAACGAGGTACTGGCCGAACTGGCCGCCCGAACCGGCAAACCGCTCTACCTGGATCTGGCTCTCAAATTCTACCATCGCGCCGTTCTGGACCCCCTGGCCGAAGGGCGCGACGAGCTGGCCGGCAAGCACGCCAACACCCAGATCCCCAAAATGATCGGGGCGGCGCGGATCTTCGAGCTGACGGGTGAACCCCGGTTTGCGGCCATCGCCAGCAATTTCTTCCACATCGTCTTGAGGAGTCATACCTACGCCACCGGCGGCAACAGCGAGGGCGAGCATTTCGGGCCGCCGGGCCGGTTGAGCCGGCGCTTGGGGGACAACACGACCGAGACCTGCAACACCTACAACATGCTCAAGCTGGCCCGGGCGCTCTATCGCTGGCATCCCGATGGCTCGCTGGGCGACTACTACGAGCGCGCCCTCTGGAATCACATCCTGGCTTCGCAGAACCCCGAGAACGGCCGGGTGCTTTATTTCCTCCCGCTGCGACCCGGGGCGGTGAAACAGTTCATGGACGATCATGCATTCACCTGCTGCAGCGGCACCGGGATGGAAAACCATGCGCGTTACAACGAGAACATCTATTTTCACGGGCCGGGCGCCTTGTGGGTGGACCAGTTCATCGCGTCGGAACTGCGGTGGCCCGAGCAGGGGCTGCGGCTGCGCATGCACACCCATTTTCCCGAGGTACCGGAGGTCCGACTACAGTTCTTCCCGGACCAACCCGTGCATTTGACGCTCCACATTCGGCACCCGTTCTGGGCCACCAACGGGTTCGAAGTGGAACTCAACGGCCGCCCTCTCGACGTGGTGAGCCGGCCGGGTGACTATGCGCGGATCGAACGCGACTGGCATCGGGACGATGTGCTGGTGGTGCGCATGCCGATGAGTCTGCGGTTGGAGCCGATGCCCGACAACCCGCGCCGGGTGGCCATCTTTTACGGTCCGATCCTGCTGGCCGGGCAGGTGGGCGCACCCGGATCGGAGGACCCGGTTCCCGTCCTGGTCACGGAGGATCGTCCCGTGAACGAGTGGCTGGAGTCGGCCTGGGGCCGGCCTCTGGAATTCCGCACACGCATGGTGGGCCGGCCGGGGGACGTCTGGCTCAAGCCGTTCTACGCGGCTTACGACGTTCGGCACGCGGTGTACTGGGACCTCTTCACCCAGGCGGAATGGGAAAAGCGTCAGGCCGAGTTCGAGGCCGAGCAGGCGCGGCTCCGGGAGCTCCGAGCCCGCACGGTGGACTGGTTCGCCATTGGGGAGATGCAGCCCGAGCGCGACCACAATGTGCGGGGTCAAAAGAGCGCGCCGGGTGAATTCAACGGTCGCAAGTTCCGGCATGCTTGGGACGGTGGTTGGTTTGCATTCGACGTGGCCGTCCCGCCGGACGCACCGGCCGATCTGATCGTCACCTATTGGGGCAGCGAAACGGGCAACCGGACCTTCGACGTGCTGGTGGAGGGCGAACGGATCGACACCACCCGACTGCACATGGACCGGCCGAACGAGTTCTGGGAGAAGGTGTATCCACTGCCCGAACGGCTGACGCGCGGGAAACAGCGTGTGGAGGTTCGCTTCCAGGCCCATCCGGGCAATTATGCCGGCGGCGTGTTCGGCGTGCGCGTGGTTCGGCGTCAGACCCAGCCGTAGCGTCCGGGGCGGGGCTGCGTGGAATTGGTTACCGTCCCGTGCGTGTTGCCGGTCGTAGATACATTGCGACGGGGCAGAGTGTGTGCCGACCCTGGCCCGTGCGAAGCTCAGCCTTGGCGAAGCAGCTCGAGCATGGCGCGGTCCAAGGCGTGACCCCGAAACGACTCATAGGTCACGTCCGCCCGCTGACTGTCCAGGATGCCGAACGAGCCGCGCAGGTTCCACAGTGCCCAACCCCAACCGGCCTCCCTCCAAAGCTGGAGGCAATCGCGCATCCACGCCAGCACCACCTTGTGCGGGGTCTGGTTGTGGGCGCCCCACTCTCCCACGTGGACACCCACCCCGCGGGCCTGCAGCTTCAGCCACGGTTCGATTCGTTCACGCCGCAGGGTCTCCCGGTCCACCACGCGTTCACCGCGTTTCAAGGGCCAGGTGGGCTCCGGCCATTGGTCCGAGCCGGGGATCCATCCCGCGCGGTAGTGGGAGATTTCCATGGGATCATAACCGCGGGTGCTCTGGGCCACCTGCAGGTCCACCAAGCCGGGTACGGGATCGCGTCCCCAGCGCAGGCCGTCTGCGACGATGAGGCGCCCGGGGTCTTCGCTCCGGATGGCCGCCACCAGATGGCGGACCACTCGAACGTAGGTGGCTTCCGGGATGTCTGGCGGCTCGTTGAGCAGGTCGAAACTGAGGAAGCGGTTGGGAATTCCTTTGAAACGCCGGGCCAATTGCGCCCAATGAAACGCGCAGAGGTCCAGCGCCTGCGGATCCGTCCACAGGTCCCACGGTTCCCTGGGCGGATTGACGCAGTAACCGGGTGCCCGATGCAGGTTCAGGTTGACGTGGACGCCGTACTGCCGGCCCCATGCCACGGCCTGATCCACGTGCGCCAGTTGCGCCTCGTCCAACTTGCGCGGTTCCTCCACGGCTGACCAGCACCGGTACGACATCGGCAGGCGCACGAAGTTGAAGCCCCACCCGGCGATCCATTCGAAATCGGACTCGCGGAAGGGCGGGTTGCCACCCGGGCGGGCAACGAACTTTTCCAACAGATTGAACCCGCGCCAGCGTGGGAGTCGGGCCGGATCGGGCTCCTCCAGGCCGGTGGAGGTCTGACGGGCAGACGCATGGGTGTTGGGAGTCTCGGCGGCAAGGGCAGAGGACCAAGGCCCGCCGGCAAGGGCCACCAATGACCGGCTGAGGAACGTGCGGCGGCTGATCATGGTCTTTTCGGCTTCGACGTGCCCGCCCGTCACTTCCTTCAACGCCCAATCAACTGGCGCACCTTGGCGAGCAATTGATGGGTGGGAAAGGGTTTGGCCAAAAAACCATCCGGTTGCACCGGGCTGCCGGCATAAACCGCCTCGTTCACCGTTCCGCTGATCAGGAGGATCTTCAGCTCCGGCGCCACCGCCCGGCATTGCTCGATCAGCTCCATGCCGTTCATGTTGTGCATGGCATAGTCGGTGATCATCAGGGCTGCTCGATTCGGTTCGGCCCGCACGGCTTCCAACGCCCGCACCGGATCGTCGAAGGTGATCACCTCGTATCCGTGCGGGGCCAGGACCATGGCGATCAGCTCCAGGATCATCACCTCGTCGTCCACGGCCAAGACGACAGGGCGCCCGTGGTCACCGTGGTCATTCTGCGGAGTGCGGCTGGAGGCAGGCGAGCTCATGCACACTTGTTGCCCGCAAACAGTAAATGCCGCCTTATGCCCGGGATGCAAGCCAGAATCCGCCTGCCCTGTGGCCTGCCGCCCAGCCGGAGAGGGATGATGCGGCACGGGCTGGGTCTGCCTGTGGATCACCCCTGACGAACGGGGGAAACCCGGCAAACTTTCCATACCCTGGCTGATGGATCGTATGCAGCAGGGGCCGCGGCCGGTCTACATCTGCCGGTTGTTGCGCAGCGTCATCCTCCGATGCTCCGCTTGGGTCCCTCACAGGTGGAGGGACCAAGGGAAACCTTCCCCAGCGGACGGCCCCGGATCCCACGGACCATTTCCTCCCCCTTCGGCACAGTGGACCCAGCCGTGCGAGGCAGTCTTGACAGAAACGGTGCATGCTTTCATAAGGAGTGGTGCAATGGTACCCGTCGGCAGCCAAACCCGACGTGCTGCGCGGCTCCGGAGACCTGACCTGTGCCCTTTCCCGGGTACGGCAACGGCTTGCGGGGACGCTCGAACCGGCGGGAAACGGTACAACTCCAGTTGGAAAACCTCTGCGGAATCCGTCCGTCACATTCCAACCCGACGAACCTGTTATGAAACTGCTCCGTACCCTCCTGTTGTGCGGTGCCCTGACCGTTCCCCGGCTCTGGGGCGCCAACATTGCCTGGATCAGCTTCCACCCGGCGGATGACTCGCCTTCTGCCGCGGCGGCGGCCCTCGGCTTCACCAACGCGCCGGACGCGCCTTACACCCAATTATTGCGGGCCAACGGCCACACGGTGACGCGGGTGGTGACCTTCGACAACGCCACGCCCGAAAACGTGGGATTCCTGAACCAGTACGATCTGGTGATCATCAGCCGGTCTGTTCCCAGCGGGCATTATGAGACCGCCACCGAGAACGCAGCCTGGCACGGACTGCGCGTGCCGGTGATGATCCTGGGCGGGTACGTCCTGCGCAACAACCGCCTGGGGTTCACCACCGGAACCACCATTCCGGACACCGCCAGTTACGACCTCCGGTTGCGGGTGCTGCAGCCGAATCATCCCATCTTCAACGGGATCAATCTGGACGCCAATAACGTCACCGTGGACCCCTACGCGACCATCATGGAATGGAACGGGGTCGTGCAGCGGGGCATTTCGGTGAACACCGACCCCGTCGCCGGCAACGGCACCGTGTTGGCCGTGGTGGGGACGGAAGGCGACCCGGCCTTTGGCGGGATGATCATCGGTGAATGGCAAGAGGGCGCCGTAATGGCCGGAGCCGGAAACGCGAGGCTGGCCGGGCCGCGAATGGTCTTCCTGACCGGCAGCCGGGAAGCCTCCGGTCAGACTTCCGAGATTGCCGGTATGTACGACCTTATCGGCATCGGCCCCCAGTTGTTTCTCAAAGCGGTGAACTACATGGCTGCCAAAGCCCCGCCTCCTCTGCCGGACCTGGCCGTCGTCAGCACCACCGTGGCCGATGTGACGGCGACCGAAGGAGCCCTACAGTCCTTCCGGTTCGTGGTGACCAATCGGGCGTTGGAAAATGCTCTGCTCGGTCCCGGGAGCTACCAGTGGTTCATCAACGACAGCGTCGTGACCAATGCCACGGGCAGCGACTTCTCCTTCATTCCCAGCGCCGCCCAGAGCGGCATGAAGATCTATTGTCGTGCATCGGTCGGCGATGCTTCTGTGTACAGCCCCACAGGGACGGTCACGGTGGTGGCGCCCTTGGAAGTGACGGGCTACCTCAAGTGGGAATACTATCCAGGCCGGACGCTTACGGATCTGCGGTCCGGTAACCATGGTCGCCCGACCACGATTCGCGCCATCGAGGCCTTCGATGCCCCGGCCAATTACGCCGACAACTATGCCAGCCGGGTCAGTGGCCTGTTCGTCCCGCCGGTGACCGGCAATTACGTTTTCTGGATCGCTGCTGACGACGATGCGGATCTGTATTTGGGCACCAATGCCAGTCCGGCCAGCAAACGGTTGATCGCCCAGCAGGAGGGCTGGTCGGGTCGGAACAACTGGCTGACCCACGGCGGGGGTGGTGGTCCCCTGGCTTCCACGCAGAAGCGCTCGGATCTGTGGACACCGGACAATGGTATGACCCAGCCGTACGCCCTTGGGATTCCACTGGTGGCGGGGCAGAAGTACTGGATCGAGGCCGTCCACCGCGAAGGCGGCGGTGGGGACAACCTGGGTGTTTACTTCCTGACCACGGACAGCCAGGAGTACCTGGGTGGCGGTCCGTTGGACGGGACGCCTTCGAATCTGACCAACGGTCTGATCCGGCTGCTCACCTGGCAACCGACCACCCTGACCATTGTGGAACAGCCGCAGTCGGTGACGCAGTGGGAAGGTTTGGACGTGACGTTCCGGGTAAGGGTGCAGACCGACTCGGAACTGACGCCTGTCTACCAGTGGCAGCGGAACGGGGTGGACCTGCCGGGTCGGAACTCGGACACCCTGAGCTTCGTGGCCACCATGGCTGACAATGGGGCCACCTACCGGTGCGTGGTGAGTATCCCCGGAACGGGCCTTACTGTAACCAGTGACCAGGCCACGTTGACGGTGCAACAGTCGGTCTTCATCCCGGGCATCGTCCGCCGCGAGGTGTGGGGCCCGAACAACAGCAGCGTCACCCGCGTGCAGGTGGAGAACAACCAGGCCGGTCCACCGAACATCCGGGAGTTCATCACCGCGATGGACGTGACCGACTGGGCGGACAACTACGTGCAACGGTTGAGCACGTGGTTTGTGCCGCCGACGACCGGGCGGTACGTGTTCTACCTCTCGTCGGATGACGACTCCGACCTGTTCCTGAGCACCGACGAGAACGAGGCGAACAAGCGGTTGATCGCGCAGCAGAGCTCCTGGAACGGGACGCGTGCCTGGCAGTCGGGCAACAACGTGTCGCAGCGGAATTCGAGCACGTTTGTGGCCCCGGATGGCTCCATGCCGTGGGCCAGCGGCATTCCGCTGACGGCGGGTCAACGCTACTACATCGAAGTCGTTCAACACGAGGGTACGGGCGGCGACAACGTTGCGGTCTACTACACGTTGTTTGGCGAGCCGGCTCCTGCCGACGGTACGCCCTCGAACCTGCGGGGCGACGTGGTGGGTCTGAAGTTGCCGGCGCCGACCTCGCTGAGCATCACGCAACAACCGCAGAGCGTGACGGTGCGGGCGTGGCATCCGGCGGTGTTCACCGTCGGAATCCAAACCGACGCGTTGTATCCGGCCACCTACCAGTGGCGTCGCAACGGCCAGCCGATTGCCAACGCGACCACGACGGTTTACTCGTTCGTGGCCTCGACCAATGACAACGGGGCGCAGATTGACTGTGTGGTGACGTTGTCGCAATACGGCTCGGTGACCAGCCAGGTGGCGACGGTGACGGTGGCCACCGACACGGTGTTCGTGCCCGGCAAGCTCAAGGAAGAGTTCTTCCCGGGAGCCTCGTTCGACGCGGTGCTGTATGGCAACGTTGGGTACCCGGCGGAGGTCAACGAGTGGACGATCTTCGAGTCGAGGACCAACATGGCTGACAATTACACGCGTCGGGTCAGCGGGTTCTTCATTCCGCCGCAGACCGGCAACTACGTGTTCTTCCTGAGCTCGGACGATCAGAGTCGCTTGTACATCAGCACCAACAGCGATCAGCCTGCGGCGAAGGTGCTGGTGGCGGCGCAATCGGGCTGGAACGATGCGCGGATGTGGGTTTCCGGGACGGATGCGTTGCAGCGGCGTTCGGATCAGTTCACGCCGGACGGTGGGGTATCGTATCCGTACGGCATGGGCATTCACCTGGAAGCCGGCAAGCGTTACTACATCGAGGCGATTCATCGCGAGGGCAGCGGTGGGGACAACCTGGCGGTGACCTACAAACTGACCAGTGAGAACGATCCGGTGGACGGGGATGCGCCGCGGCTGACGGGGGATGTGATTGGGTACATGGCTGCGCCTGCGCCGGTGGAGCCGCCGGTGCTGACGGTGGTGCGGCAGGGTGACAACGTGGTGATCTCGTGGAGTCCTGCCGGAGGCCGGCTGGAGAGCAGTCCGGTGCTGGGTCCGGGTGCGACCTGGACGACCGAGACGACGGACAATCCGGCGGTGATCCCGATCACGGGCACGGCGAAGTACTTCCGCGTGGTGCGGTGAGGCCGGCGTGCGGGAGGGCCTGATCGGGCCCGTTTGAGGATCGAGAAAGGCTGCGGGGCCGGGTGCGCCGGCAAGGCGCATCCGGCCCCCGCCGTATCCGGACAGCCCGGGAGGTTCGACTCCGATGTTGCGAGAGGCGGCCATTTTGCTAGATTGGCGGTCCCTTGTGCCGGGACCACCGCCGCAACGGTGAGCCGCACAGGGAGGAACGGTCTTAAAAAGCCTGCGCGGTCGGTGCGCAGGGGGCCACAACCACATCGGTTTGAATCCCGGCCATACGGGATGGCCCACCGTGTTGCGGACCGGTGGGACGAAAGGGAAGAAGCATCGTGCTGAGCATTGGAATCAAGGAGCTGTTGGATGCCGGCGTGCATTTCGGGCATCAGACCCGCCGGTGGAACCCGAAGATGAAATCCTACATCTTCGATGCGCGCAACGGCATCCACATCATTGACCTGAGCAAAACCCTCACCCTTCTGGAAGACGCTTGCCGGTTCTTGCGCGATGTCGTGTTGCGCGGCGACAAAATCATCTTCGTGGGGACCAAGAAGCAGGCCCAGCAGGTGATCCGTGACACGGCCAGGGAATGCGGCCAGTTCTGGGTGACGGAACGTTGGCTGGGTGGCACGTTGACCAATTTTGTCACCATCCGACGTTCCATGGCGCGGCTGGACGAGCTGGAAAAGATGGAGACCAGTGGTGCCATCAACAACTACGTGAAACAGGAACAGTCGCGGCTTCGCCGGGAGGCCGCGCGGTTGCGGAAGTATTTCGAAGGCATCCGGGGCATGGACCGGTTGCCGGGCGCGGTGTTCGTCGTGGACACCAGGCGGGAGCACAACGCAGTGGCCGAGGCACGCAAAAAGAAGATCCCGGTGGTGGCCATTCTGGACACGAACTGTGACCCGGACGAGGTGGACTACCCCATTCCGGGCAACGACGATGCCATCCGGTCCATTCGCTTGATTCTCGGCGTGGTGGCCCGGACCATCCAACAGGCCCGGGCGGAGTTCGAGGCTGGGGAATCGCGCCGGGGCCAGCCGGCCCGCAGGGAGGAGCAAAAGCCGGCCGCCCCGGTGAACGAAACGGTGTCGGCACCGGAATCCACGCCGGCCTCGCCGCCCGCGGCGCCGGCCGCCCCTGCGATGGAGACGGCGCCGGCCGCGACAGAACCCGCGGCGCCGGTTGCCGGTACGCCTTCTCAGGAAAGCGGCGGCACGACTCCTGCCGCCTGAAGGCGGTCCTTTGGGCACGAGACAACCAGGGAACGATTCACGGGAGGTTTTTTATGGCTGAAATCACGGCTGCTCAGGTCGCCAAACTGCGGGAGATTACCAACGCCGGGATGATGGACTGCAAGCGCGCCCTTTTGGAGGCGCAGGGTGACATGGAAAAGGCGGTGGAGATCCTGCGCAAAAAGGGCGCGGCCACGGCCGCACACAAGGCTGCGCGGGAAGCCCGGGAGGGTGTCATCGTGGCCCATGTGTTGCCCGGGGCCCGCGCCGGCGTGCTGGTGGAGGTCAATTGCGAGACCGATTTCGTGGCGCGCAACGAGATGTTCCGCAACTTCGCCCAGGAGGTTGCGGCACGTCTGGCTGCGGATCCGAACGCGGATGTGGAAAGCCTGCGCCAGGATGCCGTAAGCCGCATTCGCGAGAACCTTCGGATCGCCCGCCATGCCCGACTGGAGGTTCAGGGCTGCGGCATGGTGGCGGCTTACATTCATACCGGCGCCCAGATCGGTGTGCTGGTCGAGGTCGGCGCGGGCCGCGAGGAAACGGTGGCCTCGGAGGGCTTTAAACAACTGGTGCGCGACATCACGCTGCAAATTGCCGCCTCTTCGCCCCTGGCCATTTCCCGGGATCAACTGCCCGAGGCGGTGGTGGCCAAGGAGCGGGAGATCGCTGCCGAACAGGTCAAGGGCAAACCGCCCGCTGTGATCCAGAAGATCGTGGACGGCAAGCTCGAGAAGTTTTATCAGACCGTCTGCCTCCTGGATCAGGGCTACGTAAAACAGAATTCCGAGATCAGCGTACGCGAGTACATTGAGCGGGTGAGCCGCGAGTTGAACGACACCATCCAAGTGCGGCGGTTCCTGCGCTTCCAGGTGGGCGAGACCACCTCGTGATTTGGCGGGTTCCGTCTGGGACTTCAGCCCTGCGGGTCGGCCACGGCCCGCGGGGCCTTCTTTTTCGCAAGGCCCTCCGACCGGGTCGCGGACCAAGGCCCGGGGGCGAGGGCGTGGCTCAGCAGGGCTGCATGGCAGACGTGCCGGCTGTTGCGGGTGGAGCGGCGGCGGCATGCTGGTCCAACCAGGCCCGCAGTTGTTCCCACGAACCGCCCGTCCGCCCGTCTCCTGCCTGGGAGTGGAGATGCCACGTTTGCCAGCCGAACGCCCGGGCCGGTTCGATGTCGTTGTCCAGGCGGTCACCCACCATGAGGGTCTCGGCCGGGCCGATCCCCAGACTTTCCAACCTTGTTGTGGCCCATTGGAACACGTGGGGATCCGGCTTGGCGAAGCCGTGTTCGAACGAGAAAAAGCACAGGTCGGTTCGGAAACAGTCCGGGGCCAGGCCCACCCGGCCCAGATGAACGTGCAACTCTTCCCGTGTGTAAGCCTGGGCGTTGGAGACGAGGCCCATCGCACATTTGCGGGCCCGGAGCATCCGCAACACCGGCGCGACACCCGGGTGGAGTTCGATGTGCCGGCCGATCTGCATTTGGTGGTAAATGAAGTGAGTCAACCCGGCAGCCGGCAGACGCCGCAACTGTGGCACCACCTCCAACACCACGGCCGGCCAGAGGATTTCCGGATACGGAATCCCGCGGGCCCGGGCGATTTCGTGTCGCCGGGCCACTGCCCGGCTGCAGGCGGCGGCAAAATGCAGACGATTCAACGGCGGTGGACTCGCCAGTGTCTCCTCAAACAAGCGCTGCCATTGCGCGTCGGCATCGGCCGGAGGCAGGCCCACCCGGAAGAGGGTCCCGTAGATGTCGAACAGCACGGCCCGCACTTTCATGATACCGGGGCCCAAAGAAGCGGGTGATGAAGCGCTTCTGCAAGGGTTTTCTCGAGCATTGCCTGCTGGGCAAGGCGTGCGGCATCCGGCTGCGCCGGTTCCGGGCGGCGGCGCAACAACCGGTGAAACCTGAGGGCGTAGGCGCCGGGGTGGGTCCAGCGATCCGCTCCGGCCGGCCAGGAGGTCACTTCCAGAGAACCGCGCGCCGTCCGGGCGCGCCACTCCGCCAACCACGGATTCAACGGCAGGCACGCCTCCCAGCTTTCTTCGATGGACCGGGTCAACACCTCGAGCTGTCCCGTCAAGGTCAGCTGACTGAACGCCACGTGAGGCGGAGCGGTTTCCCACCAGGGCTGCAGGGCCGGATGCCTGCGCAGAGAACGCGGCAGCAGCCGGCGCCAGCGGTCAAACGCCCGTTGCAGGCGCCGTTGTTCAGCCCGCCAGTCCAACCAGGCCGTGGGGATGCGGATGTCGGTGTACAACTGCGGGAAATGAAATCCCATGTGCT
The DNA here is from genome assembly GCF_049537155.1 of Limisphaera sp. 4302-co. NCBI lineage: Bacteria > Pseudomonadati > Verrucomicrobiota > Verrucomicrobiia > Limisphaerales > Limisphaeraceae > Limisphaera > Limisphaera sp. 4302-co. The sequence continues at coordinate 94,003 of NZ_JBMVQZ010000011.1, forward strand.
GCAGGTCCGGCACCACCGCGGGCAATGCCCGGGCGATCAGTGGCCGGCCGACCGCGGCGGCCTCCAGATAGGGCAGGCCGAACCCCTCCTGGACCGATGTCAGCAGAACCGCCTCAGAGGCGCGCATGAGGGTCAGCACGTCCGGTGCACGCGGGTCCGGGTCGGCCAGCGCTCCCAGCGCCAGCGGCCAGCCATGGCGGCGGGCGGCTTCAGCCAACGCCCGGGCGTAGGGAACCTCCTCTTCCGAGCTGGGCCCGCCCGTGGTGATGAGGCATGCCTCCGGACGAAGCCACCGCGTCAGCAAGAGGGCTTCGGCAAGGTTCTTCCGCCGCAGCAACCGGCACGGCACCACCCAGGCGACGCGTCCACCGGTCAGCGGATGTTCCCTCAGCCAGGACCGGGCGGCCCGGACGGTTGCCTTGGCTGGAGGGGCCTGCCGGGCCACGAGATTCGGCAACCAACCCACCCGCGATCCGAGGAATGCTCGCAGCAGCGTGAAGTCGCGCCGATTGATGGTGGCGTGCCGAACCTGCCGCCCCGTGGCGAACACGATCCCGGCCACTTCGGCCAGCGAGCGCACGCCATTCCTGCGCAACTCCTCCCACCGATGCCAGCGGTGTTCGAACCACCAGTCGTGATGATGAGCCACGAGTGCAAACCCCCGCGCCTCCGAGACACGCAGGATTTCCCGCAACATGGCCAGATTGCGGCCCAAGCCCGGGTTGTGCAGCCAGATGACGGCGCTGCCGTTTGGGAAAGGCCCCAGCAACGTTTCCAGAAACCGGCGGAGCCGGGCCCTGCGCCGGGCCGGGCTCATGCGCGTTTCCGCGACGTATCCCATGGCCGGGTCTGTGACCAGCCTGAACGGGACGTTGGGATGCTGTTTGCAGAGGGCCTCCCACCAGTCGGCCTCGGGCGGCTCGCCGCCCGCCAACGACACCGATTCCCAGCATCCGGCATCATGCGAAAGCAGCGCGTGGATCCCCAGCTCCACCACCCGGCGCACACCCCCGGGCCGGTAATGATAGTGAACCACCACCAGATGCATCGCTCCTGTGAGACTGCCCGGGCCCGTGCATCATCGCAAGGTGGCCGGCGGATCGGGCTGGTTCCGCGGCTAGAACGTGACCGGCGCAGCCGCTGGCGCGAAACCTGTGCAGGGCTTCCGGACGGCCCCGCAGGCGGGAGGCTGTGCCCGGCCCGGAGGGTGCGCCTTTCCCTTTACCATTCCCCCTCGGCCAGGGCCAGGATGATCTGCCGGGCCAGGTCCTCGGCCACCAACGGCATCGTCTGTCGCTCGCTGCTTGTGAGATCGGGACCGATTCGCATCAAACGGCGGCCTTCGAAGGTGCGGTCCAGTCGGACCCTGCCCGACGTGCGGTCTCTGAGTTCGGCCCGGGCGTGGAGGATCACCTCGAAGTCCTGGGGGCGAACGACGTCGGTGGGATGGAAACTGACACTGTGCCTGTCCAGGGCGGTCACGGTCACGCGCAGGACCAGATCCGCCTCGTGCGGGTCGTTGACCAGACGGAAGGTGCCGTCCTTTTGGACCTGCCGGCGCAGGGCCGTGGTGACGAACTCGGTGAGTCGGGGTTCGAGGGTTTCGTTGATGGCGGGGGCCACGTGAAGGGTGCGGCCGGCCAGGTCCGCCGATGCGGGCGTGCCCAGGCGGTAGCCGGTGCAGCCGGCCATCAGGCAGAGCGCGCAAACCATCCCGCACCATGCCGCGTGGATTTTCATGGGCGGTTGCTGTTGGCGGTTTCCTGCGGTCGCACCCGCGGTTTGAGTTGCTCGATGCGGCGGCGTGCTTCCTCCGCGTAGGGCGAGGTGGGATCGAGCAGGAGGACCTCGTTGTAGTAAATGAGGGCGCCGGCCCACTGTCGATTGCGCTCGTAAAACCGGCCGATTTCGAAATTTCCCCGGGCCTGTTCGCGCTTGAGATCGGCGATGTGTTGGCGGGCCTCGGCTGCGCGCGGGTCGTTGGGATAAAGCGCCAGGAAATCGGTGAACACCGCGATGGCCTTTCCTGCCGCGCTCTGATCGTACTCGGCCGTGCGCGCTTGTTTGAGCCAGGCCATGCCCGCGCGGTAGAGGGACTCGGCGGCCACCTCCGGTTGGCCGAAGTACCGGTCGGCAGCCGTTTCATAGGCCTTGACCGCCAGGTCGTAATCCCGGGCCTTTTCGTAGGCGGTGCCGAGGCTCAACTGGGCCCGGGGCCCCACTGAACTGAACGGTCCGTTGCGCACGACCTTCTCCAACATTTCGGCCGTCTTGGTCATGGAGGGGAAAAACGGGATGTACCCCCAGAGCTTGAACCATTGACCGTTCAGGAAACGCAGGGCAATGGCGTACTGCCGCTGCAGGGCTTCTTCGACCTGTTCGGCCCGCGGGTACTTCTCGATGAATTTCTGGTACTCGCGGAACGCCTTTTCGTCCTGTTTCCGCTCCTCATAGCAGCGGGCCAGGAGGAACTGTGCCTCCGGTGCGTAATCGGAGAGCGGCCACTGACGGATGACGCGTCGGGCGGCTTTGAGAGCCACGCGGTAGTCGCCGCGTTCGAACGCCTCCCGGGCCGCGTCGAGCTGGTCCTTGGCACGAGCGCGGCGCCATTTCCCTTCTTCACCCACCGGCTCGTAGGTCCATCCCTCGCCGGGAGTGTAAATCAAGGGGGCCGGCACGGGGGTCGGCGTCAGCAGCCCCACCCACAGCAGGCAACCCACCCAGAACAGCGCGCGTTTCACGGGCCAAACCGTATCGGGGCCGTTGCGCGCAAGTCAAGGAACCGGCGCCGGGACGCCAGGCCGACCCGGCCCGCCCATGCGAGGGCGCGGCCCCGGGCCGGTGGCAGCCCGCCATGCATTTGGGAGTGGCGAACACGCAGGACTTGCGCTACAAATCCTGCGGCAAAATGAGCGGATCAACGGCGAACGAAAAAGTGCAGGCGCTGCAAAAAAGTGTCGTGATCACCAACAAGCTGGGTCTCCACGCCCGGCCGGCCGCTCTTTTTGTCAAAACGGCCAACCGGTTTGCCTCCGAGGTTCTGGTGGAAAAGGACGGCGAGACCATCAACGGCAAGAGCATCATGGGCTTGATGATGCTGGCGGCCGGACCGGGAAGCCGGTTGACGCTTCATGTGCGCGGCGTGGATGCCCCGCAGGCGCTGGCCGAACTCGAAGCCCTGGTCCGCAACAAGTTCAACGAGGAATGAGCACATCCCCGCCATTCCCCGACTCCGGCATGGACGTTCGTTACGTGGCGCGTCTGGCGCGTCTCGAGCTCACCGAGGAGGAGGCAACCCTCTTTCAGGCCCAGCTCGGCCAAATCCTCGCCTACGTGGACCAGTTGAAACAATTGGACGTGACCGGCATCGAGCCGACCGCCCACGCCGTTCCGCGGGTCAATGTCATGCGCCCGGACGAGCCCCGGCCCGGCCTTTCACAGCAAGAAGCCCTGGCCAACGCGCCGGCGCAGGCCAACGGCCTCTTCCTGGTGCCCAAGATCGTGGAGTGATCCGTTCCCCGCCCCGGCGGGTTGCCCCGGGCCTTCCGGCGGCCTGCACTTTCCCTCGATTCCGACCCGGGTGTGGGTTTCGGCACACCGGCGGGACAGGCCCGTCAATCAGCTTGGCAACGCCCCTGCCGGTCTGCTTTGCTGGCCGCGCTCGATGACGGTGCGCATCCTGATTGCCTGCCTGGCGCTCCTCCTGGCGGAAGGCGCCTCTGCTGCCGGGGAACCCGGCCCCGCCCCTGCTGCCGAGCAATGGGAACTGCGGTCCCTTACGGAAGCGGGCCGCTTCGAATACCGGCCCGGAGAGGGAGTGCTGCTGGGAACCAACGGCGTGTTCATCCGATACGGAGACGCCTCCCTGACCGCCGACGTGGTCTGGCTGAACCAACAGACCGGTGAGGCGGTGGCAGAAGGACGGGTCCGCATCCTTCATGCCGACCAGGTCTGGGTGGGCGAACGCATCCGTTACAATTTTCGCACGCGGCGAATGCAGGCTGAGCAGTTCCGCACCGGCCGGCCGCCCGTCTTCGCAGCCGCGCAGGGTCTGGATGCCGACACCACCACGGGCGTTTACACCGCCACCAACGCCTGGATCACCACCGACGACGTGGCGGCGCCCTTTGACCGCATTGTGGCCCGGCAGATCACCCTCGTCCCGGGCCGGTACGTGGAACTGCGACACGCCACGCTCTATCTCGGATCGGTCCCCGTTTTTTACTTCCCCTATTATCGCCGGTCCCTGGCCGAGGGCGACCCGCGCTGGGATGTCGTGCCCGGTTATCGCAGCCGGTTCGGGGGATACCTGTTGGGCACGTGGTGGTGGCGGCTTTCGCCCGGGCTGGACGGAGCCCTGCACTTCGATTATCGCACCCGGCGCGGTCCCGCCACGGGTCTCGATCTGCAGGGCCACGCCGGCCGTTGGGGCGATCCGCGCCTGGAGTATTACTACGCCCACGACACCGCCCCGGGCTCCGATCCGCGGGGCGGAGACATCGCTCCGGACCGGCACCGCCTGGCCCTTTCCTGGCTGACCCGCCCCGAAAGCAACACGGTGTTCCGCGCCCAGCTCCGCTACTTCTCCGACCCGTTGATGGAACACGATTTCTTCGAGAACCTTTACCGCCGCAATCCACAGCCCCGCACATTCCTGGAAAGTGCCCACACCGGTGACCGGTTCGCCCTCGCACTGCTGGCCGAACCGCGCGTGAACGAGTTCTTCCCAAGTGTCGAACGCTTGCCGGAAGTCCGACTCACCGCATGGCGGCAACCCATCGGCCGTACCCCGTTGTACTACGAGAGCGAAAGCACTGCCGGCTTCTACCGGCTGCGATATCCGGAAACCAACGGCTGGACGGAACCCCGTGTGGAGGCCTGGCGCGCGGACTCGTTCCATCAAATCGTCTGGCCGTGGCTGCTGTGGGACTGGCTCAACGTCACGCCCGAGATCGGTGGCCGGTTCACCGCCTACGGCCGGGCCGACGGCCCGGGCGCACGGACCGATGAAGAAATCCGGGCCCTGTTCCACACCGGTCTGGAGGTCTCATTCAAGGCCTCGCGCACCTGGCCGGACTGGCACTCCCGATGGCTCGACCTGGACGGCCTCCGCCACGTGGTCCAGCCCTCCCTGCGGTACCTTTATGTGCCCCGACCGGAACCGGAGCCGGCTGCGCTGCCACAGTTCGACGGCCTCCAACCCAGCCTTTGGATGCTGCCTCTGGAGTTCCCGGCCTTCAACGCCGTGGACGCCCTCGACGAAACCCACATCGTCCGCCTGGGCCTCCAGCAGCGTTGGTACACACGGAGAAACGGCGCGGTCAGCATCCTCGCCGACTGGTCTCTCCACACGGATCTTGCGCTTCAGCCGGACCCGGGCGAGGACACGTGGAGCGACCTTCTCTCGGACCTCGTCCTGCGTCCGAGGTCGTGGTTGGCGATCCGCTCCACGGTGCGGGCAGCGCCCGAGGCGGGACAGCTGCGGCTCGCCCTCCACGCGCTCACCTGGGAAGCAGGCGAGCGTTGGAACTGGAGCGTGGGTCATTACCACCTGCGGGACGATTTTCGCGCCAACCCGACGGCCTGGGGCCCCGGACATCACCTGCTGTTCCAAAGTCTGCTCTGGCGGTGGGACGACAACTGGGCCTTCCGCCTGACCCACCACTACGAAGTGGACGACGGTCAATTGCAGGAACAGTTTTACACGGTCTACCGCGACTTCCGCAGTTGGACCGGTGCCTTGACCTTCCGCGTTCGCAATCCGCGCCAGGGACCGGCGGACTATGCAGTGGCCTTCACTTTCTCCCTGAAGGCGGCACCGAAATATCGGGTGGGTGAGGACCACCTCCAACCCTACGGCCTTCTCGGGCGGTAACTTGCCCTGTCCGGGTTCCCGGCACCGAACCCCGCAGCGCTTCACCGTCCGGCTGTGGCAATCGAGCCATTGAATCCGAGGCGTCCATGCCGGCTCGAGCCCCGTGCAGCCCGTTTAGCCTGCGGAAACCGCTTTTTCGGCGGGCTCCCGGCGTTGCGGCCGGTAGAGAGGTCCGAATGCGGCCGGACAGTCATTCTTACCAACCGCCTGAACGGTGCGCGCCCGCATGCCGGACCGGGTCTCTCTATCTGCCGCGGTCCAGCCGCGCCCGGATCATTTCCGCCAGTTGTCGCGGGCGGTAGGGCTTCGGGAGAAAGTTGTCCCCTTCGATCAGGTTGAGGGCCCCATGGAACTGGGCTTCGAAATAGCCACTGGTGAAAAGGACCTTGAGTTCCGGCTTTTGTGCCGCGAACTGTGCCGCCAGGTCGGCCCCGGAACTCCCGCCCGGCAGCACCAGATCCGTCAGCAGCAGTTGGATTTCCGCCCGATGTTGTTCCCATACCTTGTGCGCCTCACGGGCATCGGATGCCGACCACACGCGATACCCGCAACGCTGCAGCAAGGTCTCGGTAAGCCGGCGCAGCGAAGGCTCGTCCTCCACCACGAGGACACCCTCGCCGCCCCGGGGCAGATCACGAACCTCCAGCTCCGTGGGCGGCGCGGGCTGGCTCTCCTCCGCCACAGGCAGGTGGATGCGGAACGTTGTCCCACCTCCGACCTGGCTCTCGACCTCGATCCAGCCGCGATGTTGCTGGACGATCCCGTACACCGCCGCCAACCCCAGGCCGGTGCCTTTCCCCACGTCCTTGGTCGTGAAGAACGGCTCGAACAGATGCGGGATGTGTTCGGGTGGAATCCCGACACCCGTGTCACGGATGGTCAGTCGAATGTACCGGCCGAGACCGGCCATCGGACGGTTCATTCTGTCCCGTTCGCTCAGTTCGCACACTTCGGCACTTACGAAAAGCTCTCCACCGTCCGGCATGGCATCGCGCGCGTTGGCCGCCAGGTTGATCAGCAACTGTTCCAGCAATGCGGGGTCGGCGCGGAGCACCGGCAGGTCCTTCCCCAGATGCAATCGCAGTCGAATCCTTTCGCCAAGCAGGGGTTCCAGCATCCGCGCGCCACGGAGCAACAGATCGCCCGGATCCACGGCGCGCATCTGCATGGGTTTCTTCCGGCTGTAGAGCAACAGGCGATGGGTCAGATCGGCGGCCCGTTGCGTGGCGTGAACGATCTGATCCACGCACGTGGCGTCCTCCGGTGAAAGGGCATCCCGGTCCATCAAGAGGGCGTTGCCCTGGATGATGGTGAGCAGATTGTTGAACTCGTGCGCGACACCGGCGGCCAGGCGGCCGATGGCCTCCAGTTTCTGCGATTCGCGCAACTGTTCTTCCAGCGCAAGTTGTTGGGTGATGTCCCGGCTGACCGCCACGTAGTAGGTGAGCCGGCCGGAGCCGTCCCGAACGGGCGAAATGGTCAACTCCGCCTCGTACAAACGGCCATCCTTCCGACGGTTGGTCACGCGGCCGGTCCAGGAACGGCCTTCCCGAATCGTCGCCCACATCTGGAGATAAAAGGCCTGCGGATGTTTCCCGCTTTTGAAGATACGCGGCGTCCGGCCGATCACCTCGTTCCGATCATATCCCGTCACCCGTTCGAGTGCCGGATTGGCATAGAGGATCACGCCCTGCAGGTCGGTGACAAACACCGCCTCGTCCACCGACTCCACCGCTGCCGCCAGCCGGGCATGTTCCTCCTCCATCCGGCGACGGTCGGTGATATCCAGGAGTATCCCCAACATCCCCCGGACCTGCCCATTCTCTGTCAGGGTCGGCACTGCTGTGTCCGAGATCCATCGGATCTCACCCGCCCGCGTGCGCAACCGGTAATCAGCGCGCCATTGTTCCAATCGGCCCGCGGTCAGCCGCTGGAACGCTTCCTGCAGGTTCAACCCGGCGCACGCCCCGAGGAAAACGATCTCCTCCGCCAGATTCCACAGCTCCCGGGGCGCCAATTCGTCCGGAGCGTACCCGGTCAACGACCGGATCCCCTCACCCACGAACAGATACCGATCTTCAACCAGGTCAATCTCGTACGGTACGGCCGCGGCGGCGCTGATGGCACGCCGATACAACTCGTGACTCCGCACCAGATCCATCTCGGCCCGTTTCTGCTCCGTGATGTCGTGGCCGATGGCCTGGTATTCCAGGAACCGCCCTTGGTCATCCCGGATGGCGCTGTTGGTCCAACGGATCCAACGCAGCTCGCCGTCTGCCGCCCTTACCCGGTGGTCCAGGGTCAGGGGCTCCATGTCGGGTCTCAAGCGTGCTCGAAGGACCGACTCCACCGGGGCACGATCCTCTTCAGGGATGAAGGACAGGAAACGGCTGCCCACCAGTTCATCCGGGTTCCTGCCGAAGAACCGGCAGTAGGCCGGGTTGACGTAGGTAAGTGTTCCATCTGCGGTGAACCGGCAGAACAGGTCGGGACTCTGTTCCACGGAACTGCGATACTGGGCTTCCCGGGCCGCCAGTGCGGCATGGGCCGCCGCCAGTTCCCGCGTTCGATCTTCCACCTGGCCTTGGAGCCGATCGCGCATTTCCCGAACCTGGAGATGCCGCTCCAGCAGGACCAGCCCCACGATCAGACCGCACAGCGCCAACACCTCCGCGTAAACCGTGCGCACATACCACACACCCACGATCCGGCCCAGGACGTCTTTCTCATGAACGACGGGGCGTTGAAACGAGACCGCCGGAATCAGCCCCAACCGGTGCAGGACAACGTCCATCCCGCCCAACGGCTGCCCCTGACAGGTCACAAAGGGGGTTCCGGTTTCATCCTCCACCCGCAAGTATTGGTAACCCTTGGAGGATGCCGCCAGCTGGAGATAGTCCCGACACATGGCGGGGTCCAGGTGCCACAGCGCGGGTGCCACCACGGCGGCATGGCGCTCCAGATCCGCCAGGGCCACGCGCCTTGCCTCGCCTTCGTACCACCAGATCCAGGCACCGTATCCGATCAGTGCCGCCACTGCCGTACTCCACAGTGTCGTCTTTCTGCTCGGGAACTTCATGGGTCTCGGAGTTGAGATTTTTCATCCTCCATCGGAGGTTTGCCGCTCCCGGGCGTCTTCGCGTCCCGGCCCCTGCCGAAGGATGCGCCTCATGGCGTCGTCGAACCGCCGGATCCAATTCTCCGGGACACCCCGTCCGAACATCACGTGCCGTTCCAGCCCCGTCGGGGAATCGGTCAGAATCACCACCCGGAGAGTTTTGCTCAAATGAGGATTCAGGCTCAGAAGGGTCTCGGCTTCCTCCCGGGCCATGAAGAGACAGTCGCCTCTGCCGGCAGCCAGAGCGTGCAACATCTGCACGGTGTCGCTTGAATACATCCGTTGCACAGGCCGGGCGCTGGCAAGCCCGTTTTCGATCCATTCCCCGTAACTGTATCCGACGCGTCGCAGCACGGTCAGGCCGGTCGTTGCCAACAGATCCGCAAGGGCGGATGCCGTGCCCACGCGCGATTCTTCCCGGCGGACCACGGCCACCCATGGGCCATCCCGGTAAACGGGCACGGAAAAGCGGCCCCATGCTTCCCGCTCGGGAAGTCGGAACCAGCCCACGGCGGCGTGGGCTTCCCAGGTTCGGGTTTGCAACCAGTACAACTGCCTCTGGGGAGGTGTGAGCTGCCACCGGTGATTCAGCCCGGATTCCTCCAATGCGCGCCGAACCGGCTCGAGACACAGCCCCGTCAATCCGGTTGAAGTGGTGATGTAGTAGGGTGGCCTTTCGTGATAGTGCACCCAAAGGATCCCCGGGTCGCGACGGACTGGACGGGGTCCGTCTTTCAGCGTGTGCGGGGATGCAAACCAGAGTGGCCGGCTCCACAGCAGGGCAGCCAGGCCTACCAGTGCGAGCCAACCGGGATGAGCAATGGCCCGTCGCCACGTCATGTTGAGCGCGCTGCCCGGTGGGATGCGAGTCGGTCTCGAACGACCAACCGGACCGGCCCGCCCTGCCCGTTGCGTCCCGCGCCGGGGTCCGTCGCCACCTTCGAGACTGCCAAACATGCGACAATCTGTCACGTCCCGGTTTCAGACCGTTTCTTCCGGGTGCCGTCCGGCTGGAGGGGTGTCCCACCAAGAGGCGCCGGTGGCGCAGGCCTGTCATTAACTGCGGATGGTTCCTCCGGCGGATCTCCAGCTGGTTGGTTTTCACCCATCCACGGGGCTGTAACAGACCCGGCCCAGGCGGGGTTGTCGCGTCCCCTGGGTTATCCTCCGGGTTCTTCCTTGACCCCGGAGCGCATGCGTGGTAAGCGTGCGGCCGACGCCGTGCAGCTCCGCCCCTTCAGCGCGAAGGCATGGATGAATGGCAACGGGTCCCACAGGGGCCGCGCTGTTTCCGAAACCGGCTTCTTCTTCTGCCAACGCGCAAATCCCGCAGTCCAGGTCACGCCGGCGGCGCATCCTTACGGCGGTCCCGATCCGGTGTGCCCTCCCGGACGCAGAAACGGCCGGGGACGGGCCTGTGCGGAGAGTCTCGAAACCTCGGGCGGGCTAATGGGGGGCACTGCGATTCGGTGCCTGGGTCCTCAGGGTTGGAGGGTGACCGGGTCCAACCCGATGTCTGCGGATACAGGTTCCCGGGCTGCGGTGCGTTTCTGTTTTCCCGGAATCTCCCGGACGTGCCGGCCGGTTTTTCGTCCGGAGGTCCGCGGAGGTCCGAAAACTGGCACGGTCCCCGTACACGACCCACACTGAGGCCATGGCAAGCGATATGAATGCCGAGTTTTGGAAACGGAAACTGGCGGCCTACCTGCACGATCCGCCGAGCAAGTGCCTTGACATCCGGACTCACGGTGAACGGTCGGATGCGGCCTTTCGCCAGGCAGGGTTCACCGACACCGAGATCGGCGACTATTTCAAACACGCCGACCACACGGGCGCCGCCGCCGACCGGTTCCCGTTTCCGAGTTCGCAGCCAGCTGGCTTGAGCTGCGCATTCGACGGCGTCCGGAACGCCTTCCGCCACCCGCTCAGCGGCGAGCCGGTCCCGTTTCATGCCGAGTTTCGCTCGGTGGAGGAGGGCTTTGAAGGCGAAAACTCGGTCCAGCCGGCGTTGAGCTTCATCCCTGAGGATTGGCCAGACGACAAAATGTGGCGGGCCCGGTTCTTTGCTCACTGGCGATGCTGGCCGAGATTTGCCATCGAGAAGGATTACCGATTCGCATTTCTGCCGGCGGATACCCGTCTGCCGGACCACACAATCTGGACGCACATGCAGGTGGTCTCGGCGCTGGCGGGCTGTGTGGACGAGGACAACGTCTGGCGCCCGGCCTTCCTGAAGTTCCAGCTCGGTCCGGTGCAGGAATTCATCGCCCAGGCCCGCAGCACAAGGGACCTCTGGAGCGGCAGTTACCTGCTTTCCTGGCTCATGGCCGCCGGGCTGAAAAAGTTCTCCGAGCTGGCCGGCCCGGACGCGGTCATTTACCCCTCGCTGCGCGGCCAGCCGTTGTTCGACCTGCATTGGAGGAAGGATCTGTGGAGCAAGATCCGCATCGGCGACCGGCCGGTGTGGGAATCCATTGAGCCGCTCGACAAGGAGCGCGACCTGCTCACACCCAACCTGCCCAACGTTTTCCTCGCGCTTGTTTCGGCCCAACGCGGCGACACTATCGCCCGGGAGGTCGAGAAGGCCATTCGCGACGAGTTCAACCGCATCGCGCAATCCGTCTGGAACGCCTGCGAGCAAGCCGGCCTGACAAACAATCCCGAGGACCACGCCTTTGCCGGGGTGGATCGGAAGGCTCGGTTCGATCGTCAGATCGAACGCTTCCTCTCCACCGCCTGGCAGGTCACCCCGTGGCCGGAAACACCCGAGCAGGCCATCGAGTTGGCGAAGCAGCTTCCCCTCGCCCCCGACGAGGACGGCAAAAACGGCAAGACCTTGCTTCAGCGGGTTGAAACCGTGATCGAGGCCGCCCAAGAAAAGATGCCGCAAGACCACCGCGACCGCCGGTATTACACCGACGACCAGAAGACCCGGCTCAACAACATCGGCGTGGCCTGGGCGCTGTTGACCGCGCTCAACTCCTGGCAGCTCGATGCCGTCCGCCAAACCCGCCATTTCAACGCCTGGAGCGACGGCGGCTGGCGCGTCGGCGCCGCCTCCAGTAAGGACAGCCTCACCGGCAAGGAAGAAGCCGTCGCCGGCGGGCGCGTCTGGCTGGCGCGATGCAAACAACTGGCCGGAGTCACAGAGGGGGCGGCCTCGGAGCCAAACCACAGCCTGCTTGCCAGGCGGTTCAAACACGACGATTGGCTGGGCGCGATCACTCTGATCAAACGGTTGTGGGACCTGACCTATCTGGAGCCGAACTTCGGCCTGCACCCGCTGCGCATGCCCAACACCCACGGCCTGGCCCGCCACGACCCCTTCAGCAACGCCGACGACGAACCCGATGTCGAAGGTCAGGCCGGTGACCGTTACTTCGCTGTGCTGGCCTTCGACGGCGACCAGATCGGCAAATGGGTGGCCGGCGACAAGTGCCCGCCGTTCTCCAAGCAACTGGCCGGCTACACCGACAGCAGCGGCAACCCGGCCGGCGCGCTCGAATATTTCCAGCGCGAATCCGATCCGGACGGCCAGGGAACGCTGCGAAACCGGTATAAAGAGCTCCTGAATACCCGTCGCCCCGTGTCGCCTTCTTATCACCTGCAATTCAGCGAGGCTTTGACGAACTTCGCCCTCCTTTGCGCCCGGCCCATCGTCGAGATCTATGATGGCCGGCTGATCTACTCCGGTGGCGATGACGTGGTGGCGCTGCTGCCCGCCGACACGGCGCTCGAATGCGCCCGCGCCTTGCAACTCGCGTTTACGGGTGATGCCCGCCTGCCCGAGATGCTCCGCCAGGCCGCCAGCCGCCTCTTGAAGGCCGACGAGGAGGCTCGCCGCAAACCTTGGTGTTATCAGAGGCTGGCCGCGAGAACCGGCCTGTTCCGGCACATCGCTCCCGGTTGCTTGGCGCGGGAGGATATCCGTGATCAGAACGACCTGCCGATTCCTTTCATCGTGCCCGGTCCCGCTGCCGGCGCCTCCGTCGGCCTCGCCATCGCCCATTTCAGCCATCCCTTGCAGGATGCCGTCCGCGAAGCCCAAGCCGCCGAGAAACGGGCCAAGAAAGATCTCGGTCGCTCCGCCGTGGCCGTCACGCTGCTGAAGCGATCCGGCGAAACCATCCACTGGGGCTGCCGATGGGACAGCGGCGGCCTCGACGCCTGCCAGCGGATGATCGAGGCGCTGCATCAGGACGTGCTGAGCGCGAAGTTCCCGCATCGCGTTATCGAACTCATTGATGGCTACCAGGCCGAAACCACGGACAAGCCGGGAGCCGTCCGGCCCGTCGCGAACTTTGCCGAGGTGGCTGATGCCATCCTTTCCCGCGAAGTTGCCGTGGCTGCCGACCGCCAGCGCGGGAAACGGTATCTCCGCGAGGCGGTCGGAAAGATTCAGGAGGCCCTTGACAACTACTTGCAGGGCCTTTCCTCAGCTGAAGCCAAGGTGCAAGCCCTCATGGGCCTCTGCCAGACCGCGACCTTCATCGCGCGCAACCTCTTCGACCGAAAGGACGCTCACACCGGGTCGCAATCCCGCGCGTCCCGTCTCGAATCCGAAATCCCGCAACCCGCCGACAGGCAACCCACGCCATGAACACACGCAGCACGTTGCACCAAGTCCTCCTCCAACCGACCGACGTCCTCTTCTTCCGCGACGGCCGGCCCATGGCCGGTTCGCTCGCCGGACATACGGCCGCCTGGCCGTTGCCGGACGTCACCAACCACGCTCTCCACGCGGCTTTGCATCGCGCCGGCTTCAGTGGCGTTCATGCCCATCGCAGTGGGCGTAGCGGCAGGTACGGCAATCAACGAGATCGCAAGTTCGGCTGCCTGACCACCGCCGGGCCGTTTCCCGTGGCGGTCGCCGACGAGCAAGGCCGGTCCCTGCCTGCGCCCCTCTGGTTCTTTCCCCGCCCCAGGGACACGATCCGGGCGGGCACCGTGGCGGTCGCCCTTCACCCCGTATCAGGCAACTGGCGCGACACCAGCTCACTGCCCGCACCCTTGGTTTACGCGGTCGCCAATACCCAGCCGCCCGCCAAGGAAACGGTCGCCGAACCGTGGATTTCCACAGCCGCTTACCAGCGTTACCTTGCCGGTGGTCCGTGCGCGCCGTCCGATCGGTCGCATTACCTCCCGGACTCCGCCCTCGCCGACACCGAGCAAACCATCGGCATCGCCATCGATCCGGAAACCCAGACCACGGGCCAAGGCGAAGCCGCAGGCAGGATCTACTCGGCCCATTACCTGCGCCTGCGCGAGGGCTATCGCCTCGGGCTTTTCGCCGAGGCCATGGACAAGGTGAACGGCGACCCTGCCAACAAACGGGATCTCATCCGCCTGTTGCTCAACGACCATCCGCAATCCATCGTGGTCGGGGGCCAGCAACGCCTCTGCACTGCCATGCGCCGCGACGCACCGCAACCGCTGCCCCTGCCGTGCGGGCTTCATCATCCGGATGCTTTCGTGCGGCTTTCCAACGGGAAGTTCGCCGTGAAGTGGGTCCTCCTCACGCCGGCCATCTGGCCCGAGATGTCCGGCGAAGGGAAACAGCCGCATCCGGGCGGTTGGTTGCCCAACTGGATTGATTCGCAAACCGGCGCGGTTCTTCTCAAGGCGGGTGATACGACCCGTCGCGAGGGCGAAGGTCGGGAGGCATGGCGCAAGCGAGTCCGCGAGATGCGTTCCGTCAGCGCGCGCCTCGTGGCGGCCATCGTGCCCAAGCCCATTCCCGTTACCGGCTGGGCGTTGCCGAACGACTCCGACCGCCCGGAAGGCGGCGCCAAATCCACCCATCTGGCCGTCCCTGCCGGTGCTGTCTACTATTTCGAGGCCGACACCGCCGAGGCTGCAGTTCAACTGGCTGCCGCACTCAACTGGCACGGCAACACCTCCGGCCGCGCGATCGTCAACCGCCGCAGCACGCTCCTGGGCGAAAAGGGCTACGGCTTGGGCGTCTGCGGCACCTGGCAGTTTTACCCCGGACCGGCCGCATCCGACCGGGCCGGCTGATCTGACCGATCTGACTGATCTGAGAAACCGAACAGACCCAAAACCCATGAACACGAAACGCATCCTCTACATATTCACTCGAACGCCCTTGCACGTCGGCGCCGGCTCCAGCGTGGGCGCCATTGACCAACCGATCATCCGCGAACGCCACACCGGCTTTCCGGTGATTCCCGCCTCGTCCCTCAAAGGCACCTTCTCGGACGAGTGGAATGAACGCAACGGCGACGGTAAACTCAACCGGGGTCCAGAAGGCAACTGGCTTTTCGGTTTGGGCGCCGGCACCGAGGGTGCCGCCGGGGCCCTCCAATTCACTGAGGCCCGTCTCCTGGCCTTCCCCATCCGCAGCGCCAGGGGCAGCTTCGCTTGGATCACCAGCCCCCTCGTTCTGCGACGCGCCTACCGAGACGGCGCCATTGACGTAAATCTGTCCGAGCTGTCCGGTCCATCGGACGAGCAAGCGTTGTTTGCAACCAATGGCCCCCTCGCCATCGATGGCAAAGTTGTCCTCGAAGAATACACCTTCGCCCACGCCGGTGACCTCCCCCGCGGTTTGGCCAACGCGCTCGCCAACCTTCTCGACGACCCCGTCTGGAAAGAGGTGGACAACCGGCTCGTCATCCTGAGCGACGGCATGATGAGCTACTTTGCCCGCAACGCCTGCGAAGTCGCCCAGCACGTCCGGATTGACGACGAAACCGGCACCGCCGCCAGCGGTGCCCTCTTCAACCAGGAAAACGTCCCCAGCGAAACCCTGTTCTACGCTGTTCTCCACGCTTTCCAAGGCCGCGGAGCCCAGTTCAGAGACAAAACGGCCGAAGAGGCACTTGAAGCCTTCAAGCAAAAGGTGGATCAACGGAAGAACGTCTTCCAATTCGGCGGCGATGCCTCCACCGGCCTTGGCTATTGCACCGTCAAACTCGCCTGACCAGAAAGGAGCCAAAGCCATGAAGAATCTTGAACAAATCCGTGCCCTCCACGCACACCGGTTCTGGAATCCAACCGACGAGACAGGCCGCCGTCGATTGGAGGAGGTCCGCGGTGAACAAGGCGGCGATGTCGTCCGCGGCCTCTCTTCGCTGATCATCTCCAACGGCCTTCTCGCAACCCTCGCCTTCGCCAAGGAAAAGGGTAAGGGCTACAAGACCTTCATGGAGGAGATTGGCCGCTACCTTTCCAGCCAGGGCGACGACGGGCGCCGGCTCTTTAACCAGACGGTGCACACATTGGACGATTTCATCGGCATCCTCACCGCCAATGACTCCCTAGTTCTGCAACAGGCTGCCGACGAATCGTTGGCCTACCTCGGTTACCTGAAACGCTTCCGAAGGGATTGAGCCATGCCTGCACTTTTGCCAAAAGACACCCGGGAGTTGCTTTCCCGCCATTCGCAGCTGCCGGATGGCCGTTCTGTGCTGTTCGATCGCTTCGCCGCTCCGGATGCCAGAGAAGAGGATCGTTGCCAATGGTTCAAGCGGGTTGCTGACAAAACCGCAAACTCCGCCAAAGCGAAGGCCTGGCCGGAGATCATTTCCCGCTTGGATTCCACGCCGTTGTTCGCCCAGCTCCGATCCCGCCTCATGGTGAACATGGCTGGCGGCGTGATGGAAAACGCCGGACTGTGCCTCGACCGGTTTGGGATGCCGTACATTCCCGGCAGCGCTGTCAAAGGCTGCGCCCGGCGGATGGCCACCCAGCAACTCCTGGAAACCGAAGGGGCCCAAGCCAAGGCCGATCTGCTTTTCAGATTAGCCCTGATCTTCGGCTGGGGTGACACCGACTGGAAGGCTGGCCGGAAGCGCAAGCGGCACAACGGCCGCCAGATCGAAACGGAGCCTTATTCGGATTTCTGGTGGGCGATGGCTCAAGATTCCGGGGACCGGTCTGCCGATGCTGCGCGCCACCAACTATGGCAGGAAGTGGCCGTCTCAGTGGCCACTCGACTTCTCGACCGGCTGAACGTCCGGGTGCGCAAACACCCGAATGAGCCGTGGAATGACCTCCCCAACTTTGCCGGCACCGTGAGCTTCCTCCCCGCCTACCCGGTGGACCTCGACCAGACCGGCAAGGTGCAGGGGCTCCCCCTCGAAGTCCCACGGCTCGGCACGCTCGAGCTGGACGTCGTCACCTGCCATCACCCGGAATACTACCGCGGTGATCGCCAAGTGGCGTCGGACACCGAGGACCCCAACCCGGTCGTCTTCCCCGCAGTCGCTCCCGGCCACGTCTTCGCCTTCGCCCTTGCCCCACTGCGCGGAGCAGACAACGACCTCCTCACACAAGCCCGCACCTGGCTCGCCCAAGGCTTGGAAACCTTCGGTCTCGGCGCCAAGACCAACGCGGGTTACGGGTGGTTTGATTGTTCAGACGAAATCCAGACCGCCGTCAACGACCAACTCAAAAAGAAAGCTGCGGCCGAGGAAAAGCGGCGTCGCGAGGAGGAGGAACGGCAGAAGGCGAAGGCGGCCGAAGAAGAACGGCTACGCAAGAAGCGCGAACTCGAAGCGAAACTCAAAGACCTGACGCCCGAGCAGCAGGAAGACTACAAACTGGACCAAATGAGTGAAGACCAGCTCAAGAATCACTTGTTGAACTATTCAAAACTCTCCGAACTCCAGCAAGCGGCTGTTTACCGTTTACTCAAAGATCGCCGACCGGACCTGTGGCGGAACCTCCGGCAACTCTCCGAGACCGGAAAACAGAAAGAGAGAAAGCGATGGGGCCCCCTGGTTCAGGACATGTTCAAGCGTGCCAAGCAGAACAACGAGAAGATGCCCAAATGAAAACCCAAACCTTTCAACTCGAACTTATCACGCCCTGCTTCTGCGGCGGGGCCGAACCCGAAAAGCAGGCCGAGATCCGCGCTCCGTCCATCCGAGGCCAGCTCCGCTGGTGGTTTCGTACCTTGGGCGGCTTCAAATCGCTGTCTAACCAAGGCATGTCCGTCCGTGACCAGGAAGCGCTCATTTTTGGCAGCACGGCTGGTGACGTTGGGCAGGCTGGCAAGCTGCTTGTTCGCGTCACTTCGCCGCAGCCCGAGAGCGTGCCCGCGAACGCAGATGACATGGACGCGGGTATGAACACACCTTTGGGATACGCCCTCTTTCCGCTGCGGCCTTTCCAGGACAATGACGCGCGGCGGGGCAAGTTCGCCGAACACACCGAATTCAGCATCCAGATACTGTGGCGTGGGAGTCCGCAACTCTGGGAGTCCATCCTGGCACTGGTCGCCGTGTGGGCTCACCTTGGTTGCCTAGGGTTCCGGGGTCGTCGAGCGTTTGGTGCGTTGCAACTGAAGGAGCCACATCTTGCCTTGGAGCAAGCCCTACTCCACTTTGCCCAGCCCTCAGGAGTCACAATCAAAGAACTCCCCGCGCCAAACTTGCGGAACTGGCGTGGCACGGCTGCCGCACTGCTCGGCTGGTATCGGGGGTGGCGACAGCATGGGCAAATGAACCGCCGTTGGGATAAACCCAGTAGAACGTGGATCCCAATTCCGCCGGCACAAAAACAGGAAAACCGATCCCAGCGTGGGTTCAAGTATGCTCGTCGTGATCACAATGAAGGTCTGGATGTCCAAGGAACCGGGGCTCCGAACCCCGATCCTGAGAACCCGGCAGGCCAACGGGGCGAGAGTTTCCGTCCCGCCTTGGGTCTGCCGATCATACAGTATTTTTCCAGTTTAGGTGGCGCGAATGGACCTATTCGACGCAGCCAAGCAACGGTCAACTGGGACTGGGATTGGGATGAAGAGAAGAACAAAGGCAAGGGCCGCTTCGCGTCGCCGGTCTTGCTACGTCCCCACAAGGACGCTCATGGCAACTGGCGCGCGCTGGTCATCTTCGTGGATGCGCACAAGTGGCCCGACGATGAAACCGTCCATCTGTCTTGCGGCGAACGGCATGAAACGCGCAGCGTCAAGTTGGACCTCTACAACGAAATGAAAACCGACCCAACCTTGCACCCTTTCCCTTGAAATCTGAACCACCCAACAACCGATCCGAGCGATCCGCTGGATCCGCTGGATCCGACCGCCGCCGCAAACGATTACGGCCCACCGGGGTTATTACTCGCTGGCCAGCTTGCAGCTGGACACGCTTATCCACGGCGCCACGTACTGGTTCTGCGGGACGTTCCTCGATCGCCGCTCGCGGCTGGTGGATCAGATGGTCATGGCCGCTCGTAGCGGACGACGAAGCTTCGCCGAGGGCCACTGCTCCGAACAATTCGCCGGCGAAAGGCTCGCGCGGCGGCAAACCCAAACCCGGAGAGATTCGGTCGATCGGCCGGATCCGTCCGATCAGCACCGCCTCCGCCCGCAAACCACCGAGGGCGGTGCCGGCAAGAAGCCTCCAGCCAGCGGGGTGCCCGCGCCTGCCCGGGGCCATGAAACCTTGACGGCACAGACGGACATGTCCAACTTGGACACGTGAAAAGCGCCAATATTGCCACCGCCAAGAACCAGCTCAGCCGCCTGCTCAAGCGCGTCCAGCGCGGCGAAACCATCCTCATCACCGACCGCACCCGACCAGTCGCCCTGTTGTGTCCGGTATCCGCGGCGGATGACATGGTCGCGCGGCTCATCGCCGAGGGGGCCGTTCTCCCGCCCCGGCAATCTTCCCTGGACGTGGACGCATTCCTGGGCATGCCCCGACCGCGCTTGTCCGCCAAACAATCCCTCGCCCAAGCCGTCCTGGAGGAAAGGGAGGAGGGACGATGATCTTCTGGGACAGCTCGGCGTTGGTGCGGCTCCTGGTCACGGAACCCGGTTCGGCGGAGTGTGGCCGTCTTTTGCGCGAAGACCCCGTGGTGGTCGTGTGGTGGGGCACGCCGGTGGAGTGCGAATCCGCCCTCCAGCGACGCCTCCGGGAGGGAAGCCTCACGGCCGGCGGCGTCTCCCAGGCACGCCGGGCCCTCGACCAGCTTGCGACCGCCTGGCTGGAAGTCCCTCCCGGCGAAGAACTGCGCCGGCTGGCGCGGCGCCTCTTGCGCACTCATCCCTTGCGGGCCGCGGACGCCCTCCAATTGGCCGCCGCGCTCTCGTTGGCCGGTCGAGGCATCGAAAAACTGCGCTTCGCATCCGCCGACCAACGTCTTGCTCAAGCTGCTGAAATCGAAGGTCTGGAGGTCGTCTGAAATGCCTTGTCCCCGGCACGCGAAAAACACCGTCGCATGAGCCGCCCCCTTCACCTTTTCATCTCCCTCGGCACTTCGCCGGCCATCGTGCCGGAGGCGGTCCTCCTACCCGGTGCGGAGTTCGCCGCCGTGCACGTGCTCACGACCGAACGGCCGGATGTCTCGCTGGTGCGCACGTTCTTTCAGCAGCATGCGCCCGCGGTGAAGCTCACGATCACGCGCGTGGCGGATTTCGTGGACTTCACCTCCGAGGAGGATCACTTCCGCTTCGAGGAGGTGATGTATCGCTGGTTTCTGGACAGTCGAACGAAGCCGGACCAACGCTTCGTCTGCGTCTCGGGCGGGTTCAAGACCATGTCGGCCGCCATGCAAAGAGCGGCTGCCGTGCTCGGCGCGACGGAGGTTTTCCACGTGCTGGCGGACGATTGTTACTCTGGCGCCGATGGCAGACCGCGCCAGCCCGCAACCATCGAGGAGATCCTGCAGGCCAAGAGTGACGGCCATCTCCACTGGATCCGGCTCGGTCCCGAATCCGGCTGGCCGCAACTCCACTCTGCCGACGCCACCCAATACCCGCTGCGCATCACCAGGCAGGAAGGATGTGTCCGCTGGGCCACCGCTCCCGACCAACGCTTTCGCGAACATCTGCGCGAGATCGTCCAGCGCTCCCAGCGCATCATCGGTGCCTGGGACCGATTGCCCGAACTGCCCTTCGCCGAACTGGCCACCTGGAGCGAGCGGGAGTTGAGCTGGCTGCACGAACCGCTCGATCCGGACGCCAACCAAGACCAGCGCTGGGTTGCCGCGCTGCCAAAGGTCGAACTCCACTGCCACCTCGGCGGCTTTGCGACGCATGGCGACCTCCTTCGGCAAGTGCGTGCCGCAGCGGAGCATCCCGGGAAACTGCCCCCCTTGAACGAACCTCCGCTCCCCGAAGACTGGCCTCTGCCCGCTCGACCGGTCGCGCTCAGCGACTACATGAAGCTCGGCGACGCCACCGGCAGCGCCCTGCTCAAAGACACCGGTTGCCTGAAGAAGCAGTGCGAACTGCTCTACCGACACTTCCTCGAACAGAATGTCCTTTACGCCGAGGTCCGGTGTTCGCCGGCCAACTACGCCACTGCGGAACGTTCGCCCTGGCATGTGCTCTCCGACATCCGGAGAGCCTTTCAGCACTGCATGGATGAGTCGCGCCCCGCTCCGGACCAGCCGCCTCGCTGCCACGTCAACCTCATCCTCATCGCCACCCGCCGCCAACACGGCGACTATCGCGCCGCCATCTCGCGGCATCTGGCCCTGGCCGTCACGGCTGCGGAACATTGGACGGATGAAGACGAGTGCCGCGTGGTGGGTGTGGACCTGGCCGGTTACGAGGACGTCCACACACGGGCCCATTACTTCCGCGAAGAGTTCACCGCGGTGCACCGATGCGGGCTGGCGGTGACGGTGCATGCCGGTGAGAACGACGATGCGGAGGGGATCTGGCGGGCGGTCTTCGACCTGAACGCCCGCCGGTTGGGCCATGCACTGAGTCTGGCGGAATCGAGGGAACTGTTGCGTTCGGTGGCGGACCGGGGCATCGGCCTCGAGCTCTGCCCCTACGCCAACTACCAGATCAAAGGCTTCCCGCTGGAGCCGGGCGATCCGTCCGATCCGTCCAATCCCTCGGATCATTACCCGCTCCTGGACTACCTCCGCGCCGGGGCGCGTGTCACCGTGAACACCGACAACATCGGGATTTCCGCTGCCTCGTTGACAGACAACCTGCTGTTGGCGGCGCGACTTTGTCCCGGGTTGACCCGATTGGACATCCTGCAACTGCAGCGCAATGCCATCGAATCTGCATTCCTCTCGGCCACCGACAGGTTGCGGCTGGCAGGGCGGTGTGCCGGTCTGCTTCAGCCCCTGTGATGCGGCGGGGGCGGGAGCCCTCAGGCGGGATCGGAACGGCGTCCGAAAGCACGGTGATCTTTCGCGCGATTTCGGCTAGTGTGGGTGCATGCACTTGCATGGTTGGCTTGACGTTACGCAGTTTTGCCAGAGACCGGTGCCTTGTCGGCAGGTGGAAGCGATGCGCGGAGTCGTTGGGCTGGGCGGTTCTCACCGGATATGAAGCGAAGCGCACGTGAGCGTCTGGTCCGCGCAACGGCCGCGGCAATCAGGCATCTGAACATCGTGGGGCAGGGAACCGGTGGATGCTGGCGCAGTATCCGGATGCGTCGGTGGATCTGCCGGGTTCGCCGGAGGTGGACCTGTTCCGTTGGGATGGGCCGGGCCTGGAGCTGGGGTTGGGCGGGGCCATCGGAGAGCGGTCCCTGTTCTGCGAAGCTTTCGGCTGCCCTCCACACGGGATGGATGAAACCCGGGCCGGACCGTCCATCGGTTGGCGGGAGCGGCTGATCGCGCTGCGGAGTGGGAATGCGGGTCATGCCACCGGTGGATGCCTGGAGGTGCACGACCGGGCAGTGTTCGGTCTGGTAGCAGGGCGGGAGCAGAACCTTGGTTCTGTTGGCGGATTGCCCGGGCATGGCCTGGTCCGGGTCGAGGAACCGCGGTTCCAGCTCGACCGGCTGCCCGTGGCCCCCGTTGCAGCGTGAACTGGTGGGTCCGGAGGCTTTCCCGGCTGCGGGGGGTATTGTGGGTGGGGCCGTGGCGGGGATGTCGTGGCCTGAGCTGTTTGCCGGCAGGTGCGCCGGAGGGAGTGTGGGAGAATGATGGTTAACTGGGACGGAGAGCAGGTTCTTTGCGTGCGGACAGCGGAGCTTCCGGAGGAATGGCTTCCGGAAGAAGGTGTGGTGCCGCTGTCGGAGCGTGAGTTTTTGAGTGTGCTGGCGCCGATCCGCCCTTGGTGGCGGCGCCGTTCGGAGGCGGAACACGATCCTTCGGGCAAGCAATGGATTCCGTACGTACTGGTGCGGAATGGACGTGGGGAACTGGCCGTGTATCGCCGGCGCGGGGCCGAGCCGAGGCTGCACGGGATGTGGTCGGTGGGGATTGGCGGGCACGTGAATCCTGCGGATGCGCCGGGCGACGGTTGGGTCGGAGGCGGGTTGGAGTATTGGCGGTCGGTGTTGTGGGCGGGGCTGCGCCGGGAGTTGGCGGAGGAATTTCCCGGTGCGGCCGCATCCGGCCATACGCGTTTTCTGGGTTTGATTCACGAAAGTTGCTCGCTTCTGGGTCAGGTGCACCTGGGCGCGGTGTTTTTGCATTCGGTGTCGGAGGTGTCACCCGGGGCGGGGGCAGAACTGGCTGAACTTCAGTGGCTGGCACCTGCGGCGGCGGGGGGACCGGACTGGCCGCTCGGACGGTTCGAATTATGGTCGCGGCTGGCGCTGGAGCTGTTGGGGAAAGTGACGCGGGAAGAAGCATGAAGGACCTTCGGAGCAGAGGGTTTTTGCCGGCGTGGGAGGACGGTCTGGGGTTCAGAGGTTGCGCGCCCGGAGGAAGAGGGGTGGACCTTCGTGCGGGACGGGGAGGCGGAAGGTGGCAGCTGCCGGATCGTTGGTTTTCCGGGTTACCGGGGTCCAGGGTCCGCTCCAGAGGTTGGTCGTAGATTGGATTTCCACGCCCTGGTCGGAGAGGTAACCACCGACGGCGATCTCGAGGGAGTCACCGTTGAGGGTCCAGGACCGGAGCAGCGGCCGGCGGCGGCTGATGGCTTCCAGCAGTGAGCGGGCTGTGGCGAGGTCGCCCTGGACGATCAGGCTGAATACGAGGTCGAGTTCGGTTTGGGTTTGTGGGCGGTCGGCATCCCTGCGTCGGAGCTGGAGCAGTTGCAGGGGGAGTGCCAGGTCGGCGGCCCTGCAAGGGAAGGCGGGGTCGAGAAACGTGCGGCGGGCTTCCTGGATCAGTTGAAGGTCACGATAGCCGAACTCCACGGTGGGCTCGATCATGGTTCCTTCACCGAAGTCGTTCCAGGTGGCGATTTGGACCAGGAGGGAACCGTTGGTCATGGCCCGATGAAGGGTCAGACGGAAGGTGTTCCCATCGGCGTCGTCCAGATAGCCGTAAGAGGGGCCCACACCGGCCTGGGCGTAGATGTCGTGGAAGCGGGGAAAGGCGGTGCTGACAAAGGCGTTCCAGGCTGAGGCCTTTTGTTCGAAGCCATCGAGGTAGTGGAGCAGGGCGGAGGGGTGCAGGACGCCGCCGTTGGTGGCGGAGGCCCACATGGGGGGCCAGTTGAAGCCGCCCGTGGCGCCGGTGACCCGCCGGTCGAGGGTGAAGAACACGGGTTGATTGGAGGGTTGCAGCGCGGCAAAGATGGCGGGCCACTGATCGCCTGTGAAGAAGACGGGGCCGAAGTTGAGGAGTACGGGCCGGTTCTGCCAGCGGAGATAGCCGGTTTGACTGAGAAACTGGCGTTCGGCTTCCAGGAGTGCGGAACGGGCACGGTGGACGGCTTCGGTGGAAGCAATGTAGCCACCTTCGATCATGCGGCCGATGGTCCGATCTTCGTAGCAGAGGCAGAACCAGAGGCCGGCCCGGCGGGTCCACTCGAACAGTCGAAGGGTACGTTCGTGGATGCGCGCGTAATCGAGGTAATCATCCGGGCCGTACCAGTCGGCGATGACGCCGTCCAGCCCGGCCAGTTTCATGAGTAACACATGGTACTCCAGAATGGCCGGGTCGGCCGAGTCATAGGGCTCGGTCAAGGGGTGGTAATGGGAGGCGATTTGACGCCGTCCCTGTTCGTCCCGGGTTTCCGGGTCGAAGTGGTTCATGGTCCAGTGCCATCCCCAGCGGCTGCTGACGGGTGGCGCGGTATACCAAGGCATGTAATGGGCCAGCAGGAGTTTTTCGGCGGCCGGGGACTGCGGGGTCAGCCAGACCAGGCAGAGCGCCGCGGTCCAGGCCGGCAGGCGGAGAAGGGAAGCCGGGCGACCGCGGTACGGGTGGTTCGGTGGGGCTCCTGCGCGGGGAGGGCCTGGCCGGGTTGGGGCGGCCGGCGACACGGGACTGGGCAACGGGCCGCCGGATTTCACGGTTGTTGTGCGATCCGGAACCAGAGCATGTCGAATCCGGGCAGGCTGATGCTGTAGGTGACCTCGCTGCCTTCGGCGTAGATGTCGCTGACCAGCGGGGCGAAGGGCGTTCCCAGATCGGTGGTGTACTCGACCGTGTAAAGTTTGCCGGCTTTGCTGTCCCACGTGAGCGTGATTTGGCCGGTGGCCGGGTCATAGGCCCAGGCCTTGATCCTCAGGCCGGGGGCACCGATGAGTCGAAAGTCTTCCCAGGTGACCGTGTAGGCGCCGCGGCAGCCGAAGAACCCGGGGTCGAGCTGAAGGTGAAAGAAGTCCAGGTGCGCGAGGTCCAAGCCGGGAACGGATCCCTCGCCGGAGACGAAAGTGGGCTGGTTCACGTCCATGGTGAGAACGTGGCGTCCGCGGGTTTGACCGTACCAGGCGTAGTTGTAGAAGGTGCCGTCGGCGTCCACGAGGGAGACGATGGGGCCGAGGTGGCCGTCTGCTTCCGGCGGACCGTCGAGGGTGACGATCACCTGCACGGTGGTTTCGCCGCTGGCGTCCACGTTGATGTCCTTGTAACCGCTGCCGTAGCAGACATCGGTGATGGAGTAGTTGGTTTCGGTTGCCACGATGGTGGCGTCGGCCCAGGCGAACAAGCCGTCCAGGGCGAAGAAGTCATCGAACGTGGCGATGACCGTTTCCGCCCGGGCCGGGCGCGCGGCGGCCAGATCGAGGGCCGCGGCCAGTAGGGAGACGAGAAAGAAACGGTTTCTCATGGCGAGTGCCGAGGTTACCGGGGGTGGACAAACCCGGGTGAGGCCGGTCTCAGGCGCGGCGCCGGCATGCCCATGCCATGGCACCGAGGGCGAGAAGGGCCCCCATGGTGGGTTCGGGAACCAGCCGCAGGTCTTCGAAGGAGACCGTGTAGGTACCGCTGTAACCGCCCGGATCCAGTTGCAGATGCAGGTGGGTGAGCGTGGCCAGGTCGAGTCCCGGCGTGCCGCCGGGCTCGGTCCAGGTGGGTTCGTCCACGCGTTTGGTCAGGACATGGGTGCCGAGGGACTGGCCGTACCAGGCGTAGTTGTAAGCCGTGCCGTCGGCATCTTTCAGTGTGACGATGGGCCCGAGGAATCCGTCGCCCCCTCCGCTGAGGGTGACGGTGAGCTGGAGGAAATCGTATCCGGTACCGTCAATGGTGCCGAGGTACTTCCAGTTGCTGCCGTAGCCGGACGCGGTGATGGTGTAGGCGGTGGGGCCGGAATCGATGGTGGCGGTGCTCCACGACGCGTAGAGGGCGTCGGAGGTGAAGTTTTCGAAGGTGCTGATGATCACGTCGGCCCGGCTGGTGCACGCCAAGGCCAGGGTCCATGCCAGGAGCGAGGTGCGCGTTTTCATGGTTGAGAACAATGGTGCCAAAAGGTTTTCCCTTTGTCCCCATGGTAGCCGGGCGGGGCGCTCCGGCCAGTCGCATGAAATGGGGACATGCATGGCGGGCCGGGTGAGGGGACTGGCAAGGGTGGGGAGCGACCCGGGTTCCGGGCGGCGCGCCCTGCGGCGGATCGGGTCGTGAGGCGGGCATCTGGAGGGCCTGCGTTCCGATCCTGCATGCGTGGCGGGCCCGTTTTTCGCGGCGGATTTGCACTTTGCGGTTGCCTCCGGTGGGCGCGGACGATTAGCTGGGGTTCGTCGAAACTGGCAACTGCAACCAATCGAACCAGAGGACGAACCATGGCACAGCAAGTCTTCCACGCTAGCATCGAGGGCGCCCAACACGGGGCCAAGTCTCTTCGGGAATTCCTGGAATACGCCAAGCGATCCGGTGCTGCCGGGGCGCAGCCCTCCAACTACATGCTCGAGGGGGGCAAGCTGTTCAAGAGCGCCAAGGAAATCCGCGACACGTTCGAGGAGGTGGGGATCCTGCTGGACGGGATTTCCTGTCACTGTCCCTTCTGGGTGCACACGACCGCATGGACGGGCAGCCCCACGATTCGGCCGTTCCTTCCGGCCGACGTGGCCAGGAAATCTCCCCAGGAAATCGAGAAATGGACGGAGACCTACCTCCTGAAGTTGTTCGACCTGGCGGCTGAACTGAACGTGAAGGTCCTGCCCATGTTCTGGGGGGTGGCCTTCGGTTGGGAGGTGGCCACGGGTTATCCCTGGGGCTTCTGGAAGGGCAAGGATTACGATCTGATCGAGGAAGGGAAGGAACGTTTCGTCAAGAAGACCGCCAAACTGCGCAAGGCGGCCAATGAACGCGGTTTGTATTTGTGTCATGAGATTCACCCGGGCACGGCTGCCATGTGCGCCGACGATTTCCTGACGCTGGTGGAGATCTGCGACGGTGACAAGTGCCTGGCGGTGAATGCGGATCCGTCCCATTGCTGGGAGGGTGAGAGCTGGGAGACGCGGTTCCTGAAGGTGGGTCCGCGGGTGTATGCGGCGCACATCAAGAATCATGTGATCCGGCCGGGCTTCCCGCTGCGGGCCATGCAACCGGATTGGCCGAAGCGTGCGATGCAGTTTGTGGACCTGCCCTCGGGTGAGATCAACATGCAGCGGTACGCGGAGTTGCTGCTGCACATCGGGTATCCGGCCCGGTACTGCCAGTTGACCGGACGCAGCACGGCACCGCTGGTGGTGGAAGCCGAAAGTGCGCACAAGGATCTGGACTGGACCAGCACCAACGGCATCCAGTACGTGCGCGATCATTTCACGTGGCCCATGGCCGCGGCATCGTTCGAGGAAGGCATGGGGGCCTGAACGCCCGGAGCGGTCGAACGCGGGCTGTGACGGGGCGCCGGCAGGCGCCCCGTTTTTTTCAGGACCGAGGGCCGCGCGTGCTGGAACGTTGCCGACCGGGCCTGGAGCGGCAGGGTCGAACGGGCCCAACCGGGACGAGCGGTGCGGGGGTTCAGTCCATGGCGGCGCGGATGCGCGCCAGGAGTTCCTCGTAGGTGTCCACGGCGGGGAACTGGGGGAACTCCCTGCGCACGTTTTCCGGTGCGCGGAAGAGGAAGCCGACGTGGGCTTCGGTGAGCATGGCGGTGTCGTTGTAGGAATCGCCGGCGGCGATGACGTGGTAGTTGAGCAGTTTGAATGCGGCCACCGCGCGTTGTTTTTGCTCCGGGATGCGCAGCCGGTAGTCCACGATGCGGTCGTTTTCCACCACGAGGCGGTGACACAAGAGGGTGGGCCAGCCCAGCTGGCGCATGAGCGGGGTGGCGAATTGTTCGAAGGTGTCCGAGAGGATGATCACCTGGACGAAGGAGCGGAGTTCATCGAGGAACTCGCGTGCGCCGGGCAGGGGACGGAGGGTGCCGATGATCTGCTGGATGTCCGAGAGTTTGAGCCCGTGCCGGTCCAGCAGGGCCAGGCGTCCGCGCATGAGCCGGTCGTAATCGGGTTCATCCCGCGTGGTCCGCCGCAGTTCCGGGATGCCGGTCTTTTCGGCCACGGCGATCCAGATTTCCGGCGTCAGGACTCCCTCCAAATCCAGCGTCACCAATGATTGTTTCACGGGCCGGCAGTGTCATCGAAAAGCGAGGGTGCTGTCCAGTTTCCGGCGTGGTCCGGATGGGGCCTGCTCCGCCGTGTGGCTGCGGGAGGCGCTGGGCGGCGCCCGGCCGGGGCCGCGGCGTTGCCTGGCGGGGCGTGGGTGTTTTACAAGGGATGTCATGAACGAGCGGTTGCGCGGGCGATGGGTCCTGATCACGGGTGCCTCCAGTGGATTTGGAGCCGCTGCTGCCAGGGCTTTTGGGGCCGCCGGCGCGCGGCTGTTGCTGGGTGCGCGGCGGGTCGAGCGACTGGAACGTGTGGCGGCGGAGGCGCGGTCGGCCGGGGCACCGGAAGCCCACGGGCACCTGCTGGACGTGACCTCCAGGGCCAGCGTGGAGGCATTTTTTGTTTGGGTGCGGGAACGGTTGGGCACGGGTACGGCGGAGGCGGCACCGTTGCATGTGCTGGTCAACAACGCGGGGGGCGCGCTGGGTTTGGACCCGGTGGCGGAGGGTCGTGACGAGGACTGGGAGACGATGTTGCAAACGAACGTGCTGGGGTTGCTGCGGGTGACGCGCGCGGCCCTTCCGCTGATGTTGGGCAACCCCGGCGGGGTGATCCTGAACGTCGGTTCGGTGGCCGGGCATGAGGCTTACGAGGGTGGGTCGGCCTACTGCGCCGCCAAGGCAGGCGAACGCCAGATCACGCGTGTGCTCCGGTTGGAACTTTGCGGTACCGGCCTGCGGGTGTGCAGTCTGGATCCGGGGATGGCCGAGACGGAATTCTCGCTGGTTCGCTTCAAGGGCGACGCGGCACGGGCGCGAAAGGTGTACGAGGGTATCCAACCGCTGACCGCGGAGGACGTGGCCGAGGCCATGGTGTGGATCGCCTCGCGGCCACCCCACGTGTGCATTGACGAGATGGTGATCAAACCCACCGACCAGGCGTCGGTCCACAAGGTGCACCGGCGTTCGTCCTGAAGGCGGTCGGCGGATGGCGCCCGAGGCGGATTGCGTCGGGCCACGGAGGGCTCATCCAGCCTTGCGATTTCAGGCATGGCCGGTCGGGCACAGGGCCGGTGCGGGGCTCTCGGGTGCATCCGGACCCGGGCGGCGGAGCTCCCACCGGTGCGAGTTCTGCACACCAGGGCCGTGACATTCCCGGTGTCGGCGGGAAGGAGCATGCGGTTTCAGCGCTTGCATTCGTTTGGGCGCCATCCGGAACCTGGGTTCCCCGGTGCGGGCCGTTCCGTTTGGGCGGCGCTTGTGGCGGTGCTGAAGGGCCTGCCCGCCGTGGCGCGCATTTTGTGCGTGGGCTTGTTCGGAGACGGGAAACCGGGTACAGGATGAGGTTCTGGTGCGGATCGGCCGACCGCGGCCGGGGATCGGGAGCGTGTCGAACGGTCGTCCGCCGACCATGGAAGTTGAGAAGGGATGAAGAACAGCGGTGTGGCGTTGGTGGCAACGGACTTTGACGGCACGATTTTTGCCGAGTTCGAACAGCCGCCCATGTCGCCGAGGTTCCTGCAATGGATCGAGCGGTTCCAGCAGGCCGGGGGCCGGTGGATCATCAACACGGGGCGGGATCTCTCCTCGTTGCTGGAGACGCTTGCCCGGGCGGGGTCCCCGGTCTGGCCGGATTACTTGGTGCTGGTGGAGCGGGAGATTTACGTTCGCGAACACGGCGGTTACGTGGAATGGGAGGAGTGGAATCGGGCCTGTCACCGGGCGCACAACGAGGTTTTCGAAAAGGTCCGACCGCACGTGCCCGAGTTGGCTGCCTGGGTGGAGGAACGCTTTCCTGCCACGGTCTACGCGGACGTGTGGTCGCCGTTTTGCGTGGTGGCTGCGAATGCCCGGGATGCCGACGCGATCGAGGCGCGTGCCCGGGAGTTGTGCCGGCGGGTTCCGGGCCTGGACTACGTGCGGAATGACGTGTACGCGCGGTTCGGCCACGTGGCGTACAACAAGGGCACGGCATTGAGTGCCGTGGCCCGGCGGCTGGGGCTGGGTCCGGACCGGGTGTTTGCGGCGGGGGATCATTTCAACGACCTGCCGATGCTCCGGACCGATGTGGCGCTGCATGTGGCGGCGCCGGCCAACGCCGTGGCACCCGTGCAGGAGGCGGTGCGCCGGGCCGGCGGATACGTGGCAGGTCGTCCTTACGGCGAGGGCGTGATGGAAGCCCTGGAACGGTTGGACGGCCGCGGGCGGTGAGGCTTCCGCGAGGTGCGGTCGGGTCAGTCGAAATCCGTTGGTAGTTCCGGTCGCAGGGCGTGCTCGAACAGGCGCTGGATCTGGCCGGGCAACACCCGGGTAAGCGAGAGAGGGGGCAGGTCGGACCGGGGGAAGAACGAGACCTGCCGGATGCCTGTGCCGGGCTGGCAGCTGCCGCCGACCGGTTCGCACAGAAAAAACAGCTTGTAGATGTGAAACGGGAACGGCGGCACATGGGGATGAAGGGACCGGTCCAACACCATCGCCAGTTTGGTCACCCGCACATCCAGGCCCGCTTCTTCGCGTACCTCCCGTCGGACCGCCTGGCTGGGGGCGTCATTGACGTCGGCCCATCCGCCGGGAAGGGTCCACAAACCGTCTTCCTCCTCCTGTACGAGCAGGATCTGGCCGCCGTGGATCACCGCTGCTCGTACGTCCACTTTCGGGGTGGCATAACCGGTCTGGCGGGCGAACAGGTCGCGGATGACGGGCAGGGGGGTGTCCGACTGCAGTGTCATCAATTGCGCCGCCAGATCCAGCAGCTCGGTGTAGCGTTCGCGGTCGTAAGGTCCTTCGGTGTAAGCGAGACCGGTTTGGGCCAGGGCCTGGATGCGGCGGGCCACCCGCAACAACGGCGGTTCGCACGACCGGGATGGTTTCGTCATGGAGTCAGCATGTCGGCGGTTCCGGGGTGGGGCAAGGCTGCGTGGGGCGCCGGGCTTTTCTTGCCCCGGTCCGGGTCGGACGATGCCCGGGGGTGGTGGGATTTCCAATGCGCCGGGCTGGGGGGACGGGCAACGACTCGACAGCGTGCCGGACTGGTGCCATTTTTCGCTCGTGTCGGCGGAGAAACTAGAAGCCCTGCGCGCGCGGTTGCGCGAGTACGGATCCTGCCTGGTTGCCTACTCGGGCGGCGTGGACTCGGTGTTCCTGGCGGTCGTGGCGCACCAGACCCTGGGGGATCGTGCGCTGGCGGTCATTGCCGATTCGCCGAGCCTGCCCCGGCGGGAGCTGGCGGAGGCCCTGGAATTGGGCCGGCGATTCGGGTTCCCGGTGCGGGTGGTCGGCACGCACGAGTTTGAGAATCCACGGTATCTGGCCAACCCTGTGGACCGTTGCTACTTTTGCAAGACGGAGCTGTTTGATGTGCTGGTCCCGTTGGCGCGAGCCGGGGGGTTTGCCGTCATCGTTTACGGGGAGAACGCCAGCGACGTCGGGGATTGGCGCCCGGGGGCGCGGGCCGCTGCCGAGCATCAGGTGCGGGCCCCGCTCAAGGAGGTGGGGCTGACGAAGGCCGAAATCCGCGCGTTGTCGGCTGCCATGGGCCTGCCCACGGCCGACAAACCGCAGATGGCCTGTTTGAGTTCGCGCATCCCATATGGAGAACCGGTGACCGTGGAAAAGCTTCGGATGATCGAAGCCGCGGAAGGTGTGCTCCGGCAGATGGGCTTCCGTGACGTGCGGGTGCGCCACCACGAACTGCCCCGTCCAGCTGTCCCCGTCACAGGCGACGGAAAGGGTCCGCCCGGGGAAACCACCCGCGGCGCCGGTCCGGCGCTGGCCCGGATCGAGGTGGGGACGGATGAACTGCCCGCCCTGCTGGCCAATGGCACGGCGCTCAAGGTTGCCGAAGCCCTCAAGGCGCTGGGATACCAGCACGTCACGGTGGATCTGCTGGGGTACCGGCGCGGGAGTTTGAACGAGGCCGTGCTCAGGCCGGACCATCCGGATGGCGGGGTTCGGCCGGGCTGAAGGGCCTTCGGGGCCCCCCGGCGTGGAACCGGCGGACACGGAACGGAGCCGGGGCGACTTCCCGGGTTTGGGGAGGTGCGTGAGACCGTCTGGCGCAACTTTTCCCGGCGTTTGGTGATTCGATCTACGTAGGAATGCCGCAGTTTGCTTACAGGGCGCGTCGCCGCACCGGCGAATTGGTGGAGGGCGTGTTGGAGGGGCCGGACCGCACGGCGGTCCTGGCTCAACTGGAGCGTTTGGGGCTTTTCCCGGTGGCGGTGGATGCCGCCAAGGGCGGCGGCGCAGGCGGTCGCGTCGCCGAGTCGGCAGCCATCCGGCGTGGTTTCGTGCCGAGCAGCTGGCAGGCGTGGCGGAGCCGTCCCCGGAAACCGAAGCTCCAGGAACTGGCCACCTTTACGCAGCAACTGGCGAACCTTCTTCAGGCGGGCATGCCTCTCACGGTGGCGCTTCACAGCATGACGCATTTGGAGAGCCGCGGCATCCCGGCCGAAGTGGCGCGTCAACTCCGGCAGGAGGTGATGGAGGGGCGCAGCCTCTCCGATGCCATGGCGAAGCAGCCGGCCATTTTTTCGGATCTTTATGTGAACATGGTCCGGGCCGGTGAACAGAGCGGTGCGCTGGTGGAGGTGCTGCGCCGGATGGCGGAACATTTCGAACGATTTGCCCAGGTGCAGGCCCGGTTCAGCTCCGCACTGGTGTACCCCGCGTTTGTCGCGCTGGTGGGGGTGGCGATCATGGCCTTCTTCATGACCTACATGCTGCCGAAGTTTCTGACCATGTTCGAGGGCATGCAGGTCGAGCTGCCGTGGATGACGCAGTTGTTGGTGGGGATCAGCCATTTCTTGTCGGGTTACTGGTGGTTGATCCTGCTGGTGGTGGCGGCGGTGTGGGTCGTGTTCAAGCGGTTCCAGGCCACCGAGGAGGGGCGGCGCCGGATTGATCAGTGGAAGCTGAATGCCCCCCTTTTTGGGAAGGTGATCCGGCTGCATCTTTTCGCCACTTTTGCCCGTACCTTGTCCACGCTGCTGGAGAACGGGGTGCCGGTGTTGACCGCGCTGAAGATCACCGAACAGGTCATCCCCAACCGGTTGGTCAAAGAGGCGATCGCCCGCGCGCGCGAGGACGTCACCGACGGCAAGAGCCTTGCCCAGCCGCTGGCGCGCAGCCGGTTGTTCCCGCAGTTGATGGTGGATTTGGTGAAGATCGGCGAGGAAACCGGCGATGTGCCGGGCGCCTTGCGCAACCTGGCGGACACGTACGAAAACGAGCTGACGCTGGCCCTGCGGGTCATGACCAACATGATCGAGCCGGTCATGATCATCGTCATGGCCGTGGGTGTCGGGTTTCTGTTGCTCAGCGTGCTTTCGGCGATGTTCGCCATCACCTCCAACATCGCGCGGTGAGATCCTGTTTCGACCGTACCGTTCACGATGGCCCGGTTGGCGCGGCCGGACCGGGCCGGGCCGTCTGCTTGCGGCGGGCCGGTTGGACGCTCATCGAGATCATGATCGTTGTGGCCATCGTGGGGATCGTGATGACGATGAGCATTCCGGCCTTCTCGCAACTGCGGCGCAAGGCCGATCTCCGGCAGGCCGTGGCCGACGTGGTGGAGGTGTGCAGCACTGCGCGCGCGCGGGCCATTCTTGGCGGGCGACCGGTGGAACTCTGGATCCGGCCGCAGGAAAAGCTCCTGTTCGTGGCCGGGGCGGCTGCGGAAGCGGAGGCGGGTGAACCCCCGCCGGTTTCCGCTGCCCGGCTGCCTGCGAGCCCGGAGGACGAGGCGCGGTCGGGGCTCCGGGCGCGCCTGCCGGAGGCGGTGACCCTCGAAATGGTGGACGTGAACTTCGTGGAATTCAAAGACGCCGAGCTGGCGCGGGTGCGGTTCTTTCCCAACGGGACCTGCGACGAGCTGACGCTGGTGCTGCGTTCGGATCGCAACGAGTACCGCAAAATCTCGTTGGAGGTGACCACGGCGCTGGCGCATGTGGAAACCCTGGGCCCCCGATGACTCCGGCTTCCCTCAACACTGGACCGGTCCTGTCCGGCCCGGCACGCCGCCGGTCCGGTGCGTTTACCCTCATCGAGGTGATGCTGGCCATGGCCATGTTTTTCATGGCCGTGTTTGCCATCCTGGCCCTGGTCTCCAGCTCGCTCCGGAATGCCCGGGCACTCCAACAGGAGCGCGTGGACGCAGGTCTGCTGGCGGCGTTTCTCACTGTTTCCAATCGCCTGGACGGGGGACTGTACTCGGGTGATTTCGGCGACCTCTTCCCGGACGAGCAATATGATTTCGAAGTCATTCCCATCACGAACGGTCTGGTGCGCGTGGACATGGTGGTCCGGCCGCGCCAGGGCCCGGGTGGCCGCGTATCCACCATGAGCGTGTTGTTGTTCCAGGGCCAGAACCCCGTGGGCACACCCGCTCCACCCCGACGCTGATGATCGAGCCGCGCAATCCACATCGAAACGCCCGCGCCTTCACGCTGGTGGAGGCGATGCTGGCTGTGGCGATCCTGAGTCTCGTGGTGGCGGCCATCTACTCGAGTTGGACGGCGATTCTGAGGGCTTCCAAGGTGGGTTTGGACGCCGCCGCTCAGGCCCAGCGTTCCCGCATGGCCCTTCGGACGCTTGAGGACGCGCTGACCACGGCTCAAATGTCCGTGCTGAATGCCGAGTACTACGGGTTCGTTGCCCGGGGCGGTGACGAGGCACTGCTCAGTTTCGTGGCGCGCTTGCCGCCGTCCTTCCCCCGCAGCGGCCGGTTTGGCGACCTGGCGGTACGGCGCGTGATCTTTCGGGTCGAACCCGGCCCGGACAACGACCGGGTGCTGACGTTGCGTCAACACCCGCTGGTTCGGGACCTGGACGAGGATGAGGAGAATCATCCGCTGATTCTGGCCCGTGGCGTGCGTGGATTGGACCTTGCGTTCTGGGATTTGCAGGCCGGTGACTGGACCGAGGAATGGCTTCAGACGAATCAGTTGCCGGCCCTGGTGTTGTTGAAGCTGCGCCTGACGCCCCCCGGCCGCTCCAGCAGTCGGGAGGAACGGGAGGTCAGCCGCGTGGTGGCCGTCCCGAGCCGGGGGCTGCCGCCGCAGTACCAAATGCCGCGCGTGGGCGTGCCGGGTGTGCCCGGCCAACAGCAGGTCCTGCCGGGCGCTCCGGGGCAGCCGCCCGTGATTCCTTCGCCCAACCCCGTGGTCCCGGGTCCGGCGCCCGGCCTTCCCGGAGGTCAACCATGAAGCCGCGGCCCGCATTCCGGCGCCCATGCGAGGGCATTGCGTTGATCATCGTGATGATCACCGTGCTGGTCCTGTCCATCCTGGCCGGCGGATTCGCCTATTCGATGCGGGTGGAGACCAAACTGGCACGCAACGCCCAGGCCGAATCGGAGCTGCTCTGGCTGGGTCGGTCCGGTGTGGAACTGGCCCGTTACGTGCTGGGCGAGCAGCTGGCCCTGGGCTGTGAACCGTACGACGCGCTCAACCAGGTGTGGGCTGGTGGACGGGGAGGCCTCTGCACCTCCAACAGTCCGTTGGCCGGACTGCAATTGACCGATATCCAGCTCGGCTCGGGGCGGATCAGCGTGCGGATCGTGGATCTGGAACGCAAATTCAACATCAACGTGGCCGACGAGCTGATCCTGCAGCATGCCTTCATCCTCATGGGGGTCGACCCCGGCGAGTTTCCCTCGCTGGTCAGCGCCATTTTGGACTGGGTGGATCCCGATGATGACACGCACCTCAGCGGCGCCGAGAGCGACTACTATCAGACCCTGGATCCGCCCTACCATGCCAAGAACCGGCCCATGGAAGATCTCTCCGAGCTGTTGATGGTGCGCGGGATCACCCCGGAACTTTACTGGGGACCGGCAGCCACCAACGCGGTTGCGGGCCGTTATCTTCCGCGGGCGGAGTCGCTCGGCGTGGTCAGCTCCGTGGTGACACCGCCGGTGGGACTCGTGGACCTCTTCACCACGATTTCCTCGGGCAAACTCAACATCAACACCGCACCGGTCAGCTCGCTTCAACTGGTGCCGTTCATTGACGAGGGTCGGGCCTCGCGCATCGTCATGCTGCGCGCGGGTTACGATGGCCTGGAGGGTACCGAGGACGACACGCCCGCCGGCAGTCCCGGGCTTTCGCTGCTCGACATGCTGGTCAGTGCCGGTCTCACGCCCGCGGAGGCCACCGCCGCGGTCCGTTACCTGGACCAGCGCAGCCGCACCTTCGAAGTCACCGTGGAAGCCGAGGTCAACGGCGTGCACCGGACCTTCGTGGCCATCCTGGGCCGCAACTCTCCGAGGGACATCCCGATCCTCAGTTTCTACTGGAAATGACGGCCTGCCGGGTGGCGGACCGGGGACTCAGGCTCGGATCCTCCCACCCCGCTGCCGGAATGCGCGGGCCGGTTTCCCCGGTTGTGCAGAGGTGTGGGTCGTGCGTGGCCCGGGATCAGGGCTGCATCGGCCGGCGAGCCAGCTCCCGAATCCAGCGGCCGTAGAAGTAGATCATCACGGCCGCCAACAAGCCGATCCCGGCAAACACGTACCAGGTCAGCCCCACGTTGTAGGCCGCGGCCAGCTCGCGCGTGAGTGCATCCGGGCTCTGGCCCGTCACCTCCACCAGTTTCCGAAACGCTTCCCCGACCGGCAGGGCCTTCTCCGTGACGGCCTCCGGTGACCAGCCCATGGCCTCCACCAGGGTGCGCCGCGCCAGTTGATCCTTGTCGGAAAAGTAGTGGTACAGCAGCGGGCCCAGCTTGCCCTCGATCGTCCAGCCGACGAGGATGGGCGCCTGCGAAAAACCGATCCACATGGCCTTCTTGTCCGGCGGCGCCACGTTGCCCAGAAACTCGCTGTACTTCGGGCTGGCCAACATCTCACCGATGCTGAACACGACCATGCCCAACACCACCCAGCCCACGTGCCGGGTCAATCCGATCATGGTCAGCGCCGTCACCACCAGCAACGTGCCCGCCAGCAGACTGTCGGTGGCGCGCATGCGGGCGCTCAGCCCGGCAAAGAGGAAACAGGTCAGCATGATCATGCCGGCGTTGATGTTGACGATCCCCTCCGGCTGGATGTGCTGTCCGGTGGCGTCCATGCCCAGGAAGAACCTCGCAAAGACGTTCTGTGTGCCGTCGGGGCCGAACAAGAAGGTCACCATCGGACGGGTGTCCACCCAGTCCTCCACATAGCGTGGCAGCACGTCCCAGATCATCGGAAACATCAGCCACCAGACTGAAAAGATGGCCAGATAGACGGACAAATGTGGCTTGCGCAGCTCGGCCAGCGATTCCTTCCACAGCGGGACCTCCCGTTCCAGCCCGGCACGGATCCGGGCCCGCCGGGCCAGACGTTCTTCCAATCCCGGTTCGCGATAGGTCAACAGCAGGAGGAAGTTCAGGCAGATGAAGGCCGCGTTGGTGTAGAACACCGACTGCCAGCCCATGTGCTCACGCATGTGCAGCGCGATCAGGGGTCCGATCCATCCGCCGATGTTGACCGTCTGGTAGAAGATGCCCCACGCCATGCTGCTGTTCAGCCGGTTGGTGGCCCGGATGAGCGTCCCCTGGATCCCGGGTTTGAAGATTGCCGTGCCCACCGCCAGAAACATCACCCCGACAAAGAACCCGGCATAGGTCTGCCACCAGGCCATGATCAGGTAGCCCAGGCATTTGAGGACCGTGGAAAGGAAGATCGTGGGTTTGTAACCGTAGCGGTCTGACAATCCGCCGGTGAACACCGGCACCAGCGATTGCACCAGGTTCCACGTCATCAGGAGGGTGCCGAAGGTCGCCATGGTCACGCCCAGCCCGTGCTCGGAGAGCGGCCGGGTGGCGTACAACGTGGCAACGGCACGCACACCATAGAACGCCAGGCGCTCGATCATCTCCATGGCGCCCACGACCCAGAAGACGTACCCGAGACTGGCGATGGCCGCCCACATCCCGAGCTGTTTCACGTCCGCCAGGGGGTTTTCGGGCGCGGGATGCTGCGCTTCCCGCAGCTCTGGGGCTGAGGATTCGGAGGATCGAGGGTTCATGATAAAAGCGGTGCCGGATGGACAAAGCGTTTTCGCGGCAACAACCCGGCGCGCGGCAGCGGTCGGGCGGTGGACGAACCCGGCCGTGCCCCGGCCGGAGGTCCGCTGCGCCGGCTTGCTTCCACCGGGACCTGTTTCCGTGCCGTCCCCACGGTCCGCGACTTTGCCAACGGCCCCGGCGCCGGACAAGCGCGGAGGACCGCGGGAGCGGCCGCAGTGTCATTTGCCCCTGAGGCGGGGCAGGGCGGATGGATGCGGATTTGGGGCGCGAGCGGAGCCGGGTGCCCACGGAGGAGGTTTGTCGGCTGGCGCGTCCCGATGTTGCCCGCCACCGCGCGCGGCGGTTTGCGGGTCAGGCAGCCGCGTGGATCGGCCGTGCGGGTGGGACGGCGGAACTCCGTGCCCGGTGATCATGTTCGGAAAGGCGTCTGACTGGGCTCCTTACGCGGCGCGGATCGAACGCCGGACGCTGCCGGAAGGATTCATGGGCACCGGCCGCTGCCGTGGGATCAAATCCGGCCCGGTGCTTCCGGTAGACGTCGGCGATCAGCCGGGCCGGTCCGTGTGGAAAGCGGAGGGGTGGCGTTTGGGTAGGGCTGGAAAACTGGCGTGACCGGGCTTTCGTCTACGGGCTGGCCGGTTCGGTATGATCCCGGAGTTGCTTTGTGGAGAACGCCGGGCAGGACGTTTTCAATCTGCCGTCCGGGGCGGAAGGGCGCGGATGGCAGTCCGTCCCCGCCGGGAACGGTCAGGGTTTGGGTGGTGCGGGGTTTTGCCCGGCTTTTTCCCCGCGGGCTTGGGTGGGGGCGTAAGGTGCCGGTGAGGGGGACTGTTTCTCGAACTTGAGGGCGGCGGAGTTGATGCAGTAACGCAGGCCGGTGGGCCGCGGGCCGTCCGGGAAGACATGGCCCAGGTGCCCGCCGCAGCGGGCGCAGAGCACCTCGGTCCGGATCATCCCATGGCTGTAATCGGGCTGGGTGACCACGGCATCCTGCGAGGCAGGGGCGAAGTAGCTGGGCCAGCCGCAGCCGGAATCGAATTTGGTGTCGGAGGTGAACAGGAGGGCGCCACAGCCGGCGCAACGGTACACGCCCTTTTCCTTGTGGTTCCAGTAGGCTCCGGAGAAGGGGCGCTCGGTGCCCTTTTGACGCAGCACGTGGTATTGCTCGGGCGAGAGCAGTTTGCGCCATTCGTCTTCAGTCTTGCGGATGGGGAAGTTCATGGCCGGTGGTGTGGATGGGTTTGTTGCCGGTCGGGTGTGGGGCGCGGTTGGGGCGGGCTGGGCGGAGAGATGGATCGCGAGGAGCAACACCAGCGCGCCGGTGCCGGGCGCCCCTGCCTGGTTTCGTCCCGGTTTGGGCCGTTGCATGGAGTCAATTTCCGTTCGGAACTTCGAAAGTCAAACCGGGTCGGGGCTGGAGGCCGCGGCCGGCGCCGGGGTGGCAGGAGCCGTTGCCGACTCAGGTCGTGCCCGGGCTGGCAGTGCGGAAGGTCCACTCGGGCCGTGCGTATCGGGTTCGGACGAGTTCCCACACGGCGTCGGCGGGCGGTGGAGAAGCGGATGGTTCGGCTGACCATGCGTGCAACAAGGCGCGGCGGACCTCCGTCTCGGAGAGCGGGAGGGTGGTGAGGAAATCGGCGTGGGAACGACCCTGGCGATAGGCCGGTTGTCGCGACGGCATTTTCAGCACGGCGGTCATCAGGTCGAGGGGCAGGTGAAGGAGGAACGTCCCGTGGAAAAGCAGGTAACGGCGGTGGCGGCGCTGGGCGTTTCCGGAGAATTTGCGGCCGTCGAGGGTGAGATCGGTGTCGCCCTGGATCCGGATCGCGTGGGGTTCGAGGCCGAGGGCGCGGGCCAGGGCGGTGGCGTGGCGTTGCAGCACGAAGCGATTGGTGGTGGTGACCGACCGGGTCGGTCCGGCGGGGTCAATCCGCAGCACGAGGGTGTAGTTGAGGCAGC
Organism: Limisphaera sp. 4302-co; assembly: GCF_049537155.1. Classification (NCBI taxonomy): domain Bacteria; kingdom Pseudomonadati; phylum Verrucomicrobiota; class Verrucomicrobiia; order Limisphaerales; family Limisphaeraceae; genus Limisphaera; species Limisphaera sp. 4302-co. Next base: position 134,581 of record NZ_JBMVQZ010000011.1, read on the forward strand.
CGGGTGCCTGGAGGACGGTTCCCCCGCCGGAACAGCGGCGCAACACGGGGATGCCGAGCCGTTGGCAGGCGGCGAGGTCCACCTCGCGTTCGACCTGCTGGCCGTAGCCGACCACCACGAAGGGGCGGTCGGGCATCCAGAAACGGAGGTATTCGGTGCCGGGCTCGGATGAGGCACCGGCCTCGCACCAGTCCAGGAGGGCCTCGTCGGCGGCCAGGTTGGCCTCCGGCGTGTGGAGTGTCCAATCCAGATGTTTCACGTGGCTTCGGGTGTGCTACGTTTGTGCCTGACAACGGGGCCGTTTTCGGCTTGGTTTTTCCAGGCTCCCGACGGGGCGGGCGGCGGTTTGGTTCCGCCCGGCCTGCGCGGGAGACAACGGAGTGCAACACGGAACGTGAAAACGCCAGACAAAGTTCAGGTGGCATCTGCGGTGGCTGCGGCAGGCCGGCCGCGGCAGTGGTACGAGTCGTTGGACACCGTGGTGGAGAAGGCGCTGCAGCCGCACGGTCCCGAGGTGGCCGGGCGCTTTCTTCAGAGCCTGACCCGCCGGCTGATTCCGCCCGGGCAGGGCGGGTTCCGCCCCGTCAGCACGCCCTACATCAACACCATCCCGCCGGAAGAACAGCCGGCGTTTCCGGGCGATCGCGAGCTGGAACGGCGGATCAAGAGCATCGTGCGTTGGAATGCGATGGCCATGGTGGTCCAGGCCAACATGCGCACCAACGTGGGCGGGCACATCTCCAGCTTTGCCTCCAGCGCGACCCTGTACGAGGTGGCGTTCAACCATTTCCTGCGGGGACCCACGGAGGATTTCGTCGGCGACCTGGTCTTTTTCCAGGGTCATTCGGCGCCGGGGATCTACGCGCGGGCCTTTTTGGAGGGGCGGCTTACCGAGACGCAGCTTCGCAATTTCCGGCAGGAACTGGCGCCGGGTGGCGGGCTGTCCTCGTATCCGCACCCGTATCTGATGCCCGAGTTCTGGCAGTTCCCCACGGTTTCCATGGGGCTGGGGCCAATCGTCTCCATCTACACCGCGCGGTTCATCCGGTACCTGCGGGACCGGGGGCTGTTCGCCGGACAGGAACCCAAGGTGGTGTGTTTCGTGGGGGATGGGGAGACCGACGAGCCCGAGACGCTGGGGTCCATCACGCTGGCGTCGCGCGAGCAACTGGACAATCTGATCTGGGTCGTCAATTGCAATCTCCAGCGGTTGGACGGGCCGGTGCGGGGCAACGGGAAGATCATCCAGGAACTGGAGGCGGTGTTCTCGGGGGCGGGCTGGAACGTCATCAAGGTGATCTGGGGATCGGATTGGGACCCGTTGTTGGCGGCTGACAAGTCCGGCCTGCTGCTCAAACGCATGGAAGAGGCCGTGGACGGGGACTACCAGAAGTATTCCGTGGAACCCGGCAGCTACACGCGGAAGCACTTCTTCGGCAAATATCCGGAGCTGCTCGAGCTGGTGAATCATTTGACCGACGACCAGATCCGCAAGCTCATGCGGGGCGGGCACGATCCGGTGAAGGTGTACGCCGCCTATGCGGCCGCCTGGGCGCACAAGGGTCAGCCGACGGTCATCCTGGCCAAGACCATCAAGGGGTACGGTCTGGGTGAGGCCGGTGAGGGGCGCAACATCACCCATCAGCAGAAGAAGCTCAACGAAAAAGAACTGCGCGAATTCCGGACGCGGTTCGGCATCCCCATCAGCGACGAGGAGATCGCCGAGATGCCCTTTTACCGGCCGCCGGACGACAGTCCGGAGATGCGCTATTTGCACGAGCGGCGCCGGGCATTGGGCGGATATCTGCCCCAGCGCCGGGTGATCCCCCAACCCCTGCCGGTGCCGGGCCGCGAGTATTTCGCGGAGTTTTTCAAGGGCTCGGGCAATCTGGAGGTTTCCTCCACCATGGCCTTTGTCCGCATGCTGAGCCTGCTGCTCCGGCACAAGGAGATCGGCAAGCGGATCGTGCCTATCATCCCCGACGAGGCCCGCACCTTCGGCCTGGACGCCCTCTTCCGCGAGGTGGGGATTTATTCCTCCAAAGGCCAGCTCTACGAGCCCGTGGACAAGAAATCGCTGCTCTACTACCTGGAGAAGAAGGACGGGCAGATCCTGGAGGAAGGCATCACCGAGGCGGGTGCGATGTCGTCTTTCATCGCGGCAGGGACCTCGTACGCGAATCTGCGGCTGCCGATGATCCCGTTCTACATCTACTACTCCATGTTCGGTTTCCAGCGCGTGGGGGACCTGATGTGGCTGGCCGGGGACATCCGGGCCCGCGGATTCCTGCTGGGCGCCACGTACGGTCGGACCACCTTGAACGGCGAGGGCCTGCAACATCAGGACGGCCACAGCCTGCTGTTGGCCAGCACCATCCCGACCCTGCTGGCCTACGATCCTGCCTTCGCCTACGAGCTGGCGATCATCGTTTCCGACGGGCTGCGGCGAATGTACGTGGACCAGCAGGATGTGTTCTACTTCATCACGCTTTACAACGAGAACATGCCGATGCCGCCCATGCCGCCCGGTGTGGAGGAGGGCATCCTGCGCGGCCTGTACAAGTACAAGCCCGGGCCGGAGGGTCTGAAGCTCAAGGCCCACATCTTCGGCAGCGGCACGATCATCCGATCCGCGTTGCGCGCCCAGGAGATCCTGGCGGAACGGTACGGGGTGTCCGCCGACGTCTGGAGCGCCACCAGTTACAAGTCCCTCCGCAACGATGCGCTGCGTTGCGAGCGGTGGAACATGCTTCATCCCACCGAGCCGCCGCGGAAACCTTACGTGGTCGAGCTCCTCGAAAAGGAGCAGGGCCCGTTCGTTGCGGTGTCCGACAACATGAAGATGGTGCCCGATCAGATTGCACCGTGGGTTCCGGGCGGCCTGACCACGCTCGGCACCGACGGATTCGGCCGGAGCGACACCCGCCCGCGGCTGCGCCGGTTTTTCGAGGTGGACGCCGAGTGCACCGTCATCGCCACGTTGTGGGCGTTGGCCAAACAACGGAAGGTCAAACCCTCGCTGGTGGCCCAGGCGATCAAGGACCTGGACGTGGATCCGGAGAAGGCCCATCCGGAGATCGTTTGAGCGGCCCCCCGCGCGGACGACGACCCGGCCGGGTTCAGGAACACTACCACACCGTCCTTGGGGGCCAACGCGACGGCCGGCCTTCGGGCATTTCCACGCCCTCCCCTGCCAGCAACCGGCGTTTCCACTCCAGACCGGCGCTGAAACCGCCGGGACGGCCACCGGAGGCCACCACGCGGTGGCACGGCACCAGAAGGGGAATCGGGTTCGCTGCACAGGCACGGCCCACGGCCCGTGCCGCCCCGGGCCGGCCCAGGTCGCGCGCCACCTGCCCGTAGGTCCGGACCTGGCCGGGCGGGATTCGCAGCAGCTGGCGCCACACCGCCCGGTGAAACGCGCTTTGCCCGGCCCAGTCCAGGGGCGGCAAACGACGTGGCACGCGTCCGGTCAGGGCCGTCCGCACAGCCGCAACGGTGCTCCGGTGCCATGCGCGAATCAGCCGGGGTGCGGGTGAAACGGCATGGGTGGCCGCCGGTTTGTCCCTGGGAAACGTGAGGGCACGCAATCCGGCTTCGGAATACCAGGCCCAGAAACAGCCTGCGTCCGTTTCCACCGGCAGCGGGCCGAAAAGGATCGGGACGCTGGCTGTCCGGGTGCGGGAGAGGTGAGGTCGGGGCATGGCACTTTTCGCGTCTTACGGAGCGCGAATCAGAACATACGCAATGCCGAAAACCACCAGGATCAGCATGGCCAGCAGGGCCAGAAAACGGTTGCGGGCGATGCGTCGTTCGTACCGCAGCGGACGCAGCTCGGGTGCACCACCGGCAGCCAGCAGCCGCACCAGTTCGGAGCTGCCGGACGGGGGTGGCTCCGACCACTTCGCCCGCAGGGACCGCCACAGCCCGGGCAGATCGTACTTGCGTTGGCCGTACTCGTTGTAGAGATGAGGCGTTTGGCTGGGGGATTCCACCGGAACAGCAGCCGGTTGCGGTCCGGTGGGAGGTGTGTCCGCCCGGGCAGACAAAGTGGAAGGCCGTCGCTCCAGCGGCTCGCCGCCCGGGGCTGAACCGGATTCAGGGGCGGCGGAATCTCCCGGGCGCGAGAGGGGCGGCTGCGCAGATGCTGTTCGGGACGCCGCACGCGGGACCTGGAGCCGGGCCTCGAGCTGCCGGATTTCCTCCTCCAGCGAGCGGATCCGTTCCCGGAGCGCCCGCTCGCGTTCCCGCCAGGGATCGGTCTTTTTTCGCCAGAATGCCATGCTGTCGCCCTGCCTGCCGCGAGTGGCCTCCCCACTTTAGGGTCAAGGTCCGCGGCTTCTCAAGGCCAGGCGCCGGAGGAAACAACCCGCCGCCAGAAGGACGAATCCGATCGTGCCCTGGGCTGCCAGGAACCGGTCGGATCGCGGCCAGCTTGCCGAGGGCAGGGCAGCCTCCAACATGATGGCCGCGCCACCGGCCATGAGGATCCAACCCAACAGCAGGTGGCGCAGGCGCCGGCCGGTGTCCGACGCTCCGGGAGGCATGCTGCGCAGGGACACGCTCATCTTGGTCCCCACCAGGACAGGCTCGCCCACAGGAGGCCCAGGACCAGAACGACCAGGGCCACGGGCCATGTCAATGCCAGTCCCAGCAGACAAAGCCGCCCGAACGACACGCCTTCCCACCAGCGAAAGGGCCGGACCTCCGGAGTTTCCGAGGCTGCGGTTTCTGCTGCCCCGCCCGGGCGATTCAGCAGGGGGAATTTGAGTCGGGCACTGTTCCATTCCATGCGCGCGTTTTCGATGACCGTCAGGGCCCGGGTCAGCTCCATGTTAAGGTTCTCCGGCGACCAGGTTTCCTCGCGGATGGAACGGATCTTTTCGAGCGCCTCGCGGAAGGAAGCAAGGGTTCGCGCCATCTGCTCGGCCTGGGACCGGGTTTCGTGCTCTGCCTCTTCCAGAAGGGCGATCCCGCGCGTCAGGTGCTCCAGCATCTCTGCGCGACCGGTCTGGAGCTCGACCTGGCGGCGGCGCAGTTCCTCCAGCGCGGCACGTTCGCGTTCGAGCGATTCCTGGACCTGTTTCAGCTCGGCCAGGCGCTGCTGGGTCTCCAGGACTTTCGAGTCCAGTTCCTCCCGGGTGAGGATCCGCGACGTTCCTGCCCGTCCGGGGCCGGCGGCTGCCGACCCGGTCCGCCCCTGGTGGCTGTCGGGATCCACGAACTCGGAAGCGTCATATACCGCAGGCATGAGCCGACTGTAGGCCGGTGACGCGGCCCCGTAAAGTGCCGCTCGCTGTCGCGCCGGGTTTACGATTGAACGCGGCTCCGTGGGGCGGCGAGAGGTCTTTCCCTCCCGTTCAATACCCGGGGTGTCCGCGGTAGACGGGGGCTGCAAAAGGGTGGGGAGAAGTCCCACGCCGCGGTTCCTGACCTTCTTTTCAAGGCACGGCGTCCGGCCGCCGAGTGGGTATGGCCGGACGAAAGGGGCTTTCCGTGTGCCAGGAAACCGTCCGGGCCGGACCGGATTCGGCCAGGATGGGAGGAGAACGCCATCCCCGGCCACGGGCCTGGTGACGGGAAGCGAAGAGTTGCTCCGGCGACTCGCTCGGGCGGCCGTCGGGGAAAAGAAAGCCCGATCAGATGCCGGTGTGCGACCGGGCGCGCGGCGGCTGCAGGGCAAGAGGGAAAAACAGTTTGGTGGAGCCGAGGGGACTCGAACCCCTGACCCCCACAATGCCATTGTGGTGCTCTACCAACTGAGCTACGACCCCACCGGTCAGGACCCAATCTATCCCGGGCGCATGATTTGTCAAAGGGTTTGTCCGGTAAGAAACAGCAGCGC
>NZ_JBMVQZ010000012.1:0-134677 GCF_049537155.1 Limisphaera sp. 4302-co
TAGCCTTTTTTTTGCAACCTCCTCCCCTCAGCCGCTTCCACTCTCAGATGAAACAGCCCTGAAAAAAAAGCGCCGTCGCACACGGCGGCGGCGCTTCCTCCGAGTCGGCCGCGAATCTACGCGCCGAACTTGTCGAACATGCGTGCGTGGGCCTGCATCAGCCGCAGCAGGAAGCGCGCTTCGAAGATCCCCAGCGAACCGCGGTTGGCCTCCGCCTCGGTGAAGCGTGCGGCACCGTCGGTACCGCTGTAGCGCGAGTGCAGCAGCACCGGCTGCGGATGCCACGAGTGGCCGCGCACCACACACGGGGTGGAATGATCACCCGTGATCACCAGCACGTCGGGCTTCTTTTGCAGCAACACCGGCAACGCGGCGTCCACCTCCTCGATCGCCTGCCTCTTCGCCTCGAAGTTGCCGTCCTCACCCGCCTTGTCGGTCGCCTTGTGATGGATGAAGAAGAAATCGAAGTTTTCATACTCGGCCAGGTAGCGTTCGAACTGCTCGCGCACGTTGCGCGGACCTTCGAGCTTCGTCATGCCCACCAGTTGGGCCAGGCCCTTGTACATCGGATAGATGGCCAGGGCGGCGGCACGCAGCTGGTACCGGTCATGAAACGCGGGGAGGTGCGGTTGATGCGCGATCCCGCGCATGAGGAAACCGTTGGCGGGTTTCTCTCCCGCCAAAACCGGCAGGGCCGCCTGGTAAAAGGTCTCCACCAGCCGCGCCATCTTCTGCTGTTTCGGGTTGGACGGATCCCGGGGTTCGGCCTTCGGAATGGGCAGACCCTCGCGGTTGGGATCGGCATCGGTCAGCGGACCCTCCAGACCGGGACCGCGGAAGACCACCACGAACCGATGTTCCTTGCCCGGTTGGATGATGACCTCCGTGTCCTCCAGCCGGCGGATGCGTTCCTGCAGGCGCGCGCACAGCCGTTCGCACACCTCGGTGGGGATCCGCCCCGCGCGCCGGTCGGTCACGATCCCCTTTTCATCCAGCGTGGCAAAGTTGGCCCGTGCGCAGACGTCCCCCGGCTGCAGATTCACACCCAGCCCCAGCGCCTCGATCACGCCGCGTCCCACCTGATACTCGATCGGATCGTACCCGAACAGCGCCAGATGCCCGGGGCCGCTGCCCGGCGTGATCCCGGGTGCCACGGGGATCATCCGGCCCAGGGCCGACTCGCGTGCCAACCGGTCCAGGTTCGGTGTCTGCGCCGCCTCCAGCGGGGTGCGCCCGCCCTGCTCGGGCGTCGCCACGTCCCCCAGACCGTCCAGGACCAACAGCACCAGTTTCGCTCCCGTCTTGATCGTCAGTTCCGAATAGAGATCGTCCAGTTTCATTGCCACCCTTCTTCCCATCGGCCGCCACCGGACCCGACCAGCGGAGCAATCGCCCTCCCGGCCGGCGCCACGGCCATCCGGTGCATCTTGATCGCGCACACGAAAGGTGGTCAAACCGATTTCCCCGGACGCGCTGCGGCCGCGTCCGGCTCCGCCACCCCCACATACTAAACCCCGGCCCCCATTCAAACCCGACAAAAGAATGTTTGAAGCGGCACCGTCTCTTGTGTCGTCTATGGTTGTTGGACCTATGAAAACGTCGCGTCGTGGATTCCTCACCCTCACCGCGTGGGGCATGGCCGCCGCGGCCGCTCCGGGCATGCTGCGTGCCCAGAACCTGCCCCGCCCGCCACAGCCGGCGCGCCTGCGCCTCTCGTGCCAGGAAGGAGTGGCCCCCGGCAAAACCCTCACCGAGAAGCTCGATTTCCTGGAGGCACACGGTTTCGAAGGGATCGAGCCCTGGGGCGGAGGACTGCCCCGCCGGGTGGAAGAGTTTCAGAAGGCGCTTCGCGGCCGAAAAATCCGCGTCAGTGCGGTGTGCGCCGGGTTCGAAGGGGTGTTGATCAGCGAAGATGAGCAGGTCCGACAAAACGCGGTTCGTTCCATCCGCGAGATCCTCACCGCAGCGGGCGCCCTGGGAGCGGTGGGAATGATCGTGGTTCCGGCCTTCAATGGCCAGACCAAGCTGGGCCACGTGGAGGCCAGGGAACTGCTCGTGCGACTCTTGCCCGAGCTGGGCGAGCACGCGCACAAGGCCGGCACGCGCATCCTACTGGAGCCCCTCAACCGCCGGGAAGCGTGGTTCCTGCGGCAACTTGCCGACGCAGCCGCCATCTGCCGGGACGTCAACCACCCGGGCGTGGCCATGATGGGAGACTTCTGGCACATGACCTGGGAGGAACCCAGCGACTTTGCCGCATTCGTCGCCGCCGGGCCGTACCTCCAACATGTCCACATCGCCAGCCGAAAAGAACGCAAGATGCCGGGCGAAGATCCCGGCGACGATTACACCGACGGCTTTCGCGGCTTGAAGTTCATCGGCTACCAGAACTTCATCAGCTTCGAGTGCGGCAGCAAGGGCAATCCCCACCAGAGCATCCCTGCCGCGGTCCGGTTGCTGCGCGAACAGTGGCAGGCCGCCTGAACGCGGACTCTGGCACCGCCGGCGCCCCCGGCCGGTGACCCCTACGGGGTCCATTCCGGGACCTTTCCACAACCGCACGAGCCGGTGCCCACAACAGAACGCCCGGGGCGACAGCCGTCAGCTCCGGGCGGGATCCTCGCCGGGAGGTTTGCTCTCGGGGTCGGCGGCAAGAGGCGTTGCCGCCACCTCTCCAAAAGCCGCCGCCGGGGTGGTGGAGCCGGTCCCCGCCTGCGGTTCCGGTGTCACCGATGCCGGACCCTGGCCGGCAACGACGACGCTCTCCGCCTGTGCGTCCGAAGTCTCCAACGGTGCGGACGCCGCCTGCGGGGGCCCCGTCTCCTCGGCCGGGCCAGCCCCTCCGGCCGCCTCGGAGTCGGTCACAACAGCCGCGGGCCCACTGGCCCCGGCTCCGGCGGTTTCGAGGGCCTCAGCCGGGCCGCCAAACGGCGGCTGGGGCACTTCGGAGGGCGCTTCACCTGCAGCAACGGCTCCGGAAGCCGAGACCGCCGGGGAAGAGGCCGCCTCGCCCGGCGTGGGAGGGACCTTGGCCAATCCACCCGCCCGCGGAGCATTCCCGGCCGCCGCGGATGTTTCCGCCCCCGTCCCAACCCCGGCAGGCATGGACGCGGGCGCCTGCCGATAAGGTCGGATGGACTCGATCCGATGCCGGTGCAGCGCACCCTGGACCTCGAATTCCACCTCTTCGCCCGGCTTGTGCCCCATCAGGGCCTGGGCCACCGGAGAGAGATAACTGATGATGCCCCGCTCGGGATCGGAGTCCCACGCACCCAGCACCGTCAGGGTCTCGCGTTGCCCCGTGTTCAAATCCGTCAACTCCACCACGGTGCCCGGCCCAACCGCATCGGATGGGAAATGGGAGAAATCGGTGCCGCGCGCCCGGACCAGTTGGGCTTCCAGTTCCTCCTTGCGGCGCATGAGGATCTTCTGCATCTCCTTGGCCGCCTTGTACTCGTGGTTCTCGCTGAGGTCGCCGTAGCTGCGTGCGATGGCGATCTCGCGGGAATTGGCCGGTATGCGCTTGTGTACCAGTTCGTCGTATTCGGCCCGGCGCCGTTCCAGGCTTTCCCAGGAAACCCAGAACCCGGTGTCCTGCCGGCTCTGTTCGCCGGCAATGAGGGATTGAATGGCCGGATGACTCTTGACCAGCCGGGCCAGCAACGACCGCTTGTCCATGTCGTCGAACACCGGCGAGAACTGCAGGGCGCGGGTGAGGTCCTTGATCACGTCAATGTCGGCCGCGGCCGTCAGATCGGCGATCAGATCCGCGTCGTCGAGGATGAAATCGTGCAGGCGGCTGGTCCGCTTTTCGTTGAATTGGTCGCGTTCCAACGCCGTGAGCATGGCGCGGAACACCTCCGGCCCGAGAATGTCCGCAAAGGCGTCACTGCGTTCCCTGGCCAGCCACAAAAGCAGCTCGCTGCTGGCCGTGTGGTGGCTGACGTGCCTGGCCACCGCCTGTTTGACCTCCTCCAGGTGCCCCTCCTGGGTCAGCAGCTGGACCAGCTCGCGACAGACCCGGGCCGAAACCTCGTTGAGCGAGTCGAGCAGAATCTGCGCCCAACGGTCGGGCCAAGCCTCCCGGAAGGTCTCCAGCGCACGCCGGTGTTTGGCCGCCGGCAACGCCTCCAGGACCGGCCCCGGCCGTTCCAAGGCGCGCCACAGATCCACGGCCGTCAGTTCACCTTCGGCCCGCGGCAGGCCCAGTTGGCTGCGGAGATCGTCACGGACGAAAACCGCTTCCATGGCCACCGCCGGCTGGGTGCGTTGATGAGAGGCGATGTCCTCGTTCAGCACCTCGATCAGACGGCGCCCCACCTCTTGGCGATCCGCCAGATCCTCCAGACTCCGCAGGATCTCGCCCACCACGCCCAACCGCGCCTTCAAGCCTTTGGCCGACTCGAACGACTCCAGCAGCTGCTCGTCCAGCGTCCGCTCGGTTTCCTCGTAAACCACCGGCTCGCTCTTTTTCAGGGGAACCTTGAAGTGGCCGTCCTTTTTCATCTGCCGCCGGACCTGGTCCCACCAAGCCTTCCAGTCCGCCGGGATCACATCCGGCACCAGCACCTGCTGGATCTGGTCCACGGTGGCCTGTCCGCCGTAGCTCTTCAGCACGATGCGCATCAGCTCCAAAGGCTGCGTGGCCGCCATCTGCCGCAGCTCCTCCAGATGCAGCGCCTTGCGCGCCAGAATGTGCGTCGCGGGAATCGGCTTGAGCGCCTCGGAAGCAAACGCCAGGTCCATCGTGTGCCCCGGTCGACCGGGAAAATCGATCGTAAACCGGGCAAACACCGGATCAATCGACCGGATCCGACCGAACCCCCAACTGCGATGCCAGCAAAAACCACAGGTCGCCAACCGCACCAGCGGTTCGATGTGCCGGGGTTCGATCTTGCCCGCCAGGGCCAGTTTCTCGAATTCTTCTCGCATAGAACGGGTTTGACTGCCTGTCACCGCTTCCAGCCGGGACAGCAGGGCCATAATAAACGCGGTGAGCGCTCAAAAACCAAGAGAAATTGCCGTGCGCATCCTGAACCAGCACGCCCACAGCGGGCTGTTCCTCGACAGCCTGCTGGAGCGCGAACTGGCCGCGCACACCCTTTCCCCGGCCGACCGGCGCCTCTGCCAGGAGCTCGTCTACGGCGTGGTCCGGTGGCGCGCCACGCTCGACTGGCTCATCGCACGCAAAACCGGCGACCCTCCGCAACCCCAGCGCCTGCAGGACATCCTCCGGCTCGGGCTCTATCAGATCTTTTGGCTCGACCGCATCCCCGATCACGCCGCCGTGCACGAAACGGTCGAACTGGCCAAACGCACCGGCCTGGCCGCCCAGGCCGGCTTCGTGAACGCCATCCTCCGCAGCTACCTCCGCGAGGCCGGTCCCACCCGCAAGCTCCTGCAAGATCTCCAGATCACCGCCCCCCACCTCGGCTGGTCCCACCCCGAATGGCTGGTCCGCCGCTGGCTCGACCGCTGGGGACCCGATCGCACCCGCCAAATGCTCCACTGGAACAACACCCCGGCCCGAAACTACGGCCGCGTCAACCACCTCAAAACCTCCACCGCCGATCTCCTCAAACGCTGGCGCACCACTGAAAACGTCGAATGCGACGTCTTCCGCCGCGACTGGTACGACGACGAGCTGGTCTACGAGCTGCGGCGGCACCCGCCCCTGCACAAGATGCCATCCTTCCAGGACGGCTGGTTCTACGTCCAGGACCCCAGCACCCTGCTGGCCGTCTGGTTGTTGCAGGTCCGCCCCGGCCTCCGTGTGCTCGACCTCTGCGCCGCCCCGGGCGGGAAAACCACCTACATCGCCCAACTCATGCGCAACCAGGGGCGCATCCTCGCCCGGGACAACGATCCCGAACGCCTCGAACTCCTGCGCGAGAACTGTCTCCGCCTCGGCGTCACATGCGCCGAAATCCAAACCGCGGACGCCCCCCTGCCCGACTGGGCCCGCGCCGGCTTCGACCGCGTGCTGGTGGATGCGCCCTGCTCCAACACCGGCGTCCTCCGCCGCCGCGTGGACCTCCGCTGGCGCCTGCAGGGCGACGACATCCAGCGCATGCCCGCCACCCAGCTCCAGCTCCTCCGCCAGGCCGCCTCCCACGTTCGCACCGGCGGACTGCTGGTCTACAGCACCTGCAGCCTCGAACCCGAGGAAAACGAACAGGTCGTGCGCGCGTTCCTCCAAACCGTGCCCGGCTTCAGCCTGGAGCACGAACGCATCCTGCTCCCCTTCGTGGACGCCGTGGACGGTGCCTACGTCGCCCGCCTGCGCCGCAAGTCCTGACCCGCCACCCGACCGGTGGCGACCCTCAGGCCTTGCCGGGCGGAATCCGCAGCTCCAGATGCAGCTCCCGCAACTGCCGCGGCTCCACCGGCCCGGGCGAATCCGTCATCAGACATGTCCCCTTGGCCGTCTTCGGAAACGCGATCACGTCCCGGATGCTCGACGTGCCGCACAACAACGCCACCAGCCGATCGAACCCCAGGGCGATCCCCCCGTGCGGGGGCGCACCGTAACGGAACGCCTCCAGCATGTAACCGAAGCGCGCCTTCACCAGATCCGGCGGCAGTTGCAGGACATCCTCGAACACCGTCTTCTGCACCTCCGGCTGGTGAATACGGATGGAACCCCCTCCCAACTCCACCCCGTTGACCACCACATCATAATGCTGGCCGCGCACCCGCCGCGGGTCGGTCTTCAGCAACGGGATGTCCTCCGGCACCGGCGCCGTGAAAGGATGATGACTCGAATACCAGCGGTTGTTCTCCTTGTCGAAGCTCAGCAACGGGAAATCCTCCACCCACAGGAAATCGAACCGCATCGGGTCCACCTTCAACCGGCCCTCCCGCTGCAGCCATTCGACAACCTGCAGCCGCAGCCGGCCCAGGATCTCACACGCCACCTGCCAGTCGTCAGCCGCAAACAGGATCAGATCCCCTTCCTCCACCTTCAGCCCCGCCTGCAGCGCCTCCTTCTCCGCGGGACTGAAGAACTTTACAATGGGCGACTTCCACTCGCCCCCCTCGACCTTGATGTACGCCAGGCCCTTGGCGCCGAACTCGCGCGCCAGTTGGGTCAGCTGCTCCATCTGCCCCTGCGTCACGCCCGCCAGTCCCCTGGCATTGAGCGCCTTCACCACCCCGCCGGCTGCCACGGCCTGCTGGAACACCTTGAAGGCGCTGGACCGGAACGTCTCGGTAAAATCCACAAGCTCCAGCCCCCAACGCGTGTCCGGCTTGTCCGTCCCGAACCGGTCCATCGCCTCCCGAAACCGCAACCGCGGGAACGGCCGCACCAGCTCCACCCCCAGCGCCACCTTCCAAATCCGCGCCAGCAACCCCTCCACCAGCGCGTAAATGTCCTCCCGCTCCACGAAACTCATCTCGATGTCAATCTGCGTGAACTCCGGCTGCCGGTCCGCCCGCAGATCCTCGTCCCGATAACAGCGCGCCAGCTGAAAGTACCGTTCCACCCCGGCCACCATCAGGATCTGTTTGAACTGCTGCGGCGACTGCGGCAGCGCATAAAACAGACCCGGATGATTCCGACACGGCACCAGAAACTCGCGCGCACCTTCCGGCGTGGACTTGAACAACGTGGGCGTCTCCACCTCCAGAAACCCCTGCTCCTCCATGTACGCCCGGGTGGCCATCGCCACTTTCGAGCGCAACTTCAGATTCCGCAGCATCTCCGGCCGGCGCAGGTCCAGGTAACGATACCGCAACCGCAACTCCTCGTTCACCCGCGACGCCTCCTGCGGATCGTCCACTGGAAACGGCAGCACCTCCGCCCGGTTCAACACCTCCAACTCCCGCGCCACCACCTCCACCTCGCCCGTCGCAATCCTCGGATTGGCCGTCCCCTCCGGCCGCCGCCGCACCTTCCCCGTCACCGCCACCACACTCTCCGGCCGCAACGACGACGCCCTCTCGAACAACTCCGGCGACACCTCCGAAGGATCAAACACCGTCTGCGTCCGGCCCTCCCGATCCCGAATGTCCAAAAAAATCACGCCCCCCAGGTCGCGACGGGAATGCACCCAGCCCACCAACGTCACCGTCTGACCCACATGCTCAAGCCGCAGCTCGTTGCAATGATGCGTGCGCTTCATCGTCCCCAAGCTTTGGGAAAAACATCCGCCAGAATCCAGAGCAAACCTCGGTTCGTACAACGCCCAAGACCCCGGAACACCCCCGTCGCCACCATCAAGCCCGAACGGCCCGGGATTTGCACCTTGTCACCCCGGGTATCACGACTAAAGTGAGCCCGTGCAGCGCCTGTCCATGGCCCCTCTCAAGACCATGACCCGACCCGGCGTCCGGACCGGCGCCCCGGCGGCACACCGGCACGCCCCGCGCCGGGGACATGCCGCTGTGCCCGGAACCCTTTTTCCCATCCTCGCCCTGACCGCCGCCCTCCTGCTGCCGGCCGCGCTCCAGGCCCAGATCACGGTCCAGGTCGAACTGGCCCAGCAACAATTCCTCCCGGGCGAACCCATCCCCGTCGCCGTCCGGATCACCAACCTCTCCGGTCAAACCCTGCGCCTCGGCGAAGACAACGAATGGCTCCTCTTCGCGGTCGAGGGCGAAAACAATCGTGTGGTCCGAGAACTCGGCCAGCCGAGGGTGGACCAACCGTTCACGCTCGAATCCTCCCGGCGGGCCACCGTACGCCTGGACCTGGCCCCCCACTTCGAACTCAACCGGCCCGGCCGCTACGAACTGCGCGCCACCGTCCGCATCGCCGCCTGGGACCGCGAGTTCAGCAGCCCGCCCGCCGAGTTCTACATCATCACCGGCACGCGCCTCTGGGAACGCGAATTCGGCCTGCCCTCCGCCGAGCCCGGCTCACCGCCGGTCCTGCGCAAGTACATCCTCCAGGAAGCCAACTACCTCAAACGCAACCTCCGCCTCTACCTCCGCATCACCGACCCGGCCGAAACCCAGACCTTCCGCGTCGTCCCCCTGGGCCCCGTCGTCTCCTTTGCCAATCCACAGCCCCAGCTCGACCGCGCCAGCAACCTGCACCTCCTCTTCCAAAACGGCCGCATCACCTGCGCGTACTACGTCATCAACCCCCACGGCGACATCCTGGTCCGGCAAACCTGGCTCATCGCGGGGTCCCGACCCCGCCTGACCATAGACGCCGAGGGGCGCACCCTCGTCGTCGGCGGTCAGCGCCAGTACAGCCCGGACGACATCCCGCCCTCGCTCTCCCGCGCCACAGCCCCCGCCACGCCCGCCGAGTCCGGCGCCGAACCCGCCCCGCCCAGCCAGCCATGAGTCCCGCCCGCCCACCGGTTGGGCCCGCGCCCACACTCCCCGTCGGCACACGCGCGCAACGCACCGCTCCGCACGGCTTTCCGGCTTATGCAAGACCCACGCTGCACCCAACTGGCTGAACTCCTCGTCAACTACTCCGTGGCCGTCAAACGGGGCGACCCGGTCCTCCTGGACGTCACCGACGTGCCCGACACCATGACCATCGAACTCATGCGCGCCGTCCGTCGCGCCGGCGGCATCCCCATCGTCGAAACCCGCCACAGCCGCGTCGCCCGCGAGCTCCTGCGCGAAACCGACCCGCGCCACGCCGCCCTGGTGCGCGATCTCGAACTGGCCCGCATCAAAAAAATGCGCGCCTACATCGCCATCCGCGGCACCGACAACATGAACGAGACCAGCGACGTGCCCGCCGATCGCATGGCCCTCTTCGCACGCATCACCCGGCCCGTCCTCAACTGGCGCGTCAACAAAACCCGCTGGTGCGTCCTGCGCTGGCCCACACCCAGCCTGGCCCAAAGCGCCGGCATGAGCACCGAGGCCTTCGAAGACTTCTACTTCCGCGTCTGCACCCTCGACTACCGCAAGATGGCCCACGCCATGATCCCCCTCTGGAAACGCATGAAACGCGCCGACCGCGTCCACATCAAGGGACCGGGCACCGACCTCACCTTCAGCATCAAGGGCATCGGCGCCCAAATGTGCAACGGCCTGCGCAACCTCCCCGACGGCGAGGTCTTCTCCTGCCCCGTCCGCAACTCCGTCAACGGCGTCATCCAGTTCAACACACCCACCCTCTACGCCGGCACCCGCTTCGAAAACGTCCGACTCGTCTTCCGAAACGGACGCATCATCGAGGCCACCGCCAACAACACCGAACGCCTCAACCAGATCCTCGACACCGACCCCGGCGCACGTTACACGGGCGAGTTCTCCCTGGGCTTCAATCCCCACATCCTCCAACCCATGTGCGACATCCTCTTCGACGAAAAAATCGCCGGCTCCCTCCACCTCACACCGGGCCAGGCCTACGAAGATTGTGACAACGGCAACCGCAGCGCCATCCACTGGGACATGGTCCTGATCCAACGACCCGAATACGGCGGCGGCGAGGTCTGGTTCGACGGCGAACTGATCCGCAAAGACGGCCGGTTCGTGCCCAAGGACCTCCAGGGCCTCAACCCCGAACGACTGGTCTGAAACCGCCCGGCCGCACGGCGCCACCCGGGGCGCGCCCCCTCCCCGCCACACCGGGAGCACCGAAACCGCCGCACCCGCGCTCAGTCCGACAGCACCCGCACCACGCGCTGTTGCGCCGCCCGCTTCCGCTGGTGCTCGTCCAGGATCTTCTTCCGCAACCGCAGGTGATGCGGCGTCGCCTCCACGTACTCGTCCGGCCCGATGTACTCCAACGCCCGTTCCAGCGTCAGTTTCAGCGGCGGACTCAGTTGAATGCCCTTGCCCTCCCCCTGCGACCGCATGTTCGTCAGGTGCTTGGTCTTGCACGGGTTCACCAGCAGGTCCTGCTCCCGTGCGTTCTCGCCCACGATCATCCCCTTGTACACCCGGTCGCCCGGCTCCACCATCAACCGCCCCCGCTCCTGCAACGCGTCCAACGCGTAGGCCGTGGCCACACCGTCCTCCATGCTCACCAGCGACCCGTTCCGCCGCGCCGGTATCTCCCCGCGGTCCGGACCGTACCCGTGGAACAGATGGCTCATCACACCCATCCCGCGCGTCAAATTCACCAGGTCCGTCTCGAACCCGATCAAACCCCGCATCGGTATCAGCGCCTCGATCGTCACCTGGTCCCCGTGCGGCGTCAGTTGCTGGATCTCCGCCTTCCGCCACGCCAGGTTCTCCAAAACCGCGCCCATGCTCTCCTGCGGCACCTCCAAAAACAGCCGCTCGATCGGCTCCAGCAGGTTCCCCTCCGCATCCCGCCGCCACAACACCTCCGGACGCGAAACCAGCACCTCGTAACCCTCCCGCCGCATCTGCTCCACCAGGATGGCAATCTGCATCTCGCCGCGCCCGCTCACCCGAAACACCTTGGGATCCTCCGTCTGCTCCACCCGCAACCCCACGTTGGTCCGCACCTCGCGCTGCAGCCGCTCCCAAATGTGCCGCGCCGTCACCAGCTTGCCATCCTGACCCGCCAGCGGACCATCGTTCACCGCAAAATCCATCTGAATCGTCGGCGGATCCACCGGTATGAACGGCAACGCACCCCGCTCCGGCTTGTCCGCCAGTGTCTCCCCGATCGCCACCGTCTCGAAACCGCACACCCCGATGATGTCCCCCGCCGGCGCCTCCTCGATCGGCACCTGCTTCAAACCCTCGTAATGAAACAGCGCCGTCACCCGCCCCTCCGTCACCCGGCCGTCCCCGTGCAAACACACCGCCGGCTCGCCCACGCGGATCCGGCCCGCCATCACCTTCCCCAACGCAATGCGCCCCAAGTAGTCCGAATAGTCCAGATTGGCCACCAACAACTGAAATCCCTCACTGGCACGCGCCCGCGGCGGCGGGATGTGCTGCACGATCGCTTCAAACAACGGCTCCATCGTGGCCGTGTCATCCTCCAACCGCAGCCGCGCATACCCGGCCTTCGCCGAGCAGAAAACATGCGGAAAATCCAGCTGCTCGTCCGTCGCGTTGAGCGACAAAAACAGCTCGAACACCTGGTCCAACGCCCACTGCGGCCGCGCATTCTCCCGATCAACCTTGTTGATCACCACGATCGGCTTGGCCCCCGCCTCCAGCGCCTTCCGCAACACAAACCGCGTCTGCGCCTGCGGCCCCTCCGCCGCATCCACCACCAGCAGCACGCCGTCGATCATGTTCATGATCCGCTCCACCTCACCCCCGAAATCCGCGTGACCCGGCGTGTCCACAATGTTGATCCGGTAACCCTTGTACCGAAACGCCGCGTTCTTGGCCCGGATGGTGATCCCCTTCTCCCGCTCCAGGTCCATCGAGTCCATGATCCTCTCCTCCGAGGCCTTCGCCTCGTTGGACCGGAACGTCCCCGACTGTTTCAACAGACAATCCACCAACGTGGTCTTCCCGTGATCCACGTGCGCGATGATCGCGATGTTCCGTATGTGCTGCATGTTCTTCCTTGACTCGAACCCGGCCGTCCCGGAGCGGCCCGCCCATCCCCGGACCTCCCCCGGCGGACCGCGTAAGATGCGCACCGGCGCCCTCCCGTCAAGCCCCCTTGACCCGCCAGCCCCCCGCCGGACCGGTCCCTCACCGGCTGCGCCCGGCCGCATCCGGCAGGTCCCTTGCCGTCCTCCCGCGCACTCACTAAGCTGAATCGCATGGAAGCTCCGGGCACCGGCTCGCCGCCGGCACCCGGACCCGGTGCGGACCGTTCCAAACCCGCAAGAACGGGCTTTCAGACTGGAATGCCGTCCGGCCCGGACAAACCAGCGCGCGGCCCAAACAACCCGACCAACCCGAGCAACATGAACCCGACACAAGAACCCACACCCCTCCAGACGGGGAATCCGGTCGAATGGCCGCCTCCGGAATACCGCACCCTCGTGCTCCTGGTGGATGACCAGGCCGTCGTGGGCGAGGCCGTCCGCCGGGCCCTCGCCGAGCAACCCGACATTGATTTCCATTATTGCGCGGATCCCCGCGAGGCACTGAACCTCGCCCTCCAACTCCGACCCACAGCCATCCTGCTGGACCTCGTCCTGCCCGGCACCGACGGCTTCACCCTGCTCTGCCAGTTCCGCGCCCACCCCGCCACCCGCGACGTCCCCATCCTCGTCCTGTCCGTCCACGACGATCCCCTCGTCAAAAGCCGGGCCTTCGCCCTCGGTGCCAACGATTACCTCGTCAAACTCCCCGACCCCGTCGAACTCGTCGCCCGGCTCCGCTACCACTCCCGCGCCTACCTCAACCAACTCCAGCGCGACGCCGCCTACCGAGCCCTGCGCGAAAGCCAGCAGAAGCTCATGGAAAACAACGCCGCACTGCTGGCCCTCAACCAGAAACTCGAGGAGGCCACCCTCGCCAAAACCGAGTTCCTGGCCAACATGAGCCACGAAATCCGCACCCCCATGAACGGCGTCATCGGCATGGTCAACCTCCTGCTGGCCACCGACCTCACCGAGGAACAACGCGAATACGCCGAAGCCGCCCGTCACAGCGCCGAATCCCTCCTGGCCATCGTCAACGACATCCTCGACTTCTCCAAAATCGAGTCCGGCAAACTCGAGCTCGAAGCCCACCCCTTCGAACTCCACGCCTGCATCGAAGAAGCCCTCGAACAGGTCGCGCCCAAGGCCGCGGAAAAAAATCTCGACCTTGCCTACCTGCTCGACGATCGGCTCCCCCGCGTCATCATCGGCGATTCCACCCGGCTGCGCCAAATCCTCCTCAACCTCCTCAGCAACGGCGTCAAATTCACCCACACCGGCGAGGTCGTCGTCGAGGTCCAACCCGCCCCCACCGAATTGGCCCCCCGCACGCCCGCCACGCAAACACCAGACCCCGCCGACCTGTCCGTCGCCTGCCTCATCCACTTCTCCGTCCGCGACACCGGCATCGGCATCCCCCTGGAAAAACAGGACCGCCTCTTCAAATCCTTCCAACAGGTTGACGCCTCCACCGCCCGCCACTACGGCGGCACCGGCCTCGGCCTGGCCATCTGCCGCCGCCTCTGCGAACTCATGGGCGGCCGCATCTGGGTCGAAAGCGACGCCGGCAGGGGCGCCACCTTCCACTTCACCATCCAGGCCCGACCCGCATCCACCTCCACCCCCGCCTTCTGGCAATGCCCCCAGCCCACCCTCACCCGGAAACACCTCCTGGTCATCGAGGACAACGGCACCAACCAGCGCCTCATCCGCCACCGCGCCACCCAGTGGGGCCTGCGCGTCACCACGGCCACCACCGCCGCCGAGGCGCTCCAACTCTTCGAAACCCAAACCGGCTTCGACCTCATCCTCCTCGACCAACAGCTCCCCGGCACCGACACCCTCGCCTTGGCCGCCGAACTGCAGCGGCTGGCCGGACCTTCCGTCCCCGTCGTCCTGCTCTCCGTACTCCCGCTCCGACAGGAAGACCGCCGCGCCGCCGAAGCCGGATTCAACCTCGTCGTCCACAAACCCATCCGCCCGGCGCAACTGCTCGACACCCTCTGCCGCGCCCTGGGCGTCCCCGTCCAACGCGAAAAGCGCACACCGGCACCCCCGGTCCTCGACGCCACCCTCGCCCAACGCCTTCCCCTCCGCCTCCTCGTCGCCGACGACAACCCCGTCAACCTCCAGGTCGCCCGCACCATCCTCCGCAAACTCGGTTACCAAGCCGACACCGCCACGAACGGACGCGAGGTCCTCGATGCCCTCGGGCAGAAGGAATACGACATCCTCTTCCTCGACGTCCAAATGCCCGAACTGGACGGACTGGAAGTGGCCCGGCTCATTCACCAACGGCTGCCCCGCGAAAAACGACCGCGCCTCATCGCCATCACCGGCGCCGCCTTCGCCAGCGACCGCGAAAAATGCCTGGCCGCCGGCATGGACGATTACATCTCCAAGCCCATCCGCCTCCAGGACATCCAAAACGCCCTCGAACGATGGGGGCCCACCCGACTCCGCGACTTCGACACCACCACCTTCCTGGCCCGCATGCCCCACGCCTCCCCAGACACCCTCCTCGACCGCTCCCTGCTCGAGGAGCTCCGCCAGATCCCGGCCGGCCAGGATTTCAACATGCTCCAGGAACTCATCGATCTCTACCGCCAGACCGCACCCCAGCAACTTCAACAGATCCGCCAGGCCGTCGCCGACCCCACCCAGCTCGCCTTCCAAGCCCATTCCCTCAAAAGCACCAGCATGAGCCTCGGCGCCCGCAAGGTCGTCGCCCTCTGCCAGCGCATCGAACGCGCCGCCCGCAGCGGCCAGACCGACACCGTCCCCCAACTGGTCGCCCAACTCGAAACCGCCCTCGAGCAAACCCTCGACGAATTGGCCTGCCTCCGCGATTGACCCGTCCCATGCTCCTCCGCCCGCCCCGACTCGAACCCGGCGACACCATCGCCCTGGTCGCTCCGGCCGGACCCGTCCGATCCCGCGACACCATCGAACGCGCCATCGCACGCCTCGAACAACTCCACTACCGCGTCCTCGCCGCACCCCACCTCTTCCACAACAACGGTTACCTCGCCGGCTCGGACCGCCAACGCCTGGCCGATCTCCACCGCCTCTTCCGTCATCCGCGCGTCAAGGCAATCCTCTGCGCCCGCGGCGGCTACGGCTCCGCCAGACTCATCCCCCGCCTCGATTTCGACCTCGTCCGCTCCCATCCCAAGATCTTCATCGGATACAGCGACCTCACCGCCCTTCACGCCGCCCTGCACACCCGAACCGGACTCGTCACCTTCCACGGGCCCATGGCCGGACCCGACCTCGGACGGCGCGACCTGCCCGCCTTCACGCTCCAAAGCCTCCTGCAAGTCGTCACCCAGCCCCGTGCCCCGGGCAGCATCCTCCATCCGACCCAACGCGCCGGCATCCGCACCGTCCGCAAGGGCCGCGCCACCGGCCCCCTCCTGCCCGCCAACCTCACCCTCCTGGTCTCCACCCTCGGCACCCCTTACCAACCGGACTTTCGCAACCGCATCCTCTGCCTGGAAGAGGTCGGCGAGCCCCCCTACCGCATCGATCGCATGCTCACCCAGCTCCTCCATGCCGGGCTTCTCCAACAAGCCGCCGGAATCGCCATCGGTCGCTGTGAAACCTCCACCTCCGGGTCCGATGCCGCCCGGGCCACACTCGAAAAGGTCTGGGAGGAAAGATTGCGTCCCCTCCGCAAACCCGTGATCATCGGCCTGCCCTTCGGACACACACGCTTCAACGCCACCCTGCCCTGGGGCGTCCGGGCCGAACTCGACGCCACCCACGGCGACCTCCGAATCCTCGAACCCGCCGTGAGGTGAAGGCCCCGGCCGCCTCTCCAAACAAAAAGGGCCCCGGCAGGCCGCCCTGCTGGCCGGAGACCCTCGTGCCCTGCCGGAAAACAGCGCAAAGGCGGGTAAACGCCGCCGTTTTCCCGCTCACGGCAACGGATGGATCTCGATGTTCCGGTACGCCACGGGACCGTGGTTGCCCTGGAACATCAGCGGACCCAGAGGCTTTTCCCGGCCGTCCACACCGCCGGGGGTCGGACCTTTCATCTCCACGTTCTCGTGGATCACCACCCCGTTGAGGATCACCTTCTCGAACCGCGCATTCGCCACCTTTTTCCCCGAGGCATCAAACCTGGGCGCGCGCCAGTGAATCTCCACCGTGTTCCATTCCCCCGGCGCGCGATACTTCGGCCGCTGCGGTGGTTGAGCCCCGTAGATCGCGCCCATGTCACCCGGCCCCGGCCGGTCGTCCCTGCCGTAACTGTCCAGCACCTGCACCTCATACTCGCCCATCACATAGATGCCGCTGTTGGAGGACTTCGGCACCATCACCTCCAGCTTGATGACCGCGTCGCCATGCAGCGCCTCGCTGTAAAGGTCCAGCCCCTGGCCATGCCCCGGTGTGGCGTTGATCAGCTCCTGCCCGCCCGGTTCCACCACCAGCCGTTTGGGATCGCTCGGGTCCAACCGGGCCGTCCCCACCGTCCAGTAGTTGCGTTGATTCCCCTCGGGTTTGACCTTCCACCCCTCCAGATTCTTCCCGTTGAACGGCCGCAACACCTCGGCCGCCCATCCCTGTCCGCACAGGGCCAACACCAGAGCACCACAGAGAATCAGCAAGGTCGTTCGTTTCATTCTTCCCCTTCCAGGTTGAGCCTGGTTCCATCCGGTCCGGCTCCGGCTCCGGCCCGTGCGGTCCGGCCCCGAAGCCACACGGCGGTTGGACGCAAAACTTTCCCCCTCTCTTCAACCGTCCAACTGGCACACAGCTCACCCTCCGGCCGGACGCCCGCCCTGGCGGCCCGACTCCACCTCGCGACAGTACGCCTCGTAGGCCTCCCGCAGCCGCGTGGCGTCCACGGCACCCCGGTGGATCCACACCCGGTAACGTGTCCGAATCACCTGACCGGCCTCGAACGTCGCCGGTTCCACCCCCGGCCAACCCAGGCACAACACGCCGTAATGCCGCAACAACCATTGCGGGGGATAATCCGGATGATCCGGCGCCACGAAAATCGCCGCACCACTCGTCCGACCCTCCGCCGTCCACAACCGTGTCAGGTCCGCCCACGGCAGATTGGTCATCGCCAGATCCTCCGAAATCCGGCCGGCCGGAATCGTGATCGCCGTGTTCGTGCCCGGAGCAAAGCGCAAGGTCAGTCCGCCGTAACTCTTGCCCTCGGCACCCTGCAACGTCAGCGGCCCTTTCAAAACCCGCCATTCGAACGCCACGTCCACCGCACGCGTCCCGTCCCGAACCGGATGCACGCGGAACCGCACGGTCTCGTCCACAACCTTCTCCTCCCCCACGTACCACCCGTTCTGCACCTCCAACCGTGCCTCCCGCTCGGATGCCTCCCGGCGGATCCAACGCTCGAACTGTTGCCGAATCCCCTGTAACAACCACAAATCATGATGCGCATCGCCCACCCGGACATGAGGCCAGGCCCAGAACAAACCCCGGTGATGGCGGTGATCCGCAGGGAAATCGTCCGTCAACACCTCCCCGTCCACACCATACAAAGGATGCACGTACGTGCTGCGCGCATAACGGTCTGGCACGCCTTCGCGCCGGATCACGCCGTGATTGTACACCAACACGCGTCGGTCGCCCTCCCACAGGCCCAGGGAGCTCTCGCTCACCGGGGCAAACCGGAACCCGGCACCCTCGGCCGCCCGCACCGCCGGCCCGGTCCACCCCGCCAAACCCAGCACCAGAAACACTCCCAGCCGCCGGACGCTCTTTGCCAGGCACCGCTTGCCCGTTCGTCGGTCTACCCGTTTCATGGCGTGCCCTGTCGCTCCTTCACTTTCACTCTTTTCCGCGGGTCCCGCCGCTCTCACGCAAAATCATAAACCAGCACGCGCGTGCAAACCCGCTTGAACACCTTCTCCACAAACTCCACATGACCGGGATGCACCTGATAGGCATCATGCGCCGCCTTGTCCTGAAAAACCACGTTCAGCCCCACCTGATAACTCTGTTCCACCACCGGCCGCGCGCTCGGAACCATCCTGCCCACGTGGAAATGCACGATCCCGGGGATCGGTCGAAGGTACCGTTCGGCCGCCTCGATCAACTCGTCCGCCGCACCCGGCTGCTGAGGGTCCGTCCAGAAAATCACCACATGCGAAAACATGTTCGTCCTACCCCGCCGGTGCCGCTTTCTCCAACCCGGCCCGGCGCCGCCCAGCCTAAAAGCACCCGTGCTCCCGCGCAAATGCAAAGCCACGCCCTCCAACCGGCGCCGGAGATGCGCAGGTCTGGAAGCCATGCGCACACCGGATCCTTCCACGGGAGACCGGCGCAGCTTCGCAAGGCCGGTCGCCTGCGCGCCGGCACGCCTTCCAGCACCCGGAACGCGTTTACACCGGCCGGCCGCCTCGCCTAACCTTCCGCCGGCTCGACAGCCCGTGAGGAAGACGGCTACGATGCAACGGTTGCTTTGTTGGCTCGGTGTCCTGGCCTGCTGCGGCAGCCTGGCTCCGCAGTGCCTCCCGGCCTTGCCCGAGATCCGGGAAACCGACTTCGGCCACCGCCTGCACGCGGACGGGTACATCGATGCCTGGTGGTGTGAAGCCGCCCGCAAGGTGGGTCGCGATCGTCCCCCGCCGGTGGAATCCTCGGACCTCATCCGCATCCAGGCCGCACGGAACGAGTACGAATCTTTTCAACTGGTCCTGCGACCGCGAACCAACCTCACCGTCCGCTCCATCCGCATCGGCCCTTGGACAGGCCGGGACGGCGAGGCCACCGGTGACGAACGGGAATTGCCGGTCCGGATCCGCCTGGTGGATTACGTCCCGGTCCTTTCTCCCAGCGATCGCTGGGGCGGGGCCGGAGAGTGGCCGGATCCACTGGTCCCACTGCCCGAAAACCTGACCCTGCCCCCCGACATCAACCAACCTTTCTTCGTCACGGTCTTTGTCCCCACGGACACGCCTCCGGGTGCCTACCAGGCGACGTTGTGGGTCGAATTCGAGGAAGGCCCGCCCCTCCTTTTGCCGGTGGGGTTGGAAGTCTTCACGTTCGCGCTCCCCGAGATGACCCACACTCAAACGGCCTACTATTCGGACGTCCATGTGGATTCCACCTGGCACCGACTGTCCACCTTGGAACAGCGCCGGGAAACCTGGGACCTCTACATGCAGATGTACCGCCAGTATCGCATCGCCCCCTACTCGCCACACTTGTACGCCCCCATCACCTAAGGGTATGCCAGCGGCCAACTCCAGGTCGACTTCAGCGCCTTCGACACCGTCATGAGCCGGTACCTCGACGAGTTCGGATTCAACGCCTTTAATCTGTTCGGGCACAAGTCACCCCCCTTTCCCAACCCTCTGGGCGGCCACTACGCATACGGCACCAACTGGTTCGTTCGATTTGCCGAGCTGATGGACCGCATCGGTCATCACCTGCGGCTCCGAGACTGGATGAACCGCGCCTATTGTTACTGGGCGGACGAACCTCAGGGCAGCCGGTTCTCTGAAATCATCACCGGAATGGACGCCCTCCGGGCCGCCGCACCCGACCTGCGCCGCCTCCTGACGTTCAACGTCTCCCCTGTCCAGCCCTACGACGACCCCCTCAACACGCGCGTCGACATCTGGACACCCATGGCTCACCTTGCGGTCAGCCCGCGGTTCACCAACCGGATGGCCCTGGGAGAAGAACTCTGGTGGTACGTCGCCGTGGCCCCGACCGCGCCGTACCCCAACTACTTCATTGACCACCCGGCCGTGGCCCACCGAATCCGGTTCTGGGCCCAAAAGGCGCACGGCATTACCGGCGACCTCTACTACGCCATCAACATGTGGATGGGACGAAACCCCTGGGAAGTCACGCGCACTTGGAGCTGGTCGCCCGCCAACGGCGACGGAGTGCTCGTGTACCCACCCTCCCGCCAGCCACCCACCCAGCCGCTCATCGCCCCTCCCACACCCACCGTGCGACTGGAACAGGTCCGCGACGGCCTCGAAGACCTCGAATACTTCTGGCTGGCAGAACAATGGTTGCAGCGTACAACCCTCGAACAGGGCCCGGAATCCCCAACCGCCCTCCAACTGCAACGGGCCCTCTCCAACGCCCTTACCATCGTTCCCCATGTCTCCCGGGTCGAGCTGGACCCGCACGCCCTGCAGAAACACCGCGAGGCCCTGGCCCATGCCATCCGGGACGCCGACGATGGTCGCCCGTGGTGGGTCCAACAACCCGTCTCCAAGGGCGCGGCCTTGGGCGAACGATGTGTCCTCACCGCGGAAGCCCTCGGTTGGCCACCCCCGCAATACCAGTGGTTTTTCAACGGCGCGCCGCTTCAGAACGCCACCCGCCGCCAGCTTGTGCTCGAGTCCTTCTGGCCCGAAACCGAAGGTGAGTACTACGTGGTCGCAACCAACACCCGGGGCGCCATCACCAGCCGCGTCGCCCGAATCCTTGGGACCTGGTCCCGACCTCCCGTCATTCTGCACCAGCCACAGGACCGCGTGGCCCCGGAAGGCGCATCGGTCGTCCTCTCCGTCACTGCAGTACCGGAAGAAGTGCTCGGTTACCAATGGTACCGGGACGGGCAGCCGCTGACCGATCCCGCCGCTCGCAGGGCCGTGCTGGACCTTGGTCGTGTCACACCGGCCGACAGCGGCCGCTACCACGTGGTCGTCTGGAACTCACTGGGCGCCACAACCAGCCGCGTGGCCTCCGTGGCCGTGTTCGGACTCTGGTCTCACCAAACACCGATCGACTTCACCCACCCGTGGGCCGTGTGGCTCGCCTCCTCCCAGCCCCCGGCCGATTGGGTGCGGCCCGACTTCGACGACTCTTCCTGGCCCGTCTCCGGAGCCCCGCTCGGCTTTGGCCCGCCCGAGCTGGTCACCAAACTCGACCCGCGGGTGGAGCGGCTGCCCCATACACTGGCACTGCGCACGCGCTTTCATGCCCACTGGAGCCCGGAACCTTCTGTTCAGATCCGCATCCGTGCCGCAGACGGTTTTGCCGTCTATCTCAACGGCCAAAGAATCTTTGCGTGGCAGGCCCCCGAAGGACCCGAACCGCCCTGGGGACCAGCCACCGCCCCCGCACCCGCAGAGACCTCCACCATCGTCGTGCCGATTCCGACCGATGCGCTCCAGCCCGGTTGGAACACGCTCGCCGTCAGCCTCCACCGTTTCATTGCCGACGATCCACCCGTTGCCTGGTGGAGCTTCGATCGCCCGGACGGCTGGTGGCAGGACGAAAGGGAATCTCACCCCCTCACCGTGCAGGGGACCGGTCCCATGCCCGTGGCAGGTCCCGCCGGCAACGCCCTCACCAACGCAGGATCCACCGGTTGGTTGGAAACGCCGGACGCGCCCGCACTGCGCGCCTCCGGACCCTTCACCGTCGGAGGCTGGTTCTCCTACGGGTGGCAGACGGGCGACGATGCAGCCAGCATCGCCATCGAAAAACCGGGCGAGTTCGCACTCTACTACACCGGTACACGAACCAACCGATACCGGTTCCGGGTCGGCAACACCGAAGTCCAGGACCCCACGCCGGGAACGCTCCCGGGGCAATGGCGGTTTGTCGTGGGATGGTACGACGGTTCCCACGCATACATCCAGGTGGACGACGGGCCCGTGTGGGCGATGCCCGCCTCGCCCCCGCAAACAGGAGATCAACCGGTCCGACTCCTCCGCCGCACAGGCCCGCTGGGTGGGTTCGCAGCCGATGACGTCTTCTTTTTCAACCGGCTGCTGGCGCCCGGGGAACTCGAGGCCATCCGCCGCGAGGGCATGCGCAGTGTCGTGGCCCGACAAAGGGCGGATTTCCACCTGGCGCTGCAACTCACCGGCAATGCCGCGCAACCACCCATTCTCACCAGTGCATGGCCCGCCCGGATCGTGCATCGCGCAGGCCAACCCCTGTGGCTGAGCCTCACTGCCGCGAGCGCCTGGCCGGTCACATACCAGTGGCTCAAGGACGAATCGCCCGTGCCGGCCGCCGCCCGGCCGATCTTGGGCTGGAGCAGCCCGACTGTCCAGGACAGCGGCTGGTACAGCCTGGTCGCCAGCAACGCCGGCGGAAGCGTGACCAGTCCGCCCGTGCACCTCCTGGTCGTGCAACCCCCGCAACTCACCCTGCAACCGGACCCCCAAAACAGCGGCTGGCGGCTCTCCTGGACCGGAGTGAACCCCGACGTGATCGGCGTGCTGGAAACCTCGACCAATCTCACCAACTGGACCGAGTGGCGCCGGTGGGAACCCGGAACCTGGCCCCCTTCGGCAACCATTCCCTTGCCCCAGGAAGGACATCGCCGGTTCTATCGGATCCGACTGGAGTGGTAAGAGCGGCGGCTGCAGCACCCCGCCTCCCGCGACCCCTTCACGACCGCCTCCCGGCCCGACCCTGGCCCGGCGCAAAGAGGTCGCGAATCCCGCCCTTGCAGTGTACCCTTCCACAACCGGTGCAGCTTCCGGGGAGCCGCGCCGCGGTGCCCGGGTTCCCACGACCGACGGAACCCGCCTGCCGTGGCGTGCCCCGGCTCCGAACAGGCGAAACAACCATGAAACCCCGCATCCTGGTCGTGGGCAGTTCCAACACGGACCTCGTGGTCAAGGTGCCCCGCTTACCCAGCCCGGGCGAGACCGTCCTCGGCGGGGAATTCGCTTCCCTCGCCGGGGGCAAGGGCGCCAACCAGGCCGTGGCGGCCGCTCGCGCCGGAGGCGAGGTCACCTTCGTCGCCCGCATCGGCGATGACGCCTTCGGCCAGCTCTCCCTAGAGGGCCTCCAAAAAGAGGGCATCCACCTCGGGCACGTCGTCATGGATTCACATCACCCCTCCGGCGTGGCCCTCATCTTGGTGGCCGCGGACGGCCAGAACTCCATCGCCGTCGCCCCCGGCGCCAACGCCCATCTCTCGCCCGCCGATGTGCACCGCGCTGCCCCGGCCTTCCGGACCGCACAAATGCTGCTCGTCCAGCTCGAGATCCCCCTGGCAGCCGTGCAAAGCGCCCTCGAACTGGCCGCCCACCATCGGCTGCCGGTGCTCCTCAACCCGGCACCCGCCCAGCACATCCCCAACGAGTGGTTCCCTCACATCACCTACCTCACCCCAAACGCCCGCGAAGCCTCCGCCCTGTCCGGCATCGAGGTCACCGACCCCGACTCGGCCGCCCGCGCCGCCGCCCGCCTCCGACAAAAGGGCGTGCCCCACGTCATCATCACCCTGGCCGAACAGGGTCTCGTCGTGGACGCACCCCGCCTCCACAAACATCTCCCGGCGTTCCGCGTGAAACCCGTGGATACCACCGCGGCCGGCGACGTCTTTTGCGGTGCACTGGCCGTCGCATGCACGGAAGGACGTCCCCTCCTCGAGGCACTTCGCTTTGCCCAGGCAGCAGCGGCCATCTCCGTGACCCGCTTCGGCGCCCAACGTTCCGCCCCCACGCGGGCGGAAATCCTGCGGTTCTTGGAAGACCGCGCGCGCGAATCGCAGCGCCCACAGCCCGGCACCACCTCCTGAGAGACACTCCCGCCTCAGCCTGCTTGAAGGCACCCGGCAGCCAGTGCTGCACTTCCCGCCCGAATCCCGGCAACCCACCCCGGGTGGGGCGGCCGTTCCCCATCAGCCGCAGAGAGTGCAGTTGCTGTTCCAAGGGCCGCTGGCTGGCTTCAGCAATCTCGGGTGCCACCGCTCGTGGCAGGTACCGCGTCCTCACAATCCAGGTCCAGTTCCTCCATCGTCGCCTCAGGGGCCGGCCGATGGTCAAACGGAAGCTGGGTGGCACGCCGTCGCTCGACAAGTCAGAGCTCTTCCTCCGCCGAAGCCACTCGATTCTTCGGACTCACGCTTACCCAAACCCGACCACGATACCACACTGGAGTTTCCGGTGATGAGTGGACGGTCATGACCACGATATCTCGCCCTGCCACTTGGTCCACCGCACCTCCATGTGAGGAAGTTGTGGAATCAACCCCTCATCCCCCGGAGCGGCAAGGTAGTTGAGCACTCTGTCCGTCACCTGAAGCCCCCGTCGGACGGCCCTGCCCGTCCAAACCGATCACCAGATACCGGGGCCGGCCGTGCCCCGGCAGATCATTCGCCACGGCACAGATGGTCCTTCGAGGGCCGTCGCCCCGCGGCGAACCTCCAACTCCAACCGGTCGGATTCACCTTCCCGCGGCAGTCTTGCCCATTCCTCCATGACACCAGTTACATGCACTCAGCAAAAAGCATGCGGCCACCCCCTGAGGGTCAACCTCCACAAGGAGCCCCCGGGCGTGCGTCCCGAAACTCATCCCGATCGGTCTCGCCCATGACGGGAACGAAACGCCGGTTGCCAGGCAATCCTCCGCCCCCACCCTCGGAAACCTTGGCCAACCACCCGGGCTGCGCCTCTCCGTAGAAACGCTGCGGCCCCCGAAAGCCTGAGCGTTCCTAAAACCCACCCACGCTCTCCGGCAGAGCCGTGCCCTCCGACATCGCAATCTCGGCTCGCAGCAAATCGTGCAGTGTAAAGATTCCGACCGGAACTGAGTCCCCGCCCTCGCAAATGATCAACATGCCCAGCGGCGACTCCAGCAACAGGCGCTGAGCCTCCCGGATCGTGGTGTCCGGACCACACACCGTGGGACGTTCCAGCCTCGGAGGCCGCCCCTCCCGCAAGGCCGCCTCCGCTTCCCACCGCGTCAGCACCCCATCCAGCCGACCGTCCCGCACCACCGGGAACCGCTCATACGGATACGACCGCAGCAACTTCCGCAATGCCTCCGGCTCCACCGAGGTCGCCACCACCGGCCCCGCCGTCATCAGGGTCGTCACCGGCCGTTCCTGCCATTCCCGAATGCCGCGCGGCGGCACCAAATGCTCCACGCGGTGACCATCCTGCACCAGCAGCGCATCATAGAAATTGTGACGCGACATGCGCCGGCTGACGGCCTGACTGATCAACGCCGCCACCATCAGCGAGGGCACCAACTCGAATTCGTGCGTCATCTCGAACACGATCAGCATCCCCGTGATCGGCGCCCGGACCACCGCCCCCAGACAGGCGCTCATCCCCACCACCCCCAGCAGGACCTGATCGTCCGGCGTCAGTTCCAGCGCCCCGCCCGCAGCACCACCCATGAGCAAACCGCACATCCCGCCCAAAAACAGCGTCGGCGAAAAAATCCCGCCGCAGCCGCCAAACCCGTAACACGCCACCGTGGCCAGGAACTTGGTCGCCAGGAGAATCCCCGCCTGCGTCCACGGCAACTGATGCGCCAGCCCCGCCGAAAGATCTTCATACCCGAGACTGAACACACCCAGCCTCCCGGTCAGCAGAAACACCGGCACCCCCAGGGCCCACGTCACCAACCCGCCCAGCGTCGGTCGCAACCACATCGGAATCCCCGAGAGCGCACGATGCTGTCGCTGGTTCCGCAGTGCCAGCGTCGCCTTCTGAAACGCCACCCCCACCAAGGCCGCCGCCACCGCCACAAAAGGCACCATCCCATACACCGCCCAGCCCGAGGGCTGCACCGGCTCCAGGGTAAACGCCGGTTGCCGCCCCACCACCGCATGCACCGTGAACGCCCCCAGCACCGAAGCCAGCAAGACACTGCCCAGAATCCGGCTGTTCAGGTCCTGGACGATCTCCTCCAGCACGAAGGTCACCGCCGCCAGCGGCGTGTTGAACGCCGCAGCCAAACCCGCAGCCGCACCCGCCGCCGTCGCCAACCGTCGCGACTGCTTCGGCTCCCCCATCACACCAGCCGTGCTGGAAGCCACCGCCGCCGCCAGTTGCACGCTCGGACCCTCCCGACCCAGACTGGCCCCGCCACCAATGCTCAACACCCCGGCCACGAACTTCACCCACGCCACCCGCCACGGGATGTAACCAAAGTCCTTCCAAAAGGCCACCTTCACCTGGGGAATCCCGCTCCCGCGCGCCTCCGGACAAAACCGGTACAACAACCAGCCCGTCACCGCCCCCGTCCCCAACACACACGCCAAACTGCCCCACACAAACACCCGCGTCGGACCCTCGCTCAGCCGTTCCAACCCCGCTCGATACACCGCGTGCGCGGCCACCCCAAAAGCCACCGCCGCCGCACCCGCCGCCAGCCCGTACACCACCGTCCGCACCACCAACTGCGTCCGGCGGGGCCAGCGCCCCCATGTCTCCCGGCCCAGCTCCCGGGCCCGATCCCAAAAGCGCCTCAGATCCATCCAGCCTCAAAAATCGCGCCGGCTCCGCCAATCCCGGAACCGGCATGCCCTGCCTGCCAGTCTGGGCCCTGAACCGCGAAACGCAAGCAAACGACCGGCACCCCAACCGTGGTCCTCACGCATCCGGCACCGGCCCCGGTCCCGAAAGATGACCAACCCCGAAAGCGACGCCGACCCGAAACCCGTTTCACCTCGATCCACGCACAGGACCGGCATCCTCAATCCACACCGCCCGACCGCGGTCCGACCCTGTCAGCACCGGCCGCTCCCCCGCCGGCCTCCGCCCGCAAACGCCCCAACTCACGCATCGCCCGCCACCGCGCCAGGTTCCACGTCCGCCAGTCCCAAACCGGTTCACCCCAGCGACGCACCCACGCCCTCTCCAACAGCTCGCGTTGTTCCGGACGGAGTCGATCCCACATCCGCGCGATCACCGGCACCGCGTCGGCCCGCAAACCCGCCAGATACTTCACGTCCAACTCATGCCCGCGCGTCGCCCTCGACAGATTCACCCCTGCCGCCCACGCCTGCGGGTTCAGCCCGCCCACAAGCCACACCCACAGCATCCCCGCAAGCCACGCCACCGGCAAAAAGCGCCCCTCCCGATCCCGCAAAACCGTGCACGCAAACCACACCAACACCACGCCCACCCACCCCAGAAATGCCGCTGCGTAAATCCGGCTCTCCGTCAAACCGAACCGGGCCACGTACAACATCAACCGCTGCACCGCCGACACCATCACCCACCCCACCCACACCAGCAAAAACACCGCCAACACCCGGTACACGCGGCCGCCGATGCCGTCCCGCCGCTCCAGCACCGCGTGCCCTCCCCACAACACCACCAGAACCAACCCCGCTACCGTCACAAGCTCGAAAAACCCCTGCCGGGCGTATTCGGCCACCGTCAGACCCGCCGTCGCCAGCACCGTCTCCAGACCGCCGAACCAGTACCGAAACTGCGCCGCCGCCCAGATCGCAAACATCAGGTTCAGCACCCCCAAAGGCAGCGCCACAGCCACCCAGCCCGGCCGCCGAAACTCCAAACCCCGGACCGACCGGCGAACGACATCCCCGCGCGTCTGCCCGAGCAACCGCAAATAACCTCCCGCCAGCCCACCCAGCCCCATCGTCACCACCACGTGCGACACCGGCTTTCCCCAATCCCAACCCAGCAAAACATCCGTCCAACGCCGGAACAACGGATCCCCGGCCCGCAACAACGCCCCAAACACCACCAACACCACCAGCCCGAGCAACAAGCCCACCCCCACGCTGACCCATGCCCGCCTCCGCCGGCCCGAACATCCCGCATCCTCACCCAGCCGCCTCATCCACGAGAGCGCCACCCCGACAAGGCTTGCCAGGTCCTCCAAACCGTCCACGATCACACCACCCGCCCGCAGCCGTGAAAGCCGCGTACCGCGGCAACCCAGCCACCACCACAAATGTCCCCCAAAAAATGCCAGCAGGCCCAGCACAAGAAGGAATTCGCTGTCCCGCCACACCCACAACCCCAGGCACGCCAACCCGAGCCCCAATCCCAACAAGCCGGCGCCACGACTCCCGGCCCATCGGTCCCAGCCAGAAACCGCCGCCGCCCCCGTCAACAACCCGCCCCACAGGAACGCGCCCAACCCCCAGGGAACACCCCGCAGCCACCAGTCGCCCAAAACACCCAGCGCCACCCCCGCAATCCACAAATGCCGCGGTTTCATGATCATTCTCCCCACCAGCCCACCTCGGACACTCCAAACCACACAGTAGTCAACGAACCGGCCCCTCGACGCGCCTGCAGCTAAGACTCGCCCGATGCGTGAACCGTTCAACCCCAATCTGCTGACCATGCCCGCCAACAGCTCGCCTGAAACCATGGACTACGAAAGCCATCAGACCCTGCCCGCTTGTTGCATCTCCTCGTCCTCACCACCCCGGCGCCGGCTTCGCCAGAGAGCCGGCGTGGGAAACGTTGGTGGCTCGAAAATGACTCGGACCTGCCCGGCCGTTTCTCTACCCGCACCGGTGACCCGGACCGAACCTCGGCACACTCCGAACAGGCCTGGCTGCGTCGGGTGCGCGTGCGGTTGATCGAAGAGAGCGAACGTCCCAGCTTCGACCAGCTGCTTGAAAAACATCACTACCTCCACAACCGCCGCCCGGGCGGGCGCAGTCTCCGCTACGTGGCCGAGCTCGATGGCCAGTGGGTGGCCCTGCTGAGCTTCAGCGGGGCGGCCCCGCGCGTCAAAGCCGGGGATCGGAAGATCGGCCGGACTGCGCGCCAACGGGTCCGGCGGCTGCATTTTGTGGTCAACAACAGCCGCTTTTTGGTCCTGCCCGATCGGGGTCGCCATCCCAACCTGGCCTCGCGGGTACCGGGGCTGTGTCTGAAGCGGCTCAGCCGGGACGGGCAGGCGCGCCGGTAGAAGCGCTGATCGCCAGCAAGGCCATGTCTGTCCAGCGGGAGCCCCGCGCGCTCGTGACCCAAAAACCGGTAGCCGATCCCCTCCAGGGGCTCGAAGGCAGCCACGGCGCCATGCGGGAACGGGCGCAACAGCGCCTGCCCCGGCGATGTTTTGCCCGGATTCGGGGCCCATCGCCCCCGGCCCCCTCTGGCCCACGCAGATGAAATGGCCCTGCGGGCGGACTTTTCAGGGTTTCGAAATGACTTTGACAGTTGGGAGCACTCTCCTAATCTGAGTGCTCCGGGTTTGCAAGCGAGGGAATTCTTATGGCAAAACTGACCGTTCGGGATCTGGACGTGCGCGGGAAACGCGTGTTTGTGCGGGTCGACTACAACGTGCCGCTCGAAGAGCGGGGCGGACAGATGGTCATCACCGACGACACGCGCATTCGCGAGACCCTGCCGACGCTGCGGCTGCTGATCCAGAAGGGCGGCCGCCTGATTCTGGCCTCTCACCTGGGCCGCCCCAAGGGCAAGCGCGAACCCTCCATGTCCCTCCGGCCCGTCGCGGCCCGCTTGGCCGACCTCCTGGGACGTCCGGTGGCTTTCGTGGACGATTGCATCGGGCCCAAGGTCGAACAGACGGTCGCAGCGTTGAAGGACGGTGACGTCCTACTGCTGGAAAACGTGCGGTTTTACCCCGAAGAAGAGAAAAACGACCCTGCGTTTGCCGAAAAGTTGGCCGCCCTGGCGGATGTCTACGTAAACGACGCCTTCGGCTCCGCCCACCGGGCCCATGCCTCCACCGAGGGCGTGGCCCGCGTCATCGCCCGGCGGGGCGGTCTGTGTGCCGCCGGCCTGTTGATGGAACGGGAACTCAAGTTCCTCGGAGACGAACTGGAGAACCCGGCACGGCCCTTCGTCGTCATCCTCGGCGGGGCCAAGGTCTCCGACAAAATCAAGGTCATCGACCGCTTGTTGGAGAAGGCCGACACGATCCTGATCGGCGGCGCCATGGCCTACACCTTCCGCCTGGCACAGGGCTACCAGACCGGCAAATCGCTGGTGGAACCCGACAAGGTGGACGTGGCCCGGGCGGCGTTGGACAAGGCCGCGGCGCGCAAGGTGCAGTTCCTCCTGCCGGTGGACGATGTGGTGGCCACGCCGGTCGAAACGGGCAAGGTGGACAAGAAAGGCCGGCCCGTCATCGAGTACCAAAACCCGCGGGTGAACACCGATCCGAACTGCCCGCCGGACGCCGCCGGCCTGGACATCGGCCCCGCCACGGTCAAGGCCTACAGCGACGTCATCATGCGTGCCCGCACCATCCTGTGGAACGGGCCGATGGGACTTTTCGAGAATCCGCAATTCGCCGCAGGCACCAACGCCATCGCCCACGCCGTGGCCCAGGCCACGCAAACCAACGGCGCCCTCAGCATCATCGGCGGCGGCGACAGCGTCAAAGCGGTCAACAAAGCCGGGTTGGGCTCGCAGGTCACCTTCATGAGCACCGGTGGCGGCGCCAGCCTGGAGTTCTTGGAGGGCCGTGAACTGCCGGGCGTGGCCGCGTTGACCGACCGGCCGGAGAGCAGCGGTGGAAGCTGCGCCTGCTGCTGTGGCTGAGCACCCGCTCCGCAGCTCATCCCCGAGCCGAACGGAACCGAACAAAAACCGGCAACCCGCAAAGAAAACCGATGCTGCAGAGAATCGCATGGAAAAGGAACGCAAGCTGATCATCGCCGGCAACTGGAAGATGAACAAAACGGTCGCTGAGGCCGTGGACCTGGTGAAGGGTCTGAAGCTGGAGCTGGCCGGCGTCAAGGAGGTGGACCTGGTCGTTTGCCCGCCGTTCACCGCCCTGTGCGAGGTCTCCAAGCTGCTGCTGGACTCCAACATCCGCCTGGGCGCCCAGAACATGAACGAAAACCCGGCCGGGGCCTACACCGGCGAGATCGCCGCCTTCATGCTCAAGGAGTTCTCCGTCCGGTACGTGATCCTCGGACACTCGGAGCGCCGCACCTA
Organism: Limisphaera sp. 4302-co; assembly: GCF_049537155.1. NCBI lineage: Bacteria > Pseudomonadati > Verrucomicrobiota > Verrucomicrobiia > Limisphaerales > Limisphaeraceae > Limisphaera > Limisphaera sp. 4302-co. The sequence goes on from NZ_JBMVQZ010000012.1 coordinate 31,055, forward strand.
CTTCGGCGAAACGGATGAATGGGTGGCCCGCAAGGCCCGGGCCGCTCACGCCGCGGCACTCAAACCCATCGTCTGCGTGGGGGAAACCCTGGAGGAACGCGAACAGGGCCGTACCGAGGCCGTGCTGGAACGGCAGGTCCGCGGCAGCCTGGCCGGTCTGACCCGCGAGCAAATCCTGGAAACCATCATCGCCTACGAACCGGTCTGGGCCATCGGCACCGGCCGCAACGCCACGCCGGAACAGGCCCAGCAGGCCCACGCATTCATCCGCGGTCTGCTGGCCGGGATGTACGACGACGCCGTCGCACGCCGCGTACGCATCCAGTACGGCGGCAGCGTGAAGCCTTCCAACGCCCGCGACCTGATGTGTCTGCCGGACGTGGACGGCGCCCTCGTCGGTGGCGCCTCCCTGGAAGTCCGCAGCTTCGCCGACATCGTAAAAAACTCCATCTGATTCACTCACCATGGGCTTCTTCATCGGATTGCTCACATTCCTGCTGGTCCTGAACTGTCTGCTGCTGATCCTGCTGGTGCTGGTCCAGTTGCCCAAGAAGGAGGCAGGCGCGGGACTCGCCTTCGGCGGCTCGGCCACCGACGCCCTGTTCGGAGCCGGCACCGGCACGGTCCTGACGCGCATCACCAAGTATTGCGCCGGCCTGTTCTTCATCCTGACGATCGTTCTGGGAGTCCTTCAGAGCGCACACCACCGCCGCTCCACGCGCGAGTTCCAAGAACAGCTTCAAACCCAGACGACCGCGCCCCTCCTCCCCGGCCCCGGCACCACACTGCCCGCGGCCGCGCCTCCGCCCGGCCCCACCAACCCGGCAGCCACCCCGGCGGTGTCGACCCCGGCAGGAACGCCGCCGACCACCCATCCGCCCGCACCGGCCGGGACCAACGGCGCCGGAAACTGAACCGGCCTGCGGCAGACCGGGGATTCGTGGGCTCGGCCGCCCCTTTCCTGCAATCAACGGGGCCCGGCGCACGAAACGACCCCGCCCCGCCGGCTGAGGATGATCCATCGCAAGCATTGACACAGGGCCCGATTTGTGCTGGAATACTGGGCCCCACTTGAGGGGCAAACCATGAGTTACGCAGTCATCGAAACGGGTGGCAAACAGTATCGGGTGACCATGGGCGACACGCTCGAGGTGGAACGCCTGCCGGTGCAAGCCGGCCAGACGACCACCATTGACCGCGTGTTGCTGGTCAACTTGGACGGTCAGGTCCGCGTGGGCACGCCCACCGTGGCGGATGCAACGGTGGTGGCGGAGGTGGTGGCCCACAAGCGCGGCGAAAAGAAGATCATCTGGAAGATGAAACGCCGCAAAGGCTACCACAAGTTGCAGGGACACCGCCAGGAACTGACGGTGATCAAGGTCAAGGAAATCAGGGCTTGAGGATCGGTTTATGGCACACAAAAAGGGTCAGGGGAGCGTCCGGAACGGCCGCGACAGCAACAGCAAGCGCCTGGGCGTCAAGGCGTTCGGAGGCGAGTTCGTCACCGCCGGCAGCATTCTGGTGCGGCAGCGCGGCACCAAGTTCGTCCCCGGCCTGAACGTCGGCGTGGGCCGGGATTGGACGTTGTTTGCCCTGAAGTCGGGCCGCGTCTCATTTGACAAGGGCGGTCGCCGCGTCAATGTGATTGCAGAGGCAGTGGCCGCGGGATCGCCCGCCGGCAACTGAAGCCGATCGCGCAACGTCTGCCTGCCGGCGAGGCGCAAGCCTCGCCTTTTTTCTTGGATCCACCAGGTCCCTGACCGGGCGGGCGCGCGCCCGGACAAACCAACCGGACCCGACGCATCCGGATCGAAAACGAGTCGAACGTGTTCATCGACGAGGTCAAAATCTACGCACGCGCAGGACACGGAGGTCGCGGCTGCGTGGCCTTCCGGCGGGAAAAATACCGTCCCAAGGGCGGGCCGGACGGCGGCGACGGCGGTGACGGCGGCAGCGTCATCCTGCGCGCCGACCATGACCTGAACAACCTCATCGCCCAGTACTACCAGCCCCGGCTGATCGCGGAGGACGGTGAACACGGCCAGGGCAAGGGCATGAAAGGGCGCTCGGGCCGGGACCTCATCGTGCGCGTGCCCTGCGGGACACTCGTCTGGCGACTGAGCCCGCCTCCGGAGAAACCCGCCCCCCGGGAAAAGGGCCCACCCACCCGCCTGCCCACTGCGGTCCGGCCCCTGTTGCCCTACGCAGGCCGGCCCGAACCCGAACGGACAGCCTCGCTCCTGGCGGACAAGGCACACGTTCCCGGACCGGTTCGGGGTGAATTGGTGGCCGACCTGACCGAGCACGGCCAGGAATTCGTCCTGTGCCGGGGCGGCCGCGGCGGGCTGGGCAACAAACATTTCGCCACCCCCACCCAGCAGGCCCCTCGCTTCGCCCAACCGGGCGAGCCGGGAGAAGAAGGCGAGTTCCTGCTGGAACTGCGAATGATCGCCGACGTCGGCCTGGTCGGCTACCCCAACGCCGGCAAGTCCACCCTCCTGACCGCCATCTCACGGGCCCGGCCGAAGATTGCACCCTATCCGTTCACCACGCTGCATCCGCAGATCGGCATCGTGGAATACCCGGACTACCGCCGGCTGGTCGTCTGCGACGTGCCCGGCCTGATCGAAGGCGCCCATCGCAACGTGGGCCTCGGACACGCCTTCCTCCGACACATCGAACGCTGCAAGGTGCTGCTCATCCTCCTGGACATGGCCGGCACAGACGGCCGCCAGCCCTGGGACGATTACCACCACCTGCTGGAGGAGCTGGAACTGTACGATCCCTCGCTTCTGGAACGACCGCGACTGGTCGTCGCCAACAAAATGGATGAACCCGCGGCCGAGGCGAATCTGCGCCGTTTCAAGCGCCGCGTGCCGCGCACGCCCGTGCTCGCCATCTCCGCGGGGTTGGGCGAGGGAGTGGAACGACTCAAGAAGGTCATGCGCCAGGCCGTGGAGGCAGCCGGTGCCGGCGCACCGTTGCCCTTTCGGGTGCCGCGTTGAGCCGCCCGCAGGCCCGCCGCAATTCCGGCTGCCCCCGACCCGCGGCGGCGCTAAAGTGACCCCATGTTGAAGGCGGGGATCATCGGCCTGCCCAACGTGGGCAAGTCCACCTTGTTCAACGCGCTGGTCCGGGCACACCTGGCCCCGGCGGCCAATTATCCCTTCTGCACCATCGAGCCGAACCGGGGCGTCGTCGCCGTGCCGGACCCGCGCCTGGATGCCCTGGCCCGCGTCGTCGGGGTCGAAACGCGCATACCCGCAGCCATCGAGTTCGTGGACATCGCCGGACTGGTCCGGGGGGCCTCCCGGGGCGAGGGCCTCGGCAACCAGTTCCTGGCCCACATCCGCGAAGTGGACGCCCTGGTGCACGTGGTCCGCTGTTTCGACGACCCCGACGTGGCGCACGTCACCGGCACACCCGACCCCCTCCGCGACATCGAGATCGTGTTGACGGAGCTCATACTGGCAGACCTGGAGGTGCTGCGCCGGCGGCGCGAACGACTCGCGCGCGAGATCCGGGCCGGAAACAAGGCCGCCCAGACCGAGGACCAGCTCTGGCAACGCGTCCAAACCCACCTCGAGTCCGGCCGGCCCGCCTCCACCGCCGGTCTGTCCCGGGACGAAGAAACCCTGCTCTCCGCCTGTCCCATGCTGACCGCCAAACCGACCGTCCTTGCCGCCAACGTGCGGGAGGAGCAACTCGCGCGGCTCGATTCGGATCCGCGCGTGCGCGCCGTCCGCCAATACGCACGCGAACATCACGGCTGCGAAACCGTCGCGCTCTGCGCCCAATTGGAAAGTGACCTCGTGGACCTGAGCCCCGACGAGGCGGCAGAGTACCTCCGCAGCCTTGGCATCACCGAAACCGGCGTGAACGAACTCATTCGCGCCACCTGGCGCCTGCTGAACCTCCGGACCTTCTTCACCTTCAACGAACGCGAGGTCCGGGCCTGGACCATCCCGGCCGGCACACCCGCCGCCAAAGCGGCCGGGAGGATCCACACCGACTTCGAACGCGGCTTCATCCGGGCCGAACGCGTCTTCTGGAAAGACCTGGTCGAAGCGGGGTCGGTGGCCCGGGCCCGCGAACAGGGCCATTACGCCCACGAAGGCCGCGACTACGAGGTCCGGGACGGCGACGTGCTGCTGTTCCGCTTCCACGTCTGAGGCCCGTCCGCCTCGAAAAGCCGCGCTGATGACCCGCCAGCCTGCAGGCGCCGAACGGGCACAGCCCCGCATCCTCCCAACACACGCCCTCACCGCCGGAGGCAACCCCCGGAAAGCGCAGCCCGGCCGATGCCTGCCGGGCTCGCGCCACCCCCAACACCCACCCTCCTTCCGTCCGGTCCGGGTTGACACACCAGCGGGTGGCGTGCTTTGATTCCTCACGAACTAGGACGGAAACCTAAACGCGGCTTATGAGCAACCAGACCACACCCACCTCCACCGTCTCCCTGCTTCAGGAACGTCGCACCTTCCCGCCCCCGCCGGAGTTCGTCCGGCAGGCCTACATCAACGCCGAGCAATACCGGCAGATGTACGAGCGGTCCGTGAAGGACCCGGAAGGCTTCTGGCTGGAGCAATGTGAGGCGCTTGAATGGTACAAAAAACCCACCGTGGCCCGGAAATACGTGTGGAACACGAAGGAACGCAAAATCCAACACACCTGGTTCGAGGACGGCGAGCTCAACGTCTCGGTCAACTGCCTGGACCGACACGTGCGCACCGGCCGGGCCAACAAGGTGGCCCTGATCTGGCAGGGCGAGCCCGAGAATGACGTGATCAAACTCACCTATCAGGAACTGCTGGAACAAGTCTGCCGGTTCGCCAATGTGCTCAAAAGCCTCGGAGTCAAACGCGGGGACCGGGTCAGCATCTACCTGCCCATGATCCCCGAACTCCCCATCGCCATGCTCGCCTGCGCCCGCATCGGCGCCATCCATTCCGTTGTCTTCGGCGGCTTCAGCGCCGAGGCACTGGCCGGTCGCATCAATGACTCCACCTGCAAGATCCTGATCACCGCCGACCAGGGCCTGCGCGCCGGCAAGCAGATCCCGCTCAGGAGCATTGCCGAGGAAGCCCTTGCCCATTGTCCCAGCATCGAGAAGGTGGTGGTGGTGCGTCGGACAGGGGCAGAGATCCCCTGGAAGGAGGGCCGGGATCTGTGGTGGCACGAGCTGATGGCCCGGGCACCCGCCTGGTGCGAACCGGAGCGCATGAAGGCCGAAGATTACCTCTTCATGCTCTACACCTCCGGTTCCACGGGCAAACCCAAGGGTGTCGTGCACTCCACCGCAGGCTACCTCCTCCACGTGACGCTCACCACCAGGTACGTGTTCGACATCAAAGAGGATGACCGGTTCTGGTGCACGGCCGACATCGGTTGGGTCACCGGCCACAGCTACATCGTCTACGGGCCGCTCTCCAACGGGTTCACCAGCCTCATGTTCGAGGGCGTGCCCACCTGGCCCGATCCGGGCCGGTTCTGGAAGATCGTCGAAAAGTTCCGCGTCACCCAGTTCTACACCGCCCCCACCGCCATTCGTTCGCTCATCCGGCAGGGCGAGGAATGGCCCAACAAGTACGACCTCAGCTCCCTCAAGGTCCTCGGCACGGTGGGCGAACCCATCAATCCCGAGGCCTGGATCTGGTACTACCGCGTCATCGGTAAAGAACGCTGCCCCATCGTGGACACCTGGTGGCAAACCGAGACCGGCGGGCACATGATCACACCCCTGCCCGGGGCTCATGTGCTGAAACCCGGCAGCGCCAGCCGCCCGTTCTTCGGCGTCGAACCCGTCGTGTTGCGCGACGACGGTACCGAATGCGGGCTCAACGAGGGCGGCAAACTCTGCATCAAGAAACCCTGGCCCGGCATGGCCCGCACCACATGGGGCGACCACGACCGGTTCATCGACACCTACTTCACCATGTACCCCGATCTCTACTTCACAGGGGATGGCGCCCGGGTGGACGAGGACGGTGACTACTGGCTGTTGGGGCGCATCGACGACGTGGTCAACGTCTCCGGCCACCGCATCGGCACCGCCGAGGTCGAAAGTGCACTGGTGAGCCATCCCAAGGTTGCCGAGGCCGCCGTGGCGCCCATGCCCCACGAGATCAAGGGCCAGGCCCTCTACGCCTTTGTCACCCTGAAGGATGGCGTGGAACCTTCCGAGGAACTGAGGAAGGAACTGATCGCCCACGTCCGGAAAGAAATCGGTCCCATCGCCACGCCGGACAAGATCCAGTTCGCTCCCGCCCTCCCCAAGACCCGCTCCGGCAAGATCATGCGCCGCATCCTGCGCAAGATCGCCGAAGGACAGCCCGACCAGATCGGCGACACCACCACCCTGGCCGATCCCTCGGTGGTCGAAATCCTGGTAAAGGGCCGGGTCTGAGCACACGGTCCGTTGCGGGAGGACGCCGCCGCGCCGGCGTCCTCCCGCCTTCCCTCACCGGGCAGTTTCCGCACCCGTCATTCCGGGCACCGCCCGGCCCTCCATGTCACACGCCTGCACGGGCCCGACCACCCTGGCAGCCCACCCCGGGGCCTTCGCGGTGTGACCCCTCCTGACACCCGAAGAGCCCCCACCGTGCGGCTGCGGAGACCTGCGGCCTCGCACGGTTTTTGTGCGCGGGCACCGCATGCGGTGACGCGACCGAGGGGAAGGAAACAAGGCGGTTGCGCCAATCCACACCGATGCGGCGCGTCAACGGGAGGCTTCTTCGATGACCGGCAGCCCCAGGGCACGTTCCCAGCGGGCGCGCGCGACCACGCAGTCGCGCAAGGCCTGCGCGTGTATGGAACGGGCTTCCGTGAGGGCGGTCTGGGCACTGAGCACGTCCAGTTGGGTGCCTGTCCCGGCGGCGGCACGGGACTGCGCCAGGCGCAGGGCCTCCTCGGCCTCCTCCTGCACCTTCGCCGTGGAGGCCAGTACTTCCTGCGCTTCTGTCAGGCGCGAATAGGCGGTGCGAACCTCGAGCTCGATCCGCCGCCGCATGTCCTCCCATTCCACCCGGGCCCGTTCCCTGCGGGCCTGTGCCTCCAGAACGCGGCCGTGGGTGGCTCCGCCGTCGAACAGGCTCCAGCGCAACTGGGCCCCGGCCAACCACCCGCCGATGCCCCGGTCCAGTTCATCACGAAACGTGGGGCTGTGCACATCGTAACCGGCGAACAGTTCCACGGCGGGTTTGTATCCGGCCCGGGACTGGCGCACGGCTTCGGCCTGCAAAGACTCGGCATGACGCAACACGGCAAGCTCGGGCCGTTGTTTCAAGGCCTGTTCCAATCCGGCGGTCAGGTCGGGTCGCATTTCCGGAGCTTCAAGGCGGTCCGCCGGTTCCAACGGCAGATCATCGGAAAACTCCGCCGGGACGTCGAACCCCAAAAGATGCGCCAGTTGTTGACGGGCGATGCGCAGGCTGTTTTGGGCGCGGATCAGGCGCGGCCGCGCATTGGCGAGCTCGACCTGGGCACGGAGCACGTTGAAACGTGGCACCGTGCCGGCCTCGAATCTCTGCCGGGTCTGACGGAGCTCCTCCTCGAGCAACCGAACCGAAGCCTCCTGCACCCGGACCATCTCCGCAGCCAGCAGGACGTCGGCATACGCCGTGCGCACCGCCAGCACGGTGTCGGCAACCGCCGTTTGATAAGCCGCCCGGGCCTGTTGCTCAATCAGACGCGCCGAACGCCGCGCGGAGGTGAGACTGCCACCCTGATAAACGGTTTGCACCAGTCGGATGCCGGCCGACCATTGATCATTGGGAAAGCTGAGGGGCAGGCCCGGCACCGGAAACTGTTCGACGCCCCCGCTCTCTCGCACGGTGTAGCCGGCGCTCGCCTCCAGCCGCGGCAGGGCCACCGCCCGGGTTTGAATGGCAAGGCCCGTCGCAGCCTCCAGGTCCTGGCGGGCCTTGCGCACCTCGGCGTTGTGGGACAGTGCCAGGTCGAGTGCCTCCGCCAAGGTGATTGGCCGCTGCGGCCAGGCAGCGGGCGGTTCGGCTCCACACGCCGGTCCCGGGATCCCGGCAGCCAGAAGAAGTGCCATCATCGAACCCAGCGCTTTCATTCTGATGTCCGTTTGACGTCCGTTCGCCGACCTGCGAGCCGCGTGAGCGGCTCCATCCTGGGGCTGAGCCGCCGCTTCGCGCAAGGTTACGCGCGGCCGGGCCCGGGAACGCTTTCACAGACGGGGTCGCTCATCCAGGGGCAGGTCCTCACCCGGACAAGGTTCCCGGCTTTCCTGTTTCAGGCCGCCTCACCCCATCCCCGCGATCGAGTGGTTCGCAAAAGAAACGGCCCTGTCACACCGGAATCCTGCCACGCTTGCTACGCGTCCCGGTTCAGCCCACCATGGCGGTGAAATGTCGGACTTTGGCCCGTGGATCCCAAAAAAGGATGAGCTTTTGGCAACGCGGGCCAAGCACGGGCCGATGGTTCGGGCATTTTGCTGGGGCCGGGCGAGCTGGGCGGGTGATCCGCTCCCCGGAACATGAGAAGGTTGGGCCCGGAGCCTGCCGGGACGCGTGACGTCCCCGGTCCCGTGCAAGGGCCCGGTACGCGGAATGTTATGCTGGAATCGCTGCTTTCTCCGAACACGGTGGCCGTGATCGGGGCTTCCCGGAGCCCCGGCAAGGTGGGGCATGCCGTGGTGGCCAACCTGCTGGCCAGCGGCTTTCAAGGAACGATTGTGCCGGTGAACCCGCAGGCGAACGAGGTGCTCGGGCTGAAGTGTTATCCGAGCCTGGACGCCTACGGGAAACCGGTGGACCTGGCGGTGATCGTGGTGCCGCCGAAGGCGGTGATGGAGGCCCTGGAGAGCGCGATCCGTGTCGGGGTGAAAGCCGTGGTGGTGATCACCGCGGGGTTCAAGGAAGTGGGTCCGGAAGGTGCGGCGCTGGAGAGGGTGTTGGTCGAACGCTGCAAGGCGGCCGGGATTCGTCTGATGGGTCCCAACTGCCTCGGCGTGATGAACATTCACCACCGGATGAACGCGACGTTTGCGGCGGCCCTGCCGCCGCCGGGGCCCATCTCGGTGATCTCCCAGTCCGGTGCGCTTTGCGTGGCGATCCTGGACTGGGCGGTCAAGGAAAGGCTCGGGCTGAGCAAGGTGCTCAGCATCGGAAACAAGGCCGATCTCAACGAGGCGGACTTCCTGGAGGCACTCGCGCAGGACAAGGAGACCCGGGTGGTTGTGAGCTACCTGGAGAACATCACCGACGGAAACAAATTCCTGCAGGTGGCCGAGGCGGCTGCGTCGGTCAAACCGGTGATCGTCCTGAAAGTGGGGATCACGCAGGCCGGTGCGCGGGCCGCATCGTCGCACACGGGGAGTCTGGCCGGGGCGGACATGGCCTACGGGGCGGCGTTCAAACGGGCGGGGGTGATTCGCGCGGTGCATTTCGAGGAGTTGTTCGACTATGCCCGTGCCTTCGCGGCCCAGCCGCTGCCGCGCAACAACCGGGTGGTGGTGATCACCAACGCGGGCGGTCCGGGCATCATGGCGGCCGACGCGGCCGAAAGCTGCGGCCTGCGGATGGTGCCGCCCTCGGAACCGATCCGACAGCGCCTGCGCGAGGCGCTGCCGCCGGCTGCGTCCGTGGGGAATCCTGTGGACGTCATTGGCGATGCGGATCCGGACCGCTACATGAAGGCGTTCGAACTCATTCAGGAGGACGAGGGCATTGACGCGATCATCGTGCTGGTCACCCCGCAGAACATGACGCGGCCCACCGAGCTGGCGCGTCGCCTGATCGAGGCGCACCGGGGGGTCAAACCGGTCCTGGCCGCGTTCATGGGCGGCCAGGAGGTGGCGGCGGCGCAGGAACTGTTGGTCGGTGCGGGCATTCCCAACTATCCGTCGCCCGAGCGGGCGGTGGCCGCGCTGAAAGCCATGGTGGATTACGCCGCCTGGCGCAACCGGCCGCCCCGCGTGGTGGCTCGGATCGCAGTCAACCGCCGCCGCGTCAACCGGGTGCTCCAATGGCATGTGCGCAGCGGTTCCCCCCAGGTGGGCGAGGTGGAGGCCAAGGAAATTCTGCGCGCCTACGATTTCAACGTGCTGCCGGGTCAACTGGCCCGCAGCGCGGACGAGGCGGTGGAGGTGGCGGAGCGCATCGGCTATCCGGTCGTGCTGAAGATCTCCTCGCCCGACATCATCCACAAATCGGATTTCGGAGGCGTGCGCATCAACCTGGCCACGGCCGACCAGGTCCGGGATGCCTTCGACCTGATGATGGTGCGCATCCAGCGCAAGGCGCCCCGGGCACGCGTGCGGGGTGCGTATGTGGAGAAGATGGGGCCGCGCGGGCGCGAGGTCATTCTGGGCATGACGCGCGACCCGAACTTCGGTCCCCTGCTCATGTTCGGTCTGGGGGGCATTTTCGTGGAGGTGATGAAGGACGTGACGTTCTATCTGGCCCCCATCACCCAGGACGAGGCGATGCAGATGCTCAAGAGCACGCGTTCCTATGCGCTGCTGCAGGGGGCCCGCGGGCAGGAACCGGTGGACCTGGAGGCCATCGCCAGTGCCCTCCAACGCATCAGCCAACTGGCCACGGATTATCCGCAGATCCGGGAATTGGACATCAATCCGTTCGTCGTCGGTCCGGTGGGCATGCGACCGTACGTGGCCGACGCGCGCATGACCCTTTCCGGCATCGAACCTTCCCGCCATGAGCAAGTCGCCCATTAAATACGATCCGAACTGGAAAGAGAAATACGCCGCCCAGATCCAGACGGCCGAGGAGGCCGTCCGGCGGATCCGCCCCGGTCAACGCATCTTCGTGGGCACCGGTTGTGCCGAGCCGTTGACCCTGGTCCGGGCGCTGACGGCCCGGGCAGCCCAGCTGCCCGACACGGAAATCGTTCACCTGCTCACCTTCGGCGAAGCGCCGTACGCGCACCGGGAACTCACGAAATACTTCCGCGTGAACTCGTTCTTCATCGCCGAGAACGTGCGCGACATCATCCAGGAGGGGCTGGGCGACTACACGCCCATTCATCTGTCGGACATTCCGCGCCTGTTCCATTCCGGCCAACTGCCCCTCGACGCAGCCCTCATCCAGGTGACCCCGCCGGATGAAAACGGCATGTGCAGCCTCGGCATCTCGGTGGACATCGTCAAAAGCGCCATCGAAAACGCCTCGCTGGTCATCGCCCAGGTCAATCCCAACATGCCCTGGACGCACGGGGACTCGCTGGTGGACGTGCTCAAGCTGGACGTGCTGGTGCCCTGTGAGGATCCCTTGGTCGAAGTGCCGCCAGCGGAGGTGACCGACGTCACCCGGCAGATCGCCGAGTACGTCGCGGCCCTGATCGACGACGGTTCGACTCTCGAACTGGGCATCGGCAAGATCCCCCACTCGCTTCTGGGCTTCCTGGGCCACAAACGCGACCTGGGGATCCACACCGAGATGATCACCGACGACATCATCCCGCTGATCGAATCGGGGGTCATCAACGGCAAACGCAAGACCCTGGACCGCGGCAAAGTGGTCACCAGTTTCTGCCTCGGCACCCGCAAATTGTACGATTACATCGACCGCAACCCGGTCTTCTCCTTCCAGCCCACCGAATACGTCAACGACCCGTACATCATCAGCCAGCAGCACAAGATGGTGGCGGTGAACGTCGCCCTGGAGGTGGATCTGACCGGGCAGGTTTGCGCGGACTCCCTGGGCTCGAAATTCTTCAGCGGCGTGGGCGGCCAGGTGGACTTCAACCGCGGCGCCGCCAAGGCGCCGGGCGGCAAGGCCATCATCGCCCTGCCCTCCACCGCCCAGAACGGGACCGTTTCGCGCATCGTGACCCGGCTCAGCCCCGGCGCGGGCGTGGTGACCACGCGGGCCGGTGTCAACTACGTGGTGACCGAGTACGGCGTGGCCTACCTGCACGGCAAGAGCGTTTCCGAGCGTGCGCTGGCCCTCATCAGCATCGCCCACCCCAAGTTCCGGGCGCAGCTGCTGCGCGAGGCCATCGAGGCCAAGTATCTCTCGGCGGAAATGGCCGACAAGGAGGGCAAGATCATCATCGGGCCCAAGGAACTCCGCACCACCCTGCTGCTCAGCGACGGGACGCTCATCAATTTCCGGCCCATTCATCCGACGGACGTGCCCCGCATGCGCGAGCACTTCTACAGCCTGTCGCAGCAGTCCATCTATTTCCGCTTCATGCAGGCGGTCAAAGACGGGGTCATCCCGCGGCGGCAGATCGAGGATTTCGTGTACATCGACCACCGCAACGACGTCTGCATCGTGGGCGTGCTGCCCGATCCGGCCGGGGACCAGATCATCGCCATCGGCAGTTACTACCTGAACCCGAAGACCAACCGGGCCGAGGTGGCCTTCACGGTGCACGACGCCTGGCAACGACGCGGGATCGGCACCTTTCTGCTCAAGCACCTCATGCGCATCGCCCGCCGCAATGGCATCAGCGGCTTCACCGCCGAGGTGCTGGTGGAAAACAAGGCCATGCAGGCCGTCTTCAACAAGGCGGACTGCAAGGTCAGCAGCCGACTCGTCGGCAACGTCTATCACTACGACCTTGAATTCACCTGATCCGGCGCGGCCGGCCCCCAGCGGCCGGCCGGTCTGAAAGCCGCCGCACCCGAGCATGAGCGAGTCCGCCCAGGTGCTCGTGTATGCCCCGGAAACCGAGAACCTTCGGTACCCGCCCGACTGCCCCTTCAAAACCGAACGCGCCACGGCCACGCGGCGCCAGCTCCTCGGCGCGGGCCTGCTCGGCACCGGCGAGCTGCGCGAGGAACCGTGTCGCCCGGCCTCCCGCGCCGAGCTCGAACGCCTCCACACCCCGCGTTACCTCGACCTGCTCCAGGCCGCCGCCGCGGGTGAACTAACCCCGGAGGGAATCCACGCCGGGCTCGGCGCACCGGACACCCCGGTCTTTCGCGATCTGTGGGACTACGCCTGCTGGGCCTGCGGCGCGGCTCTTCATGCCGCCGACCTGCTCCTGCAAGGTCGTGCCCGCGTGGCCTTCAATCTCCACGGCGGGTTCCATCATGCGCACGCGGACCGAGCCGGCGGTTTTTGCTACCTCAACGACGTGGCCCTTGCCTGTGAACGTCTGGCAGCCGCCGGCCGGCGCGTCATGTACCTCGACCTGGACGCCCACCACGGCGATGGTGTCCAGGCCTTTTTCTACGCCCGGAACGACGTCCTGACCGTCTCCCTGCACGAGTCCGGCAAAACCCTGTTCCCCTGGGGCGGGTTCGAGCACGAACTGGGCGAGGGACCCGGCCACGGTTACAACGTCAACGTGCCCCTGCCGGCCCAGACCTATGACGAAGCCTATCTGCGTGCCTACCGCACCGTCGTGCCGCCGTTGATCGAAGCCTATCGGCCCGACGTGCTGGTGGTGGAGCTGGGCATGGACATCCTGGCCGGCGATCCGCTCACCCACCTGCAGACGACCAACAACGTGGTGGTGGAAATTGCGCGGCACCTGCGGCAGACCGGCCTGCCCCTGCTGGTCAGCGGCGGTGGCGGTTACCAGTTCGAACCCACGGTGCGCGGCTGGGCGCTGGCCTGGCGCACCCTGGCCGGTCGCGACGACGAGGACGCCCTCAGCATGGGGTTGGGTGGGGCGCTCATGAGCACGCTCGACTGGGCCGGAGGATGGCGCGATCCGGAACGACCTGTGCCCGCCGAAGTCCGGGAAAGGGTCGAGTCCGAACTGGCCAAAACGCTGGCCACGCTGCGGGAGATCGTCCCGCTGCTGCGCAGGCACTGAAGGCCCGCGGCCGGCGTGCCATCCGCAGCTTCCCCGACAGGGCTTCAAAAGGGGAAATCCTCCGTGCCGGGCAGTCTCGGCGGCGGGGTCTCCTTCCATTTTTCGGCCCGACCGTGTTCGGCCCAGCCGCGCACCACGATGGCGCGCACGGGGCGCACCGGACACGCGTACTCGCAGGCGCCGCAGCCGATGCACAGTTCCGGATGCAGATCCGGCACGCGCAGGTGGTCCCTGTACGGCTTGGTGGTCACCGCCTGCGTCGGACAATGTTCCGAGCAGGCTGCACAGTCGGTCCCCTGCGACACCACCACACAGCGGTCCAACGTCAGTTCCGCTTCGCCGATTTTGGTGAGTTTCTTCTCCTCCGGGGGCAGGGGCCGGATGGCACCCGTGGGGCAGACCTCACCGCACCGGTGGCAATCGTAGTTGCAGAAGGCACGCGGGTAGTCCATCCGCGGCCGCATCAACCCTGCCCCACCCGCCTCCCAACCGGCCGGTTGCAACACACGCGTCGGGCAGACCGTCACGCACAGGCCACAGGCCGTACAATGCCGCAGGAAATGTCGCAGACCCAGGGACCCCGGCGGCGTGGCCGGCACCGCTGCCTGCACCGGGGCGGTCGGAGGTGCCGGGAGCTGCACCCCGGGAGCCGAGGCGGCGGCGCGCCTCCCTCTCAGCAGGGCAGGCCCCCAGACGAGCAACCCCGTCAGCTGCATCAAAAAGCTGCGCCGGGCGGCGTTCGCCACCGGCTTGGACACCGGCTCCGAAGCGGCTTCCGAGCATGGGCGCCGTGCAAACCTCACGGCCTGCTCCGGACAAATCGTCAGGCAGTTGAAACAAAGGACACACCGCGAGAAGTCCAACGCCTGACGCCGCAGATCCACGCACTGCGCCTTGCAGACCTCCAGGCAACGAGCGCACTTGCGGCATCGGGACGGCGCCAGTTGCAGCTGCCAACGGGCACGTCGTGCCAGCCAGCCCAGCAAAGTCCCCACCGGGCAGATCGTGTTGCAGTACAGCCGGCCCCGGGCAGCCGCCAGGGCCGTCACCAGCAGGAACAGAGCGCCGGCAATCCCCGTGGACCAACCCCAGCGCCACGGGACGGGCACGCGGTACCACCCCTCGACGCCCAGCGCCCCGAACGCGGCCGTGGCGGCGTTCGAGATCCAAGCCGCCAACGGCCGAAACCAGAGGGTGGCGATCCGCCCGAAGATGCTGTACGGATCCAACCACGCCAACAGGATGGCACCACCGGCCAGCGTCCCGCCTGCGCAGAGCCAAGAAAATGGCCGCGCGCAAGGATTCCTTTGCAGGCACGAACGGCAGGCGCGTGGAACCCGTCAGCCTGCGGCGCACCCACCACACGAAGTCCTGGTAAAGGCCCAGCGGACACAGCACCGAGCAGTAGACGCGCCCGAAACCCAGCGTCAGGGCCAGGATGAGAATCCCCGCAACGGCCGTGCCGGTCCCCGCCACCAGCGAAAGCCACGAGGGAAGGAACTGGCTCCGCGGCAGCACGCGCACCAGCCACGTGGGCACCGATTCCCGGACGTCGGTAAAGACCCAGAGAAACGCGGCCAGCAGGATCGCCCCCAGGATCACGCGTGCCCGGCGGAGCCCGTGCGGCTGCGCCTTTTCACCGGGACAGCGGGCAGGCTCCGAACATGCCGCCGCGGCCGGGTCGTGGCTTGCCCCCTGCCGGCCGGCCGCTTCCGGGTTGACTGCCCGGCCCTGTGTCATGTTCGAGCGGGTCGCGCCTCGGGCCGGCAGGGCCGGTCAACCGAGCCGGATGCGCCGGATGTCCACCCGGTCGAGGTCCGCCGTACCCAGGCCCATCCGCGCCGCCAAAGGTATGTGCGCCACCTGATCGGGCTCCAGATTCAGCATGCGCGCGCCGGCGGCGTCCACGGCGACGGGATCGGGGGACACCAGCAGCGTTCGCATCACGACGCAATCGTCCGCGCTGCGGCCACGGGGGCCGTTGCGGACCATGGGCTGGTAGGCGTCCAGGATGTTGAGCTCCGGCTTGCGGAGCGTGGGAAAGTCGGCGATGCACTGGTGCAGGTCCAGCCGGTGATACGCCCGGCGGTCCCAGACGACGCCCATCAGGTTTTTCAAACATGCGGTGATGCGCGCGCCGCCGTGGGTTTTCAGAACAGGCACGTTGATCACGACGTCGGCATCGAGATAGAGCCGGTGGACTTCCGCCTCCTGCAACTTCTGTCCCCGGGGGATGCGCACCTTCCGGTAGAGCGACTCGTCCTTTCCGTTGATCATCGTGGCCCCCGCCTCGCGCGCCACGGCCTCGATGCCGCTCGTCTCGTATGCGCGCCGCCATTCGTCCACCGGGTTGTCGAAGATCTGCACGCTCCTGGCCCCGGCCTCGTAACACAGTTCGACGATCCGCCGAACCAACTCCGGATGCGTGTTGGCGCCGCGTTCGGGTGGCACGTCCCAACCGATGTTGGGTTTGACCAACACGGTCTGCCCGGGCTTGACGAACGCCTTCATTCCCCCCCACTCGGCCAGCGCACGATCCAACATGGCGGCGCGCTCGCCGTCCCGCACCGCCACCAGCACGGTCCGTCCACCGGCGCCGCCGCCCGCGGGGGTGGCCGAGGCAGTCGTCCCGGTCGGCTCCGCCGAGAACAGGCGCTCCAGACCACCCAGGGAAAGGACGGCACCGGCTGCCAATGAAGTCTTCAGAAACTCCCGCCGCGTCTTCATGGTTCCTCCGTCGCTCGGGGCGCATGCGCGCAACCCCTCGGCGCCACACTAGGACGTCCGTGGCGCCTTGCAAGAGACCAGCCGCACAAAAGCCATTCCGGGAAAAAGATAGCCAAAAAAGGTAAAGCCCGGCCCGGCCCGTGCCGGCCGGGGTATTTCAGCGTCGGGCGCGGACGCGCCCGGGCCGGCGTGATGGCTACTCGATCAACCGCGCGCGGTAGTACCGCACGGAATGTTCAGGCGCCGCCGAGTCGAAGAACATCACCGAGTCCGACAGCACCCGCCAACGACCCACCTCTGTCCATTCCCGCAGGTCCGCCGATGCCTCCACGGCGTACAAGCGACCGGGTTCACCCAGCAACACGGCTTGGAACTCGCCTTCTTCCGTCCAGCCGAGGCCCACGAGGCGGGGCGGCTGCACCACCTCCAGGACGGCCGGCTGGCTCCACACGGTTCCCGCCGGATTGCTGACTGCGACGGTGTACGTTCCTGCGTGCTCCGTGCCGACCGGGTCGAGCACCAGAACAGGGTTCGTGGCGCCTGCGAGGGACGTTCCGTTGAAATACCACTGATAGCTGAGCGGCGGATCGCCGCTGGCGCTGGTGTGGAATTCGAACCGGCTGCCGGGCACGGCGAACCCGCCTGCGGGCTGGAGGGTCAGCACCGGCGGCGCCTGCACGGTCACTCGCGCCACGGCGCTGGTGCTGCCGGCCACGTTGGTCACGATCACGCGGTAGAGGCCGCCGTCGGTGGGTCCGGCCGAGGAGACCCGGAGCGTGGCGGCGGTTTCGCCGGGCAGGTCCACGCCATCGCGCTGCCATTGGAAGGCCAGGGGAGGCGTGCCGGTTGCCTCGACCCGGAGGGTGAACTCTGCACCAAGCGCGACGGTCAGGTCGGCCGGGGCTTGGACGATCTGGGGCGGCACCCAGACAGTCAGCGTGGCCGGAGGACTGAGGATCGTGCCGTAGGGATTGGAGACCCGGACGCGATACGGGCCGGCCTGATCGGGCGAATCCACCGTGAACGTCAGCACCGGACCGATGGCCCCGGCAAGGGGCGTACCACCATGGTACCACTGGAATTCGTACGGGGCCGGTCCACCGACCTGGACGCGGAACTCGGCGGTGTCGCCCAGCCGGAGGGCCAGTGATTGCGGTGGCTGCAGGATCACGGGCGGTTCCTGGCCGGCTGGTGCGTTGGTCCGGCCTGCCGTGGGTGCCTCGGCCTTCCAGTGGACAGGGTCGTTCCCGTAAAAGTCGGGGCGAATGCGTTGGAGGGAGGCGCCCCCACCGGCCGCAGCGTCCGGCCAGGGCGGTGCGGGCCGGTAAGAAACCCGGTCCACAGGATAGTACGGGACGTAACCAGCGTCCGGGTGTGGAGGTGCCTGGGGTGTGTCGGGTTTCAGCAGTTCGATCGTTTCCCCGGCATTGTCCAAGCGGCCGTCCCACGGCCCCACCATGGGCACGTCCGTGACGCCATAGCGCGTTTGGAAGAGCTGCAACAGCGCCTGGTTGGTTTGCGGATCGAACGGAACGACCAGGAGATACCCGCCCGGCGGCAGCGCCAAGCCGGGTGGGAACTCGAACCGGATGGCATTGGCGAGACGCCAGCGGTTGGTGGGGTGTGCCGGATCGTAGAGGGGCACATTGGTCGTCGCCAGGTTGTAGAGTTCGATGAATTCCAGTGATCCGCCGTCCCCCGGGTCCAAGTCCTCCGGTGGCTGGTAATGAATCTCGTTGATGACGACGGGACCGATCAAGGGCGGGGCATTGGAAGCGCCGCGTCCGGTGCGGAAATGCTCCAGGCTGGAAGGCTGTGAGACGCCGAACGTGGGCAAACTCAACAGCGTAAAGTCGTGGCCCTGGCTCGTGGGGTGGATACCCCAGGAAACCCCGTTGGGCGCGGGCCCGAACACGGCGCTGGCGCGTGCACCGGTGAGCGTGCCGTCGGGCCGGGCTTCGAACAGGTGGACCTCGTCGCCGTGGGCGGAGTTGAAGCTGAATCGGGGCGGCGCGTCCTGTTCACCGTCCGGCGAACCGAAGTCGGCCTGATAAAACACTTGATATCCCCGGGCCGGCAGGATCGTGCCGTCCGGGATGCGATAGCGCTTCGGATCGGTGGCACTGTCGCTGAGGTACCAGCCGCTGATGTCCACAGGGCTGTCGCTCAGGTTCAGGATCTCGACCGCGTCTTCGAAAGGCGGGTCGGTGTGGGAGAGCACTTCGCTGATCACCACGTTGGTCAGCAGGAGGTGGTTTGGCGCGCCCGCAGAGGGGAGGGTGAAGGCGGTGATGTTCGTGCTGCCATCGGGCAGGCGCCCCTGCGTGATCCCGGGCGTTTGCAGACCGAACGCCACGAAATCGAGCAGTTGACCGTCGGCCGAGTAAAGCAGGAGGCTCTCCCCGAGCGAGTCCAGGGCAAAACTGACGTGGTGCGCACCCGCACCGCGGTCGCCATCGGCGACAAACCGGACCCAGCCACGGCCACTGATGAAACTCAGCGGGGGCACGATGAAACGGGTTCGGCCGGGAATGGACGGGTCATCCGAGATGCGGAGTCCGTCGAGGCGGATGGCGCGGGCATCGGTGTTGTAGAGCTCGAACCAGTCGGGTTCGGCCGGTGCAGCGGCCAGCCATTCGTTGATACGGAGGGCGGACACCGGACCCAGTTCCGCCGGCGGGGCGTTCGTTTCACCGGGTGTGGCGGCTGCGAGCAGGGCCCAGCCATCCTCGATGCGGCCCAGCGGCAGGTCCCGTACCTGCGGGCCGTAAGCCGCGCGATCCACCACCTGACCGGGCGCATTGAACAGCAGGACCTCGTCAGCATCGCCATCCAGGGCGAAACCGCTGTTCAAGTCCGGCTCCCCTTCCCCGCTGGGTGCCCGGTCGGGGTCACACCACACCACGAGGTAACCCCCGGGCGGAATGCTTGTCCCGGGCGGGAAGGTCCAACGGTTTCGGCCGGTGGCGGGGCCGCGTCCGAGCGCCCACCCGGCCAGGGAGACAGGTTGGGAATCCGGGTTGTAGAGCTCGATGAAATCGGCGTACCGGCCCCAGGGCGCCAGTGCGGCACGGTTGTTCCGGGCCAGGATCTCATTCAAATAAGGCCCGTTCCATGCCGGGAGGTAATTGGGTGCGCCCGGGCTTGCGGAACCGGGGAATGCCACCACCGTCGGGCCACCATCCGGGTACCGGCCCTGGGAGATCCCCTCGGCTGCCGAGGCATACGTGATCCGGTCCATCACTTCGCCGTCGGCGCTGTACAAGGTCAACGTTCCCCCCTCGGCCGGCAGGGCGAACCCCAGCGAGTCCGGCCCGGGTTCCGGCTCGGCCCGGAGCTGAACGTAGCCACCGGCCGGGACGAAGGACAGCCATCGGAGTTCCACCACGGCGCGGGGGCTCTCCATGTACAAACCTCGGAGAGCGACCGGTGCGTTGGTGTCGCGGTTGTAAAGTTCCACCCAGTCGAAACCCCCGGGCGGGGCGTTGGCCAACCATTCGTTGATCACCAGGTTGGTGGGCGAAGCCGGTGCGACCGGTTGATTGCCCGCGCCGGGTGTGGGCCGGCAGAGTTGCCACTCGTCGTTCACACGGCCCAGCGTGAAATCTGCCAACTGCAGTCCGAAACTGAGTGCATCGACGCGGTTGGTCTGCGGATCGTGGAGGAAGACGTGATCGCCGCGCCGGCTCAGGGCAAAGCCGGTGTGCAACCCGGGGCTGTTGGTCCGGTCGTCGCACCACACCACGAGGTAACCACCGGGGGGCAGGGTGATCCCGGGCGGGAACACGTACTTGCGCGGGTCACTGTCGTCGCTGAGGCTCCAACCGCCCAGATCCACGGGTAGCTCGCCAGGGTTGTGGAGTTCGATCCAATCGGGAAACGCCCCGTCGTTCGTCACCGACCCGGTGTTCTCGGCCATGACCTCGCTGATCCGGACGCGCGCCTGGGAGGGTGCGGACCATGCGACCCAACCCGGCGTGCCGTGGGGCTGGGGGCCGGCCCGCCACGCCGCCGGTGCGCTGGGATCGGCGGCAGGATCCACCAGCTCGAGAGTGGCGCCGCTGCCGTCGGCCGTCCGTGGCCAGCCATTGTCATCGTCGTACTGCACGGTCAACACCGGCCGACCCTGGCGGTCCAGCAGGCGCAACCGTTCGCCACCGTTGGCCAAATTGCCGCCGAAGTAACCGAACACGGGCACGCCCGGATAACGCGCGGCAAATGCCGCGGGATTGGCGTTGTTCGCCAGGACAATGACCCCGCCGCCGGCCAGTTCGGTGCCGATGGGGAAGACGAATGAAACCCCTTCGAAACTGAAGCCGCCGAGGTCCAGGGGGCGTGTCCCGAGGTTCTGCAGCTCGATGAACTCGTATGCCTCGCCGCCCGGTGGGTTGTAATTGATTTCCGTGATGGCCAGCGGGAGGGTGAGCTCCGCCACGCGGAAGGTCGCCTCGTTGAGGGCGCTCCAGGTGCCGCCGGCCAACACGCGAGCTTTGATGGTGACGGTGTCACGCAGGACAATGGGCTTGATGTAAACCTGCGCAGCGGGGGCGACGGTGCCGGCGTAGTACACGCGTGGGTCGGTCCCGTTCGTTGTGTAATAAATGGTCCCGCTGGTTCCGGGATTCCGCAGCACCAGCAGCGTGTCGCGGGCCACCGGTCCACCGGCGGAGACCGGCCCGGTGACGCTTCCCAACCGGAATTCCGGCGGATCCACGTTGGGATAGAGACCGGCGGCGCGGAGCTGGTCCAGGACGATCCGGGGCCGGTTGACGAAGTACGAACTCACCATCCGCTGGTTCTCCGGCTGCCAGTGGGTCTCGCGCGTGTACAGGACAAAGGTGCCGTCCTGCCACGGATGGACGTCCCGCCGGTAATCACCCCACCGGCAGGATTCGGCCACGATCGGCCGATAAAGAAGGTTGGACCAGTGGAGCCAGCGGGCGATGTTCGCCTCGGGCGTGAGCGCGCCGCCCGGGGCCAGCATGTGCTTGTAAACCCGGTCGGCGAAATCCAATCGGTACTGCGCATTCGCCACCAGTTTGGCGTGCAATCCGGCCGGCACGTCGGTGTTGGCTACGCGATTGACGTCCTCGTTCAGCAAAATGCACTCCCCGTCCCACGGGAAAAACTTGAAGGTGCCACCGGGCCGGCGGGGCCGCACGGCGTGCCAGTTCTTGTTGAATCCCCAATCCTGGTGCCCCACGAAAAAGTGCAACAGCACGTAGTCAATGTACTGGGGCACGTCTAGATACTGTTTCATCTGCTCGTAGCGCGCGTTGTCGGACAATCCGGTGAGATTCACCATGGCGTTGTACACCTCGGCCGTGCCGGCGCGCAGGATCCCCTGGTCATAAGCGTCGTATTCGTCGTCGTCTCCGCCGTAATAGGCCGCGCCGAAATGTTTGGTGGGCTGCTCGCTGATGTCGTAGACGCCCCAGTAAAGGCCGTTCAGGAAAAGGTGTACATATCGGTTGTGGCTGGCGATCTGGCCCATGTCGCGGAAGGCCTGTTTGATCCAGGCGTCACGGAAACGGCTGGCCCGACTCCGCTGATAGGCCCCTGCCCCGTTGTTCGGGCTGTCCGACCAATGTCGCCAACTGGTGTTGAAATCGGGCCGCAACACCAGATCGTCGAACCGGCTCACGGGCGACTCGGGAAAGACCGGGTACTCCAACACGGCGGGCCCGAAATCGCCACGGAAATTCAATTTGAAGCCGTGCTTGGGATTCTTGCGCGGTTCGCGGCTGGCGTTGCCGTGGGCCTCGATCCCAGCCGAGGTCACAAACGCCGTGCGCCCGTCCGGCAACACCATCTCCACCGACACCGGCTTGTTGGGGAAATTTTTGTTCACGACGTTGGCCGACCAGTAGAGGCCGGTGGACTCGAACAGGTCGGCCGGATCCATGACCAGCGAAAGCACCGGCAGTTCGAGCAGCCCTTCTTTCAGGTCCTGCAGCCTGGCCGGGTCCACAGGTGAGGCGGGATTATTGGGGTCCACCCGCAAGGGATCCCAGTCCATCTCGTAATCGGCCGGCACGATGTTGTTAGGAAAACTGTCGTAAGTACCCCAGGTCTGGGGGAAACCGGGTGGGTTGTTGGGCTGGCGAATGACGCTTTCGAGGAAGAGATAGGTGTGCGTGACGGTGTGGGAGGGCAGGTGATCGGGCGCGAAGGCTGCCACGCGCAACACGGTGGTATTGGTGATCCAGATCGGGCCCGTGTAAACGGTGCCCGTTGTGGCCGTGGGTTCCCGCCCGTCGGTCGTGTAACGAAGCGTCGCTCCCGCGAGCGGACAAGTCAGGTGCAGGAGGAACGGCTGATCGAACCAGCCGCGGGCCACGCTGGCGTGGGGCTCGGGCACGATCCCTACCAGCGAGGTCCCCGCATTGGCCGCACCCGGTGTGGGGACGGCGAAATACCGCCACTGACCGTCCGGGGCCCGGCCGTACGCGATATCGGTCCGTTGCGCCGGATACCGGGGCGCCCACACGCTCGCGGCCTCATGAGGATAATCCGGTCGGTACAAAGCCAAAAACTCGCCGTAGTCATTTAGCTGGAAGTTGAGGTGAAACCGGTTTCCACCCGAAGGATTGCGCCGGTCCTTGCCCGAGGCAAAGACCACCAGGTACTGACCGGGGGCCAGGGTCACGGCAGGGAAGACCCATTTGAGCGGGTCATCCGGGTCGTCGCTCAACGACCAGCCCAGCAGGTTCACCGTGTTGCTGCCGCGATTGTACAGCTCGATCCAATCCTGCGGTTCGCCGTCCTCGTCCCGCAGCCCGGTCCGGTTCACCGCCACGAACTCGTTGAGGATCACATCTCCCGAGAAACCGGACGGTTCCACTTGGACGCTCCAGTTCCCGCCCGCAAAAGCATTGGGCGGCTGTGCCAGATCGGCGATCCCGTGTGAGGGTGACCATTCGAGTTGCACGGTGCCGGGCCCTGGAGGATCGAACGTAAACACGTAGGGGCCTGCGCCCGAGCCGACGACGGCGGTGGCCGGCCGGCCCTTCACCTGGAGGTCGGCAGCGTCCACGCCGGCCACCGGTTCGGTGAACCAAACCTCCACCCTGTCCAGTTGTCCCACGGTGGCGCCGGGGGCCGGGGCAAGTTTCAGAATCGAAGGCGGCACCGTGTCGGCCACTGTGTAGGTCCAATGCGCCGAGGGCGCGGTGGCGTCGAAGGGTTGTCCTTCCAGATCGGTGATGCCATGGCCTTCGTCCCAGGAAATCGCCACCAGCCCGGCCGGCGGGGGCGCAAATTCGAACACGTACACGTTCGTCCCCGGAGTCCCCCACACGCGCACGGCCGGTTGATCCTGGATCCAGAGATCCGGGGCGTCCACCCCCCGGACCGGTTTGTTGAAGGTCAACACCACGCGGCTGAGGTCCGAGACCCTGCTGTCGCGTGGCGGCTGAACGCCAACCAGCTCCGGTGGTGTGGGCGGTGCCCGCAATTGCACAGTCAGGCGGCCATCCCAGCGGAGGTCGGAGCTCGTGCGCGACACGTTGAAGACCTGCACCGCCAAAACATTGGTCCCCGGGAGCAGATCCATCGCCGGATTCACCGACACGGCAAAGACCTCCCACGTGCCCGCCTCGTGCGCGGCAGAAGCCAGAGTCGTGACCGCCGGTTGCGCGGGCGCCACGTTCGCCCGGGCGATCTCCACCCCGTTGATCCACGCCACGAACCCGTCGTCGTAATTGGCCTGCAGCTCCAGCCGGTCCACCACCGCCGGACTGTTCGTCCAAACAAACGGGATGCGGAGGAAGATGCAGGTGTAGTTGCCTCGCATGTCGGGGATCTCGGTCCCCACGGTCAGCCCCTCGCCGTAATGAAACGGGGCCGGGCCGGTCGGCCACGCAGAATCGTCAAAGGCCCGCTCTCGCCAGGCCGCGACCGGATTGGACGCCTCGTTGGTCCCCTTTCGCCAACGCCACACCGCCCCTTCGGGAACCAGAGTCAGGGTCGCTTGCGCCCAAACGATGCCGGCGGTTGCGAGGAAGATGCCCGGCGTCAACCACCGCCGGAGCAGCACTACGAGAGAAGATGACGATGACAGGAGCCTGCAGTTCGGTCGGTCCCGCCGCACCGGGTCCGGACCGTCTCCGTTTCGATGCACCCTGGCGAGGTCCACGGCAGCATAATCTAGAGGCCGATGGCAGCTTCTGCCAATGGATTCTGGCCGGCGGAAACCCGCCGGGGTCGGTCCCGGGCGGGGTCGGTCCTCCCGGCGGCCCGCCCGGCACGGCGGCCTCCCTCCCTCAGACGCCTTCCAGGTAAAGCGAGCGGTTTCGCCAAAGGTAGATGGCCCCGCTCCACAACGTCAGCACGACCGCCAGCCACAGCATCACCAACGCCGCGACCGGCACCCAGGGCAGGAACCAGGCCGAAAGTGACTCCGGCCACTCCTGAACCGCCAGCAAGGTCAACAGGGCCACAACGGCGATCATCTGGCTGGTGGTCTTGTGTTTGCCGTATCGTTCGGCGGCCAGCACGAGCTGGCGCGACGCCGCCAGCAATCGCAGGCCTGTGATCGCCAGCTCCCGCACCACCACCACGATCGCCATCCAGGCATGCACCTGCACCGGCCAGTGCGCGTCCAACCGACCCCGTTCGATCAGCGCAATGAAAACGGCGCACACCAGCACCTTGTCCACCAACGGGTCCATCAGGACGCCGAACGGCGTGATCTGACCGCGGTCCCGCGCAACCCGCCCGTCAAAAAAATCCGTCACGGCGGCCGCGATGAACAGAGCCAGTGCGGCCGTGTCGGCATAGGGCAGCCGCAACACCAGCAGCAGGACCAGCAGCACCGTCAGACCCAGGCGCGAAACGGTGAGCTTGTTCGCCAGATTCATCACCCGGATGGTTCGCCACTCCCCGGGCCCGGAGCAAGCCCGGACCGTGAGCCTTCCCGAACCGGGGTTGGGAAGAGTCCGCAGCGTGGGCGCAAACCCTCGACAGATGCCGCGGCGCCGGCGCGCTCAGCCCGTGCTGTCCACCAGTGCGGGCTCATCCTCAGGTTCCGGCGAACCGCCGTTTCCGCCCGGGGCAGCCCCGGTTCCGGGAGCCTGGCCCACGTCCCCGCCCGGGCGGTCCTGCCCGGCGCGATCCGCGACGCCACCGCCGGCGTCCTCGCGGCGGAAACGGACGCTGACGATCTTGCTGACGCCGCGTTCCTCCATGGTCACGCCGTACAGGACATCGGCCATGCTGATGGTCCGCTTGTTGTGCGTGATGATGATGAACTGCGAGTGATTCAAGAACCGCTGCAGAATCCGGAGAAACCTCCCGATGTTGGCCTCGTCCAGCGGGGCATCCAACTCGTCCAACACACAGAACGGGCTGGGCTTGACCTGGTAGATGGCAAACAGCAGTGCGACGGCGGTCATGGTCTGTTCGCCGCCGGACAGGAGACTGATGGTCTGCAGTTTCTTTCCCGGAGGCCGCGCCAGGATTTCGATGCCGGACTCGAGTACGTCGTTCTCGTCCATCAGACGCAGATCGGCACTGCCGCCGCCAAACACCTCGGTGAAGAGCGCGGCGAAATTCAGCCGGATCTGCTCGAAGGTTTCCAGAAACATCTGGCGCGTCTCGGTGTTGATGCGCTGGATCACCTCCAGCAGGCGCGCCTTGGCCTGGACCAGGTCCTCGTATTGTTGGGTGAGGAACTGGTGCCGCTGCTCGGCCTCTTCATACTCCTCGATGGCCACGAGATTGACCGCGCCCATTTCGTCGAGCCGCTTCTGCAGGGCTTCCACCTGCCGGGCCACAGCGTCCCAATCCGTGGCCAGGCCCGCCTGTGCCATCTCCTCCGGGGTCAGCACCTGGACCCGCGCGGGGCCCTCATCCGCGTAGGTGATGGTGATGCACTCACTGCGGACGTCCTGGAGGCGGACCTGATACTTTTCCTCGATGCGGCGGCAGAGGTTCTCAATCTGCAGCTGGTGCTGCGCGCGTTCGATCTCCAGCCGGCTGCGCCGCTCCTGCAACCCGGCCAGGCGCTGCCGGGCGGCGCGCAGCTCGGCCTCCACCTGTGCCAGCGCAGCCTCGCGTTGCGTCCGTTCCTGCTCGCGCGCAGCCAGCTCCTCGTTGAGGCGCGAACGCTCGGACTGGAGCCGAACGAGTTCTTCACGGGCCGACTGTGCCTCCTGTTCGGCCTGTTGCTTTCGCGCGGCGCTCTCACCCAGGTCGTTCCGGCAGCGTTCCGCCCGCGCTGACAGCTCCTGGAGCCGTTGTTCCAGCGCGCCGACCTGCTGCTCAACGGCTGTCACCCGCTGTTGTTCAGCCGCCAGGGCCACGCGGGCGTCACTGAGGGCAGCCTGGGCCTGTTCGCGTTGCTGCCGCAACTGTTCCAGACGCGCAGACAGACCCTCGACGCGGGAACGAATCTCCGACTCCTTCTCCTCGGCGGCGGCGATTTGCGCGGCCCACCGGGCGCGGCGCTCCCCGGCTTCCTCGAGCTGGCGGGCCAGGAGCTCGGCCTCGTAGTGGACCGTCTCGAGTTTGCGCACCAGTGCCTGCCGGGCGTTTTGCAGCGCCCGCAATTCGCCCTCGCGCGTGGCAATGGCGACCTCCTGCTGTCGGAGCTCGGTTTGAGCCTCCTGCAGGCCGGCCTGGAGAGCGGTCTGTTCACTGGCCAACTCTCCCCGCCGACGCCCTGCGGCCGCGACGGCCTCGTCCAGCCGCGCCAACTCGCTCCGCAGTTCGGCAATCTGATTCTTGCGCCCAAGGATGGAGGCCGGTCCCCTGCCCTGCCCCTGGCCGTTCAAATACCCGCCGGTGTACACACCATGCCGGCTGAGCAGTTCGCCCTGCAGCGTCACAAAATCGCATCCGGCCTGTCCGTTGCAGAGATGCACGGTGGCGGTGGCCAGGTCCGGCACGATGTAGGTCCGGCCCAGCAGCGACTGGAGCAACGGTTGCACGCGCGGATCGGCCTCCACAACGTCCAGAGCGCGGATCGCACGGGAGGTGCCCTCACCCGCATCCGCGGGGGGATCGGCCGGCGCCGGCGACTGCGGCACGGAGTCGGGCCCCGGCCCCGCCGAGGGTCCGAGCCGAGGCTGCAGAGCCAGCGCGGCCACGCTGGCCCGGCCCGCCTTGTTCCGGGACAGATCGGCCAGAATCGACTGCGCAGCCTCCGGATGCTCGGTCAGTACCAGTTGCAGGTGGTGCCCCAGCGCCTGTTCGATGGCCACGACGTACGCGTCCGGCACGCGGATGTGATCGGCCAGCGACCCCAGGACCTCGCGGGAGCGGCGCAGCGCCGCCAGCGCACCCGGATCGTACCCCTCCCGGCTTTCCTCCAGTTGTTCGAGCACCCGCAGGCGGGAACGGATCCCGGCCTGGCTCTGCAGCAGCTTGTCCAATTCCGCCGCGGCCGCCGCCAGTTCCTCCTGAAGCTGGCGCAGCCGCTGTTGACGTTCCGCCACCACACGGCGCCGCGATTCGGCGTCCTCCTTCTCGCGAGCCACCCGGGTCTCGAACTCCGCCAGCCGGGCTTCCAGCCGATCCCGCTCGGTCTCAAGCTGCAGCTTTTCGGCCGACAGCTTCTCCTGCTGCGCCAGCCGGGCCTGCTGCTGCGCCTCCGTCTGGTGCAGGTTGTTCCGCAACCGCGCCAGCTCCTGGGCGTGGTTGAAGGCCTCCGACTGCGCCCGGCGCAACAGTTCCTCGTGCCGCCTCAGCTCCTCCTCGACAGACTGCAGCGCCTGGCGCCGCTGCTGATGCGTGGCTTCGTTCCGGAGCAAACCCTGGCGGGCTTGCTCGAGCTGTTCCCGCGCCAGCCGCAGGCTTTCCTCGGTGATCCGGTGCTGTTCCTCCAGGTGGGTCAGTTCGGCAAAGGCCTGCTCGTCACGCGCCACCAGCTCGCGAATGCGTTGCTCGCAAAAAGCAACCTGTTGCTCGCGATGGTCCATCGCCGCCTTGATCTCCGCTGCCGACTGTTGCAAGCGCGTCAGGGCCGACAGCAACTGATTCAAGCCCTCCCGCTGCTCCGCCAGGGCCGCCTCACCGGTCTGCACCGCCGACTCGGCCTCCGCAATGGCGCCCAGACATCCGGCAAGGGCATGCTCGATCTGCTGCAGCTCGCCGGACCAGACGTCGTACTGGTGACGCGCAAGCTGGGTCTCCAGATGCCGCAGCTCCGCCTGGAGCGCCCGGTAGCGACGGGCCTTGCCCGCCTGACGCTGCAGGGAACCGATCTGTCGCTTGACCTCGCGAATCAGGTCCGAGACCCGCAGCAGGTTTTGCTCGGTGGCCTCCAGCTTCCGCAGCGCCTCGCGTTTCTGGGACTTGAACCGGGTGATGCCCGCCGCTTCCTCGAAAACCAACCGGCGATCCTCCGGCTTGCTGGACAACACCTGCGTGATGTTGCCCTGCGCCATGATGCTGTAGCTGGCACGCCCGATCCCCGTGCCGGCAAAGAGCTGTTGGATGTCCCGGAGCCGGCACGGCGCCCGATTCAGAAAGTATTCACTGCCGCCGTCACGATAGACCCGCCGGGTAATGGTCAGCTCGTGAAAGTCCAGATTCAGGCCCGCAGCCCGAAGCTGGGCCTCCTCCACCCCACCCAGCGTGAGCGACACCTCCGCCATCCCCATCGGCTTGCGCAGGTCCGTCCCGTTGAAAATCACGTCCGCCATCTCGGTCCCGCGCAAGGCACGCGCCGATTGTTCCCCCAGCACCCACCGGATCGCGTCGGCCACGTTGGACTTGCCGCAACCGTTCGGCCCCACAATGGCCGTCACCCCGGGTTGAAAGCTCAACGTCGTCTTCTCGGGGAAGGACTTGAACCCCAACAACGTCAGACTCTTCAGGTACATGCGCCGCTTCAGCGAATCAGACCTGCCCCAGCCCGTAAAGAGCAAACACACAACAGACTGGGGTCCGGTTGTTGTCGGAGCACAAGCTATTGAGGGGAGGAACCGATCTGAAAAGTTGTGCCCTCAACCGTCAAAAACACTACATTCAGTTGTCAATCGGACCTTTTTATACACGCGTCAGCCACGTTTTTCCAGTCCAGTTTTTCCCGGCCGCAGACCGCCGGCGCCGCCCGCTCCATGCCTTCTTGGGCAGACCCCGCCCAACAGCAAACCGCCCCGGCTCCCCCGCCCTGCCCTGCGCATGCCTGCGGATTCTGCGGCGCGGCGCACTTCGCCCCTTGCGATGCCCCAAAAGCGGTCGGAATGGAAGGCGCGCTGGGCGGCTGCTGGGCATCTGCCGCGGGGCGGGCCGCGTAGTCGCGGGCCGCCGGCGCGCCTGTGCCGCCCGGAACGGCCGATCCCGATTTGAGGGCGGTCCCGGCCCATGGTATAAGTGCGTGCCTGCATGAACGCACAGATCATGAGCAGTTGTGGACCGGTTCGGCCCCCGGGCGTTGCAGCCCCGGAACCCGACGTGATGAGTTTCCCCGCCTTGGGACTCACCCTGGACCTGAGAGGGATGCGCATACCGGCTTCCTACCGTGAACGGATGGCCCCCGCATTCCGCAAGGCGTTTGAAGAAATGCGCGCCCTGGAGGCAGGCGCGATTGCCAACCCGGACGAAAACCGCATGGTGGGACATTACTGGCTGCGCAATCCCGACCTTGCACCCACCGAAGAGATCCGGCGCGACATTCGCGAGACCCTTGCCGCGGTCAGATCGTTCGCGGCAGCCGTGCACCAAGGTAAGGTCGCGGGCCAGGATGGCCCGTTTCGACACCTGCTGCTGATCGGGATCGGGGGATCGGCGCTCGGACCGCAGATGGTCGCACATGCGCTTGGCGAGCCGGGGCGGGACCGACTGCGGCCGTGGTTTCTGGACAATACGGACCCCGACGGGATGGATCGCGTCTTGCGGCAGCTTGCGCCCGAGCTGGGGCGGACGCTTTGCGTGGTGATTTCGAAGTCGGGCGGGACACGCGAGACTGCCAATGGGATGCGACGCACCCAAGTGGCCTACGCGCATCGTGGGTTGGCATTCAACCGGCACGCGGTGGCCATCACGCAGCGGGGCAGTCGGCTGGACCGCGAAGCAGAGGCGGGCGGATGGTTGGCGCGCTTTGCGATGTGGGACTGGGTGGGGGGGCGCACGAGCGAGACCTCTGCAGTGGGCCTTTTACCAGCGGCGGTTCAGGGCATCAATATCGATGAACTTCTGCTGGGAGCGCGTTTGTGTGACGTTATCACACGCTCAGATAACGTTAGCGAAAACCCAGCTGCAGCACTGGCCTTGGCTTGGCATTTCGCCGGCGATGGGCGCGGTGCCAAGGACATGGTCGTCCTCCCCTACAAAGATCGGCTCGAGCTCTTGGCCAGGTACTTGCAACAACTCGTCATGGAGTCATTGGGAAAGGAACATGACCGGGACGGCCGGGTCGTTCACCAAGGATTGACCGTCTTCGGCAACAAAGGCACGACCGACCAGCATTCCTACGTCCAACAGCTCCGGGACGGATTGCCGAACTTCTTCGCCACTTTCATCGAGGTCCTTCGGCACCAGGACAATGCGCCGGTTCTGATGGAAACCGGCGTAACGGCCGGTGACTACCTCCACAGTTTTTGTTCCGGTACAGCCCGCGCCCTCGAAGAAAAGGGTCGGGGAGTCATTCGGATCTACGTGGAGAGCCTTTCGTCTTTTACACTCGGCTGCCTGATCGCGCTGTACGAACGAGCAGTGGGGTTGTATGCGTCCCTCATCAACATCAACGCCTACCACCAGCCGGGTGTGGAGGCCGGCAAGAAGGCCTCTGAAAGCATCATCGCATTGGAAAAACGCGTACTGGAGCATTTGCGATCCCGGCGCGGATGGCCGCTCACGCCAGCAGAGGTGGCCCAAGCCATCGATGCGGCGGATCGAGCGGCCGAGGTGCGTGAACTTTGCTGGGTCCTGTCGCACAACCCGGCCAGCGGCGTACAATATCTTCCCTTGCAACAAGAAGGCAGGTTCCGTGCGTACTGAATTCTTTCGGTATCCGGTTTCCTACGACGTGATTGTTGTGGGTGGCGGACACGCCGGGATCGAGGCCGCCCTGGCCTCGGCCCGGATGGGATGCCAGACTCTGCTGCTTACCCTGAATCCGGACTCGATCGGTCAGATGTCCTGCAACCCCGCTGTGGGCGGGTTGGCGAAGGGCAACTTGGCGCGGGAAGTCGACGCGCTGGGTGGGGAGATGGGGATCAACACCGACATGACCGGCATCCAGTTTCGGATGCTCAACACGACCAAGGGTCCGGCCGTATGGGCGCCTCGGGCGCAGTGTGACAAGAAGGCCTACCAGATGCGGATGAAATGGGTTTGCGAACGGCAAGAAGGCCTTCACGTCATGCAGGCCGAGGCGTCCGACCTGGTGGTCGAAGCTGGCGAAATCGTCGGCGTCCGAACCACCTTGGGTGTGGAATACCGGGCCAAAAGCGTGGTGGTCACCACCGGGACCTTCTTGAAGGGGCTGATGCACATTGGGGCAACCCAGATCCCCGGGGGCAGGGCAGGGGACAAGGCCGCGCTGGGGATCAGCGAGGCCCTGCGGCGTCTGGGGATCGAACTGGGTCGCATGAAGACCGGGACCCCGCCCCGGCTGCTGCGCAGCTCAATTGACTTCTCAAAGACCGAAATTCAGCCAGGAGACGAGCCGCCTCCCTGGTTCTCGCATTGGAAGGACGAATTGTTCCACGTGGAACATTCGGTAGTTCGGTTCCCTTGGCGCTCCGTCAGCGATCGGTACCCTCCCGGTTCGGTCTTGGCCCAACTGGGCCACCAGCTCCCCTGCCATATCACCTACACCACCCCCGCAACCGCAGAAATCATTCGAAACAATCTGCATCGCTCCCCCCTCTACAGCGGCGTCATCCAAGGGGTCGGTCCGCGTTATTGCCCCTCCATCGAGGACAAGGTTGTCAAGTTTGCCGACAAAGAGCGACACCAGATCTTTTTGGAACCCGAGGGCTCTCACACGGAGGAGGTCTACGTAAACGGGCTCTCCACATCCCTTCCCTTCGATGTCCAGCTGCAACTCGTCCGCACTGTGATCGGTTGTGAGAACGCGGTGATGCTCCGGCCCGCCTACGCCGTCGAGTACGATTACGCGCCGCCCACCCAGCTGACGCCCTACTTGGAAACCAAAGTTTGCAAAGGGCTTTTCCTCGCCGGCCAGATCAATGGAACCTCGGGGTACGAGGAAGCCGCCGCGCAAGGCATCATCGCTGGCATCAACGCCGCCCTTCGCGCAAAGGGCCGGCCGCTCATCGCCTTGGGCAGGGATCAGGCCTATATCGGCGTGCTCATTGACGACCTGGTCACCAAAGGGACGGCCGAACCTTATCGCATGTTCACTTCGCGCGCCGAGTACCGGCTCCTGTTGCGACAGGACAATGCCGACCTGCGGCTCTCAAACATCGGCTACGAAGTCGGCTTGCTGCCCCACCGGCGGTTCGCGCGGGTCCAAGCCAGGCAGCAAGCCATTGCGGCTGAGCTTAAGCGACTCCAGACCAGTCGATACGGGACCCTCACGCTGGCGCAGATCCTGAGCCGGCCCGAGGTTCGATATGGTGATCTCCCCGGGGCTCGAACCGATCTCGATGCGGAGGTCATCCACCAAGTCGAAGTCGAAATCAAATACGCGGGTTACATCCAACGCCAGTTGCAGGAGGTGCAACGCTTTAAGTCGTTGGAAGACAAACAGATACCTGAAGACTTCGACTATGCCAAGGTGGTCGGTCTCCGCAAAGAGGCCCAGCAAAAGCTTGCGGCCATCCGACCACGCACACTGGGCCAAGCATCCCGGATTTCGGGTGTTTCACCTGCCGACGTGGCCATCCTCACCGTGTGGCTGCGCCGCTACGGAGCGGAAGCCCAATCAGCTGCCACACGTTCTCACTGACACTTGTTGCTGCAGTAGCCGTGGACCCGTTTCCCTTTCTGAGGTTCGCCCGCCCGTAAAAGTCGGCAAAGCCGTGCAACCTCCATTGAAACCAAACTGCCGGTAAAGCGCGCCTTCTTCAATCCGCATCCTGCAGAGCACGGGACGCCCTTTGGTTTCTTAAATCTTTCCCACGGGCTTTTTCACAGGGGATCACGCTTGCCTCGTCTTGGCTGCTTTGAACGCCCGGCGTCATCGATAACGGTCACCCTGCGGTGCAGGGGTGCGGGGAGGGGTGGAATGTTCGACGCCGCCTCAGCCGGGAGGGACCGCGTCTCCGCATGTCCGTGGGAAAATGATCGGGCTGCTGGCGGCACGACGGCCGGCTTGGGTATTGTGCGATGCTTGTGCTACCCTCCCTGAACGGATTGCTCTTGGAAGAGCTTCCAATGCTTCAAGTCCCCATCGGGGCGGGGAATCGCGTTCTTACTTGGTTCTGATAGGGAGCCCGCAGCCCTGACATGGTCCCTCTTGGAGGAAAGCTTCACTCGGTTGGCCCGAAACGGAGCAGGGGCACTTGGTCCAGTGGGCCGGGAGCGCAGCCTTTCGTCTCCCCAAGAAGAAAGAGGATCCCGGCCGGCAGGTTTTGCGGCCGGGACCCAAACGCACCAAGATCGACGTGCCTTCGTTACGTACTCCAAGCTCCGAGTCAGGACCTCTTCATGGAGAGCCGGGCCCGGCGGTTGTGGCCCAGGGGGAGTATGGCCACCAGCCCCATCGCCAACAGCCACCACCCGCTGCCAGAGTCCGGCACCGTGGTGCCGCACGGGCGATACTCGATCATGTCCACAATCTCGACCAGGCCCATATAGAGCCCCGCCGTGTAGGGGTTGCCAGAACTGTCGCCGTACCAGAAGTAGGCGCGGTCGAAACACGCTCCGCTCCAGCCGATGGATTGGTCCATCACGTCATTAAGGTTCAGACTCGAGGTCACCGTGGCCAGGAGTGTTGCGCCGCTCCAGATTTCCAACCAAGCCAGGTCCGTCGGCCCGGCCCAACCTGGGTCATCATTCCCAAACCACAAGGTGAGGGCATCCACGGGAACGGAAAAATCGATTTGGAGTTTGCTTCCGTCGCGGTCATCATGAACGGCCAAGGACCTTGTCCCGAGTCCTTGGGCGCCGAAGTTACTCACATCAAGCCCCGCGCCTGATGTGTCGCTGAATGTCACGTTCGGATGACCCAAGGGTGACCATCCGTTGGGTTTGGACCCAAGAGGATCTGCTTCGAAGTCAATCAAGGCCGCCATGCTGGGCAGTGTGGCCAGAACCAAGCCGGCCGTGATCATCCATTTACCACGCATATGTTCCCTTTCTTTCGTCGTTTCGTTTTTTCCTTTCCGAACTCACCGTTAGCCATGCTCAGGACGCGGTGAGCCAATGCCCATGGAAAGCACTTGCCGTGCCGTAGGGCGGATTGAGACCTTGGGATCTACTTATGTACCTGCGGTACAGCCACTTACTCAGTACATTGCCCCAACCTCTGGTTGCGGCGGGGGGGCGCGAAATCGAAAGTGTAAAGTTTGCTGACGACTTCTCCCGCGCGCCGTTTTGCCGCTGAAGTTTCCGTTTCGACATAACATATTGCCGCTAAATAGGATACATATACCACCCGACCGTTCTTGCCACTCAGACCCGTCCTGTAAATCACTTCGACACCGGGGGCTCAAGTTTGCAGGCTGAATTGTATCTCACTACACCGCAGGTTATTAGGATTATTCTCCCAGTGTAAGGAGGACCGACACAAGCAACCCTGCTGCTGAGGAAGATCTTGTGGTCTCCCACCGCACAAAAGGTCCGCGGTGTCGTGGTTGTGGCGTACGAACGGCAGCCTGTCCTTTCAGTAGTGGAAATGCGTACGCCCGACGGAGGGGCATGGAAGGGGAAAGATCTTTGCTGGGGCCCGAAGCCACCTGCGGCCGGTCCCGGGCGCGGCCAGACCCAACCTGAGCCCCTGCATGATGACGAATCGGAGAGAGGGTGTCTGGCCCGAAAAATCCCGGCCTTTGAACGCGCCCCCCCTCGGGCTGCCTTTGGCGGATCCCTTGGAAGCCGGCGCGGACCCACGTGCTTCGGCGAGGAGTGACCGGTTTTGGGAGTCCGGAGTTTACCGGGTCATGTGCGGATCTCGGGCCGTCCGCCATGTTAGGGAGGCGCTGCGGCCGGTTCGGCCCGTTACGTCGCAAGTGTTCTTGGTGTGCTGGCACGACCGGGCCCGGGGCCTTTTGATGAGGAGGTCGGATTCGAAGGGGTGAGGGCGGCGCTGGGAGCGAGGTTTCGGTAAGGGGCAACGAGAGTTTTCCGGGGCCACAGGGGTGGGAATTCGATCAGCATCTGCGAGCCTGCGCACGTGCGCTGCGGAGAGCATCGGCGTGAATTCCGCCGGGCGCCTCTGCCCGTCGAAGCCGGCCGGGCGTTTGGAAGCTTGCACAGGGGCGGGGGGACGGAGTTTGCTCTGCGCGGGCGACTCTGGGGAATGAAAGCGGGGCACCTGGCGTTGTTGGTGGTGATGAACGCCTTTTGGGCCGGGACATACTCGGCTTTCAAGGGGTTGGCGCCTCATTTGGATGCCGGTGCGCTGGCGACGTTGCGGTACACGCTGGCGGCGCTGATCCTGGCGGTGTGTTGGCCCTGGCTGAAGGGGCCTTCGCCGGCGGGTCGGGACCTGCTCCGGACGGTTTCGATGGGGGTCATCGTGTTCTGTTTGGCGCCGCGACTGCAGGTGGCCGGCGTGCAGATGGGTGAAGCCACGGACGCCGCGGTGCTGATGGCGTTGGAGCCGCTGGTGACCTCCATGGCTGCGGCGTGGTTTTTGCGGGAAAGGATCGGGCCGCGGCGTTGGGCGGGGTTTGGCCTGGGTTTGCTGGGTGTTTTGGTGATGGCGGAGGTGTGGCGGCCGGAGTTTCGGCTGCCGGGTCTGTGGGCGCACGTCCTGTTTCTTTCGTCGTTCGTGTGCGAGGCGGCGTACTCGGTGATGGGAAAACCGCTGCTGGGTCGGGCCGGGATGGCGCGGGTGGTGACGGTGGCGCTGGTGGCGGGAAGCGTGGCTAACCTAATGTGGGACGGTCCCTCGGCTTGGCGCGCGGCGAAGGAGTTACCATGGCAAGGTTGGTGGGTGATGCTCTACCTGTCGTTGATCTGTACGGCGGTGGGGTACGTGATTTGGTTTGTCGTGATCCGGGAGGCGCCGGTGAACGTGGCGGTGCTGACGGTGTTTTTGCAGCCGGTGTTGGGTGTGGGGATTGCGGCGGTGACACTGGGGGAGCGACCGCACTGGGGGCATTTGTGGGGGAGTCTGGTGATTTTGCTTGGTGTGGCGGTCGGGTTGTCCCGGCAGATCCAGTTTGCCGTGCGGAACGGTATGGAGAGGCAGGGGTGCGGGTGATGGCGGGCGGGCGGCACATCCGCGGGGGAGATTGCCGGGCAAAGAAAGCTCATGGGTGGGTGCGGGGCCGGGTCATTCAGCGGCTGGTAGGTTTGCGCCGGGTGGGGGTGCGGGACCGGGGTTTTTCGCGGGTTCGTGCCGCTTGTTGTTCCGGGCGGGTTCGGATGGGCGAGACGGTTTGGGGTCGCGGTTTGGGGATGAGCACGATGGGACAGCCCTCGAAGCCGAAGGCCTTCCGCAGCTGGCCGGCGAGGTACTTCTTGTAGGGTTCGGAGAAGTCCTCCTCGCGATTGACGAAAAGGAGGAAGGTGGGCGGGGTATGGCTGATCTGGGTGGCGTAGAAGAACTTGATGCGGTGCCCTTCCTTGCTGATGGGCGGTTGGCGCTCGACGGCGTCGTGGAGGGTGCGGTTGAGGATGGCGGTGGGGACGGTTTGGCGCATTTGGGCGGCCACGTATCGGACGGCTTCCAGGATGCGATCGATCTGGAAGCCGGTCAGGGCCGAGGTGAACAGCACCGGCGCGTAATCGAGGAAGAAGAGTTTTTCGCGAACCCAACTGCCGAAGGTCTGGAGGGGATCGGGTGGCGGCCCGGGCTGGCGCCGGCCGTGGGCGGCGGCGCGTTTTTTTTCCCATTCTTTTTGGACGAGGTCCTGGAAGAGGTCCCATTTGTTGACGATCAGGATGCACGGTTTGCCTGCTTCAAGGATGAGGCCGCCGATTTTCTTGTCCTGCTCGAGGATGCCCGCCTCGGCGTCGAGCACGAAGAGGACGATGTCGGCCCGGCGGATGGAAGCCTCCGCGCGGGTGACGCTGTAAAACTCGATGTCGTCGCGGATCCGGCGCCGTTTGCGGAGTCCGGCGGTGTCGATGAGGACGTAACGTTCCTTGCGCCCTTCGACGTCGATTTCGAACGGCACATCCACGGCGTCGCGGGTGGTTCCCGGGATGGGGCTGACGATGACGCGCGATGAGCCGATGAGTGCGTTGACGAGGGAGGATTTGCCGACGTTGGGCCGGCCGACGATGGCGAGCTTGAGGGGTGGGGGGGACTCGACCGGGCTTTCGGTGTGGGTCGCCTCTTCCCGGGGCGGCAACAGGGAGAGTGCCGTGCGCATCAGCGGCTCGAGGCCGCGGCCGTGTTCGGCCGAGACAGGGAAGATGCGGTCGAACCCCAGTTCGGCGAATTCGATGGTCTGGGCGTCCCAGTCCGGGGTGTCGGCCTTGTTGGCAACGACCAGCACAGGTTTTCCACTGGCGCGGAGCCATTCGGCCAGTTCTTCGTCCAGGCCCACGAGGCCTTCACGGATGTCCACGACGAAGAAGATGAGGGAGGCGGAAGCCACGGCGAGCTCGACCTGTTGGCGCGTGGCGGCCACGAGGATGTCCTGGGCCTTTTCGCCCGGACGGAGGCCGATGCCGCCGGTGTCGATGAGGGTGAACGGCCGGCCGCGCCATTCGACCTCGGCGCTGACGCGGTCGCGGGTGACGCCCGGTTGATCGTGGACGATGGCGATGCGGCGTCCGGCCAGGCGATTGAAGAGGGCGGACTTGCCGACGTTGGGTCGTCCGACGATGGCGATGGTCTGCGACATGGAATTCAATCTGCGCAGTTTGGGGCGGGCACGAAAGCTGAAAGCCGGGGGCCCGGGCGAGCCGCAGGGCGGGGCCTCTGCCGGATCAGCGGTGCGGATCAGGCGCGTTTGACCCCGGCGGTCCGGGCGGGTGCGTCTTCGAGGGCCCGTCGGGCGAGCACGGCTGCGCCGGTAATGCCGGCGTGGTCGCCGAGGCGGCTGGCCAGCAGGGTGAGGGCGCGTTCACTGCCGGGCATCATGCGGGCGCGGGCGGTCTCGGTGATGCGGGGCATGAGTTCGGCGTGGAGGGCCTGGATGAGGCCGCCGCCGAGGGCCACCACTTCGGGGTTGAGGAGGTTGACGAGGCTGGCGATGCCGAGGCCGAGGTAATCGGCGGTTTGCAGCAGGATGCGGCGCACGAGTTTGTCGCCGTGATGCCAGGCCTTGCGGAGTTCGTTGCTGCGGAGGTCTTCCAGCTCCCGGCCCAGCCAGTCGGTGAGGATCGTTTTCTCGCCGGCGTCCACGGCTTGGCGGAGGCGCCTGTAGATGGCGGTTCGGCTGGCGAGGGCCTCCCAGCAACCGCGGTTGCCGCAGCCGCATTTCGGGCCGTTGACCTCGAGGATCATGTGCCCGATTTCGGCGGCGGTGTGGGAGGCGCCCTCGTAGAGTTGCCCGTTGAGGACCAGGCCGCCGCCGATGCCGGTGCCGACGAAGACACCCACCAGATGGCGGGGTTGGGCGCGGAGTTCGACCTCGTGCACGCCAAGGGTGCAGACGTTGGCGTCGTTGCCAACGACCACGGGCCGGTCGAGGGCCCGGGCCAGGCGACGTCCGAGGGGGACGTTGCGCCAACCGGGCAGGTTGGGGGCAAACAGGACGGTGCTGCGGTCGGCATCCACCGCGCCGGGCGCGCCGATGCCGATGGCCCGGACCTGGGCAAGTTTGTGTCCGGCGCCCTCGAGGGCCTCCCGGATGCAACGTTCGATCCGTTCGCAGACGGTATCGAGGCCGCGTTCGGCCCGTGTGCTGACCTTGGCGGTGCCGAGGAGTTTGAGGCTGGCGTCGAAAACGCCGGTGAGGATCTTGGTCCCTCCCAGATCCACGCCGACCCAGCAGTGGGAATCCGTGGCAGGCATGATTCAGCGAATCGGTTTACCGGCCAGCAGGGCTGTGATCTTCCGCCGGAGCTCGGCGTTGATGATCTCGATGGGCCGATGCCCGTCTATGATGTGAAATCCGTAGATCTTGTGCAGGCGTTGAAACTGTGCAGCCATGAGGGATTGATACTTGAGGAAGCTGTCGAACATGTCCCGGGAGAGGCCCAGGTCCATGCCACTTTCCCAGTAATCGAGTGCGGCGTATTTGGCGAAGGTGCGCTGGACCAGTTCCTCCGGCGAAACCTGCAGGTAGAAGACAGCGTCGGGCACCACCGCCATGCCGTAGAGGTTGCGGAGCCATTGCTCGTCCATGCCACGGACCAGGTCGCGTGCCATGAGGGTGAAGATGTAGCGGTCGGCCAGGACCATCTGGCCGGCGCGCAGTCCGGGCAGGATTTGATTCTCCAGTTGGTCGGCGAAGTCGGTGGCGTAGAAGAGGCTCAGCGTGGTGTGGCTGAGGATGTTGCCTTCCTGGGCACGTTCGAGTTCCTGGCTGACCAGGGTGGAACGTTTGAGACCGACGGTGATGGTGGCGTGGCCGCAGCTTTCGAGCCAATCCACCAGGAGTCGGATCTGGGTGGACCGGCCGGAGCCGTCGGCGCCTTCGATCACGATGAGCCTGCCGGTGAGTTGTTCGGGCTGAACACCCGGGATGCCATGTCCGTAGAACCGGTGCGGCGTGCGCCGCGGCACGATCACGTGGGGACGACGGGGTTTTCGTGATGCGGGGGACACGGCGGGTCAGGTTCGGGTTGCGGGTTGGGGCCGGGGGGATCGGCGGCCACGCCGGAAGCTTTCGAGATCCAGCCGCGCCGCCACGATGGCGCGGACGACCTGTTGCTGAGCCTCGATGCTCTGGTTGGCGTCCACGACGTGGAACTGGAATTCGGTGCTCATGGCCAGGTACTGCTCGAGCAGGCGGCCTTGGAAGATGCGGAAGCTTTCGTAGAGGTCGGGCGAAAGCCGCAGGTCCATGCCGGCCTCGTAAAACTTCAGCTGCGGTCGGCCCTGAAGAATGCGCTGGAGCGACACCTCCAGGTCGGCCCTGAAAAAGAAGGTCAGGTCGGGCAGGGCAGCGAAGCTGTAGATGCCGCGGACCCAGGCGGGCGGACAGCCGCGGACCACGTCGCGGGCAAAGGCCGTGAAGATGTATCGGTCGCACAACACCAGGTAGCCCGCGCGCAGCAACGGCACCAGGTGCCGTTCGCACCGGTCCGCAAAGTCGGTGGCGTGGATGAGGCAGAAGGTGGTCGGAGTGAGGAGCTGCTGGGCCTTGCCCCGGCTGGTGGCACTTTTGACCAGCTCGGACGAGTTCCACTCGCTCAGAAACACCTTGAGATCGAGCGACTCCAGCCACCGGCGAAGCAGGTGCAGTTGGGTGGACTTGCCCGAGCCGTCAATGCCCTCGACGGCGATCAATCGTCCCGGAAACCCCAGTTGGGCGAATGTCTTCATCATGCCGACCCGTGCCCAGCATAGGCCGCTCGGCAGGGCAATCCAAGCATGCAATCCGATCGCGTGCGGGCGAGGGCGGGGCACCTGCGGGATTGGGCCATTCAGGCGCCGGCAGGGGCGAAACATCCGTCCGTTCTGCGGCCCTCGAAGTTGTCGAGGGACGTGTCGATGATACCGCCGGGACAATCCGGGGAGGTGCCGACCTTGTGACCTGTTCGTCACCAATGCGCGCTTGCGCGGGTGGGAGGGGCCGGTTAGCGTGGTCCCGGTTGTCCATCTGCCGGGATCCTGCAGGCCGCAAAACCCGGGGCGGGAAAGTGGCGTCCGGTCCCCGGCCGAAGGATCCGGTCGTCGGACGGCCACCCAGACCTATGCCCGTGTCGCGTGGGAAAGTCGGACGGTTCGAAGGAGGGCTTCGCGCTTTCACGCTGATCGAGCTGCTGGTGGTAATCGCGATCATTGCCATCCTGGCGGCGATGCTTTTGCCTGCACTGAGCCGGGCCAAGAGCAAGGCGCGGACGATCAGTTGCCTGAACAACATGCGGCAGTGGGCGTTGGCCTTCCGCATGTACGCCGACGACAACCAGGATCTGGTGCCGGAAGAGGGCAACACCCAGCTGCCGATCATTGATCCGCAGAATGCCGATGCGTGGTACAACGCCACGGTGGTTTACGTGCAGCAACCGCGCCTGGCGGACCTGTACATGCAAAACCCTCCGAACCCTCCTCTGCCCGGGTCGAAAAGCATCTTCTCCTGTCCCGGCGCGCCCGACCCAAGCAAAGCCGCCCATCCCTACGCCAACCCGCCGAACTTCGCCCGGGCTTTTTTCATGTATGGTGAGAACGGCCGGTTGTGCATCAACCGCAACACCCGCGCATCCCTGGGGATCAGCAACACGAAGTTCGGCACGATCAAGAAGCCGTCCGACACGGTCCTGGTGGCGGAAGTGGATCCCAATTCGCCTCAAAACACCGCGCCGGCACAGTCCAACGTCACCGGACAATACGCCGTGGCCCGCCACGATCTGCGGGGGAACTTTGCCATGGCCGACGGCAGCGCCCGTCTCGCGCGCACGAACGATTTTTTGCGGACGGCCGCAGAATCGAACAGCGCAGCCGAGGAATGGCGGATCGAGCGCCGGATGTACTGGTACCCCACCGAGACCACACCCAATTGAGCGCGACCCGGCCCGTGCGGATGGTCCTGCGCACGCCGCGGGACCGGGGGTCTTGGGGACTTGCGGGCGCAGGGGCCCGGGATCATGCTCGGCGTAGGACTGCAACCTTCCGCCGCAAAGAATTTATGAAACGGATCGCGCAGCTTGCTCTCCTGGGATGCTCGGTGTTCACCGCTCACGCCACGCTGTATCTGGACGAGACCTTCGACTATCCGGACGGCCCGCTGGTGGAGGTGTCCGCCGGGGCGTGGGTGACGCACAGCGGCACCACCGGTCAGGTGGATGTGTTGTCCGGGACCGTGCACCTGACGCAGGCGGAGAATGAAGATGTCAGCGTGGCGATCACCAACGTGCCGGGTGACGCCGTTGCCACAGGGGCGTTGTACGCGGGGTTCACCGTCCGTTTCACCGCGCTCCCATCAGGTTCGGGCACGTACTTCTGGCACTTTCGGGACACGGGGACCAACAACTTCCGTGCCCGGGTGTTCGCCACGACGAGCGGCGCCGGGACCGGCAAATTCCGGTTCGGCCTCTCCAGTGGAGGTGGCACGCCCTCGGAGGTCATCCCCACGGATTGCGATCTGGAAACCGAGTACAAGCTGGTCGTGCGGTACGACGTCGAAAAGGCAACCTCGACGCTGTGGCTGAATCCGGCCTCGGAAGATTCCACAGTGAACCGGGCTGATGCGACGGACCAGCGGGATCCGGTTCCCATCACCCATGTCGCGCTCCGGCAGTCCTTGTCCAACGGCAACGGCATGGGTGAGTTGTACCTCGACAATTTGCAGGTCGGCACCCTCTTTACGGACGTCCACACGCCGGGCGGTCCGCCCACGGTGAGCGGGATTCCGGACCAGCACCTCGCGGCCGGAACCAGCACCGGACCGCTGGTTTTCGAGGTGGACGACGTGGAAACGCCGCCGGACCAGCTGCTGGTGACGGTGCTTTCGGACAACGAGTTTCTCGTGCCAAACGATGGGCAGCATCTGTCGTTGGAAGGATCGGGCAAGCAGCGGACACTGACGGTGACGCCCGTTCCGGGACGCGAGGGACAGGCGACCATCCAGGTCACCGTCCGGGACGCCCAGGGGGAGAGCACGGTGACGAGCTTTGTCGTGTACGTCGGGTTGCCGTCCATCACCGCGCCGGCAAACCAGGTGGCGCCCACCAACACGCCCATCGGGCCGTTGGTCTTTCAGGTGGCAGACGCCGAGACGCCCCAGCAGCTCACGGTGACGGCCTCTTCGTCCAACGAGATTCTCGTGCCGGCCGCCAACATCCTCCTCTCCGGCACGGGCACGGAGCGCACCGTCCGGGTCACTCCCAATCCGGACGTCTCCGGAACGGCCACGATCACGCTGACGGTGAGCGACGGCACCTGGAACGTGTCCACCAATTTCCTGGTCACGTTCCATCCGATGTTTGGCCTGGTGCTTGCCGACACGTTCGATTACCCCGACGGCGCGCTGGTGGAGAGCTCGGGCAGGTTTTGGAGCACCCACAGCGGAACCACCGGCCAGGTACAGGTCCTGCAGGGCCGCGTGGAACTCGTGCGCACGCAGTCGGAGGACGTCAGTGCCGGTTTCACGAATTTCCTCCAGGCCGTGGGCAATGGGATCGTCCTGTACACGGGGTTGAAGGTCACGTTCACCGAACCGCCCACCTCGCCCAATGGCGACTACTTCGCGCACTTCCGTGACATCGGCACGGTGAATTACCGGGCCCGTCTTTTTGCCACCACCAACGGTGCCGCGCCCGGGATGTTCCGCCTGGGCGTGGCCAACGGTTCCGTCCCCGCCAACGTGGTGCTGGAACGGGACCTGCAACCCGGCGTGCCGTACCTGGTGATTGTGCGGTACAACGTGGACACGGGGGAAACCACCCTTTGGGTGAATCCGGCCGATCCCGGCAGTCCCTCGGTCACGGCGAAAGACCCGGTTGTGCCGGTCTCACTCTATTACTTCAGCTTCCGCCAAAGCAGCGGCATCGGCACTCTCAGTGTGGACGAGGTCAAGGTCGGCACGGCCTGGGAAGACGTGTGGGAGCCGGCCGGCCCCGTGCCGGAACGATTGCGATATCGTTGGGAGGGCGGGAACCTGACGCTGATCTGGGATCAGCCCGCGCTGCGACTGCAGAAGGCCGGTTCGGTCACCGGCCCGTGGACGGACGTGACGGAGGCCACCAGCCCCTACACCGTACCCACGACGTCCGGGCCCCGATTCTATCGGCTGGCCTACTGAGGCTGGTGTGCCCCCGGACCGCGCGTGCTGCACGGCGCCCGAGGGCGACCCGGATCGGAGCAGTGTTTCCTCTGCCGGGCCGGTAATGGCGCTCATTGGAATGTGTCGCGATCCGGAGTAGTGTGAGCCCGGCGCGTCGACGGCCGGCACGTGGGGCCGCACACGCGCGGGGGGCATGGAACGACTTCGACTTCTGATTCGCGGTGTGGTGCAGGGCGTGGGGTTTCGCCCCTTCGTCCATCGCCTGGCGACGGAACTGGGTTTGAACGGTTGGGTGCGCAACACGGCCCAGGGCGTGGTGGTGGAGGTGGAAGGGCCACGCCCGGCGCTGGAGCGCTTCTTGGAACGACTGCCGGCGGAGCGTCCTCCGCACAGCTCACTGCAGAGCGTGGAGCCGAGCTGGCTGGATCCCGCAGGATACACCCGATTCGAGATCCGGCCCAGCGATGCCGGGGGCGCACTTCGCGCGGTGGTGATGCCGGACATTGCAACCTGCGGGGACTGTCTGCGGGAGCTGTG
Organism: Limisphaera sp. 4302-co; assembly: GCF_049537155.1. Classification (NCBI taxonomy): domain Bacteria; kingdom Pseudomonadati; phylum Verrucomicrobiota; class Verrucomicrobiia; order Limisphaerales; family Limisphaeraceae; genus Limisphaera; species Limisphaera sp. 4302-co. The sequence continues at coordinate 75,949 of NZ_JBMVQZ010000012.1, forward strand.
GGACCCCCGGGACCGCCGGTATCTCTACCCATTTCTCAACTGCACGCACTGCGGTCCGCGGTACAGCATCCTGCTCGGACTGCCCTACGACCGGCCGCAGACCACCATGGCCGGGTTCGTCATGTGCGACGCGTGCCGGCACGAATACGAAGACCCGGCCAACCGCCGGTTTCATGCCCAGCCGAATGCCTGTCCCCGCTGTGGTCCGCACCTGGAGCTGTGGTCGCCCGAGGGCACCGTGCTGGGCACCAGCCGGCCGCCCGGGGAGGAAACGGACCCCGGTGCACATGCCCGTGCCACGCGTGCACTGATCCGGCGAACCGCCGAGGCGTTGCGGTCGGGAGCCATTGTGGCCGTCAAAGGTTTGGGCGGGTTTCATCTGATGGTCCGGGCGGGGTCGGATGAGGCGGTGGCCCGGTTGCGGACACGGAAGCGGCGCGAGGCCAAGCCGTTGGCGCTGATGTTCCCGCGGTTGGAGATGGTGCGGCAGGTCTGCCACTTGTCGGCAGCCGAGGAGCGTGTGCTGACCGGGCCTGAGGCCCCGATTCTGTTGCTGGATCGGAGAAGGCATCCGGATCCGGAAGCGCCGGGGATCAGCGAACAGGTGGCGCCCGGCAATCCCACTCTGGGCGTGATGTTGCCGTACACGCCGCTGCATCATTTGCTGCTGGCGGAGCTGGGTGAGCCGGTGGTGGCCACCAGCGGCAACCTGAGCGAAGAACCGATTTGCACGGACGAACGGGAGGCGTTGCAGCGCCTGGCGGGCATCGCGGACCTGTTCCTGGTGCACAACCGGCCGATCGCACGGCACGTGGACGACTCCGTGGTCCGGGTGGTGGAGGGCCGCGAAATGTTGCTGCGCCGGGCGCGCGGATTCGCCCCGCTGCCGCTGCCCCTGGGCGGAGGCGGGAAGGGCGCGGGACCCGCGGAGGTCGTGGTCCTGGCGGCCGGCGCGCACTTGAAGAACACGGTCGGGCTGGCAGTGGGCGGCCAGGCGTTTCTGAGCCAGCACATCGGGGATCTGGAAACCGCGGCGGCGGAGGATGCGTGGCTTCGAGTGGCGCGCGATCTGCCGGCCCTGTACGAGGCCCGGCCCTCGGTGGTGATGACGGATCTTCATCCGGACTACGGCTCCACGCGCCTGGCACGCCGTTTGTTTTTCGAGTCGGTCGGATCGCAGGTGACCGGGCAGGGGATGCCCCGCGCGCGGGCGGTGCAGCATCACGTGGCGCATGTGCTGGCCGTGATGGTGGAGAACGAGGTGCGGCCTCCGGCGCTGGGCGTGGCTTGGGACGGCACGGGACTGGGCTGGGATGGCTCGATCTGGGGAGGAGAGTTCTTCCGGGTCGAGCCCGGCCGGGTGCATCGCGTGGGCACGTTTCGGCCGTTTCGGATTCCCGGTGGCGATGCGGCGGCCCGGGAACCGCGCCGGGCAGCCCTGGGTCTGCTGCACGAGCTGTCCCGGGAGGACCCTGCCTTGGAGCCTGTGGCACGGGGCTGGGCGGCGAGACGGTTCGCTGCGGCTGAGTGGCCGATTTTGTGGCGCATGTTGGCGGGCGGGATCCGATCGCCGTGGTGCAGCAGTGTGGGTCGGCTGTTCGATGCGGTGGCCTCGCTGGCGGGTCTGCGGGATCGGAATCGGTTCGAAGCCCAGGCCGCCATGGAGCTGGAGTTCCGCGTGAACACCGGGGCCGAATGGAACCCGTATCCGCTGCCGTTGCGGGAGCCGGCCAAGACAGGGGGGCCGTGGGTGTTGGACTGGGGCCCGACGATCCGGTCGGTACTGGCGGACGTGGAGCAGGGGACGCCCCCGGCCGGGGTGGCCACGCGGTTTCATCAGGCGCTGGTCACGGGCATCGTGAACATCGCGCGCGTGGCAGGCTGCGAATCGGTCCTGTTGGGCGGCGGCTGTTTTCAGAACCGGCATCTGCTGAGCTGGGCGGTGCGGGAGCTGCGCCGGGCGGGTTTTCGACCGTACTGGCCGCAGCGTGTGCCGCCGAATGATGGCGGCATCGCCCTGGGGCAACTGGCGGCTTATCCGCTCGGTCTGGATGAACCCGCGCCGTTGTGAAGGCCGTGGGGCAATGAAGGGGGAGCGCTCGGCGTACGTGGAGTGCTCGGTGCGCCCGTCATTCAGGGCAGAGGTTCTCCTCGAGCGGCGACCAGCAGCCGGTACCACTCGTCACGTGTCAGACGGATCTCGGTGGCGCGTGTGGCCTCCCGGATGCGGTCAGGTTTGGTGGATCCGACGACGGGCACGATGCCAGCGGGGTGTCGGAGAAGCCAGGCCAACGCGATGACACCACGGGTGGTTTCATACTGGCGGGCCAGGCTGTCCAGCTCATCCAACACGGTGTGCGGCTGGTACTGCTGTTGCCAGCGCAGGAGTCGCGAAGCACCATCGGCCAGCAGACCTCCGGCCAGCGGGCTCCATGCCTGGGGCGTGATGTGTTCGATCAGGCATTGGTCCAGGGTGCCATCGGTCAGGGCGTCCTGTCGCAGCAGGCTGATTTCGACCTGGTGGACGATGAAGGGCATGGGACAGGCGCACTGCAATGCGGTGACCAGGGTGGGACGACAGTTGCTCAGGCCGAACCACCGGACCTTGCCGTCCTGTTGGAGTCGGGAAAACGCCTCGGCCACCTCGGCCGGGTCGGCGAGGTAATCGGGCCGGTGCAACAGCAGCAGATCAATCGTCTCGATGCCGAGCCGTTTGAGGGAGCCTTCGACGGATCGGAGGATGTGTTCCGCGGAGAAATCGTATCTCTGCGGCAGGCCCGGTTGAGGGGTGTGGGCAGGGCGGATGCCGCATTTGGTGGCGATGACGACGCGTTCGCGCATGCCGGGAGTTTCGCGCAGGACCTCGCCCAGCAACCGCTCGGCCTCGCCGCCGCAGTAGATGTCGGCGTTGTCGAAGAGGGTGTAACCGGCTTCGTAGGCGGTTCGGATGGCCAGCTTGCCCGCATTCCAGCTCTCCGGGCTGATTTCGCGAGGGTCCCACGTTCCGGTCACGCGCCAGCAGCCGTAGGCCAGCCGACTGCTGCGCAGGGGACTGACACCGAGTGTGATGGTTTGCATGGTCGGGATGCCTGGTTTCGGCTGGCGCAGGATGACCGTGCGCACGGTTTTTTACAAGCCGGCAGTGGTAAACGGCGCCCCGGATGGCTTGCACCGGACCACTGTCGGCAAGCGCTTGATGGCAACCCGGGCGGCGCGACCGTTTCAGGGACACGGGTGCGGGTACGGCTGCGTGACCGGCCTTGGCCGGGTGCGGCCATGTGGCGGTGCGCGTCGAACGGCGTCGTAGTCCGGGAGACGTGACGGAAAACAAGAAGCCCGGGGGTTGCGCCCCGGGCTGGACAAATGCGGTGAGCGGACTCTTTCGTCTTTCAGGAGAGCTCGCACCACCCGTACGTGGGCACGGTAACGGGTTTGCCGTCCGCCGTGGTGACCTTGCGCGTCTTTTCGTCGAAGACGCACAGGACGTTGAGTCGGTCGGAGATCTCCGCCAGCGAGACGATGGTCTGCACCCGGATGGCCAGTTCGATGCCGCAGTTGGGCTGTTTGTTCGCCCGGATGCTGTCGAACCAGTTCTTCTCGTGGGCTTCGACGCTTTCGACCGGGAAGGGCTCGCTGTTTTCGGGATCGATTTCGTCGGCGAACGGCCGTTCCGGCCGCAACTCGACGCGGTTGCCGGCCATGGTCAGTGTGCCCAAGTGGCCGCGGATCATCTCCTGTGTGCCCTGTTCATTGACCGAACTGCTGGTGATGTGCATGACCATGCCGTCCGGGAACTCGGCGATGATCTGCACGATTTCCGGCACGTCGCGGGGCGGGGTGCCCTGGGTGTTTTTGTCGGTGCCCACCGGTTTGCTGCCCACGCAGGCGACGCGCACGGGGAACTGGGGATTGCCGGTGGCCAGCAGGTAGGGATGGGCCTTGTGCGGCACCAGGTCACTGAGCAACCCGCCACAGTACGGGTAGTACTTGCGCCAGCGGAAGTAGTCGTCCGGGTCGAAAGGCTTTTTCCGGTGCACCGGGCCGAGCCAGAACTCCCAGTCAATGTCGTCGGGAGTGGCCCAGGCTTCGATGGGATAGTTCCACTCGCCCTTGGGATTGTTGCGCATGTAACTGCCCTGAGCCATCACCACGGGGCCGATCCGGCCTTCGCGAATCCATTCGGCGGCCTTGTGCCATTTGAGGTCGGAACAACCCTGGGAGCCGACCTGCAGGATCTTGCCGGTTTTCTTGACGGTGTCGTAGAGCTCGAACGCCTCGCCGAGGTAACGCGTCATGGGTTTCTCGACGTAGACGTGCTTGCCGGCGTTGAGGGCGTCAATGGCGCACCGGGCGTGCCAGTGATCCACTGTGGCGATGGTGACGGCGTCAATGTCCTTGCGCTCGAGTAGTTTCCGGTAATCGTGGTAGACCTCGGCATGATCGCCGATGATGGCCTTGGCCTGCGCGGCCCGGTGTTTGGAGACGTCGCAGACCGCCACTTGCACGATGTTGTTCTCGTTGGCGTGGGCTTTCTGCGTCCGGATGTGGGTCTGGCCCATGTTGCCGGTGCCGATGTACCCCACCACGATGCGGTTGTTGGCTCCGAGGACGTTGGCCGATGGGGCCTGGTTTTGGCCGTACACGGGAGTGCGCAAAAGGGGCGCTGCAGCGGCTGCGGTGGCGGCCATGGCCGTGGTCCTCAGGAATTCCCGCCGGCTGGCGGGTTTGCTGGCGAAGCTCGTTGGTTGATTCTGCATAGGATCCACTTTCGGTTCGTTTCTTTGTTGGACGCAAACTAATGGAGATTGCTTCACGGATCAACGGCGCATTGGGACCAGGGCCGCAACCATGAGAACGGACGCGTGAGACAGGGCGTCCGGTGTCTTGCCGCGGGCGGGGCATCGGGCCTACCCTTGATCGGCAGAGAACCATGGAACCGGTGCGCTGGATTCGGGTGGTGGACTCGCACACGGGTGGCGAACCCACGCGCGTGGTGCTCGAAGGTGGACCGGATCTGGGCGACGGTCCGCTCTCCGAACGGCGCCGGCGGTTCGAGCAGGAATTCGATCATTACCGGTCGGCCATCGTGAACGAGCCGCGCGGCTCGGATGTGATGGTGGGCGCGCTGCTGGTGCCTCCGCAGGATCGCACGTGTGTGGCGGGGGTGATTTTTTTCAACAACGTCGGCTACCTGGGGATGTGCGGGCATGGGACAATCGGTGTGGTGGTGACGTTGGCTCATCTGGGGAGGATCGGGCCGGGGGAACACCGCATCGAGACACCGGTGGGGGTGGTTCAGGCCAGGCTGCACGAGGACGGTCGCGTCTCGGTGGTCAACGTGCCGAGTTACCGCGTCTGCAAGGGCCATACGGTGGAGGTGCCCGGGCACGGCCCGGTGAGCGGTGACGTGGCCTGGGGCGGCAACTGGTTTTTTCTGGTGGAACGGCACGGGCTGAGTCTGGACCTGAGGCAGGTCGAGGTCTTGACGGAGTTTGCCTGGCGGGTCCGAAGGGCGGTCAATGCGCAGGGGTTTCCGGAGGTGGACCATGTCGAGCTGTACGGTCCGCCGACCCGGCCTGGTGCGAACGCGCGCAACTTTGTGCTCTGTCCCGGGGGCGCGTATGACCGGTCACCGTGCGGGACGGGCACCAGTGCGAAGCTGGCCTGTTTGGCGGGAGACGGCAAGCTGGCGGAGGGCGAGGTGTGGGTGCAGGAGAGCATCGTGGGCAGCGTTTTCGAAGGCCGGTACCGCTGGGTGGACCGCGAACGCGGTTGGATCGAGCCGACGATCACCGGCACGGCCCACGTGAACGCCGAGAGCCGGCTCCGGCTGGATCCGGCGGATCCGTTTTGCTGGGGGATCCGGGCCGGACGGTAGTGGCCAGAGGCCACGCCCGCTCGTAAAGGGCAATGTGCCGGACTGCCCGGGTGTCCAAGGGCTTTCGCCCAAGCCCGCCATCCGCACTCGGTTGGCTCTCGGGAGAACCCGCGACCGCTCAACCCGCGACCGGGTTGTCCGGACGCCCCAGCTCCGGCCGACCGTCCACGATCCGGAGGAGGCCGAGTGGGTTCTTTTCCTGCAAGGCCTCGGGCAGGGCCGCGTCGGGAAAGTTCTGGTAGCACACCGGTCGAAGGAATCGAAGAATGGCGCGGGTTCCGACAGAGGTGGATCGACCGTCCGACGTGGCGGGGTAGGGACCGCCGTGGACCATGGCGTGGCAGACTTCCACGCCGGTGGGGAAGCCGTTGAAGACGAGTCGGCCCACCTTGAGCTCGAGCGCCTGCACCAGGTCGCGCGCCTCCAGCAGCTCTTCCGGTGTGGCGTGGATGGTGGCGGTGAGCTGGCCTTCGATTCTTTCGGCGATCTCCAGCAGCTGGCTTCGGTCGGTGCACAACACCACGAGCGTGGAGGGGCCGAAGACCTCTTCCATGAGGGTCTCATGAGCCAGAAAAACCTCCGCCGTGGTGACCAGCAAGGCGGCGGCGGCGCGCGTGCCCACGGGATCGGCCTGCGCAAGAGGCGGCGTGAGGCGCCGGACGCCGGGGATTTTCAAGCACGCCTCCACGCCGGCGTGGTAGGCGGCGCACAGTTCGCTGGTGAGCATCACCCCCGTCGGTGTGTTTGCCATCTGCTGACTCAACTTTTCCAGGAAACGGTCGGTGTCCGGCCCGGTGGGTGCGAGGATCAATCCCGGACAGGTACAGAACTGGCCCACGCCTAGGGTAACCGATCCGTGGAGACCCGATGCGATGGCGTCCGCCCGTTCGCGCAGGGCACCGGGCAACAGGAAGACCGGGTTGATGCTGCCCATCTCGGCGTAGACCGGGATCGGTTCGGGCCGGGCGGCCGCGGCGTCCATGAGGGCCCGACCGCCCTTGCGCGAGCCGGTGAAGCCCACGGCCTTGATCATGGGGTGCCGCACCAGCGCCTGGCCGATTTCGGTGCCGCGCCCAAACAGCAGGCTGAAGGTGCCCTCGGGCGCCTCGCATTCGCGGACAGCCTGTTGGATGAGCCGCCCGACGAGTTCGGATGTGCCCATGTGATTCTGATGGGCCTTGACAATGACGGTGCAACCGGCGGCCAGGGCGGAGGCGGTGTCGCCGCCCGCCACGGAAAAGGCCAGTGGAAAGTTGCTGCTGCTGAAGACCGCCACGGGCCCGAGCGGGATGAGATGAGAACGGACGTCCGGTTTGGGCACGGGCTGCCGGGCGGGATCGGGGTGATCCACGCGGGCGTCCCAGCACCAGCCCTGTTCGATCAGGGAGGCAAAGAGCCGCAACTGATGGCAGGTGCGGGCCGTCTCGGCCTGAAGCCGCGGCAGCGGCAGGGCGGTTTCCAAGTGCGCGCGTTGCTGGATTTCCGGCCCGTGAGCTTCGATCTGTTCGGCGATGCGGCGCAGCAACCGGGCCCGGGCGCCGGCGGGGAACAGTCGGAACCGCCGGAAGGCCTGCCACGCCAGTTGCGCCGCCCGATCCACGTCCTCCAGGTCGGCCCAGTGGTAAGCCGGTTCTAAGGCTTCACCCGTGGCCGGGTTGATGGGGTGCATGGGCTCGCCCTTGGGCCGGGCGGTGCCGTGACCGATCAGGGAGAGGCCTTCCAGTTTCATGGTTCGGCAGATTCAAACGGGCACCGACGGCTTCTACAGACGGAACGGGGCGACGCTGCCGCAGGGGCAGGTGCAGCCGGTGCGGGTTCGTGTGCCGGTGGAGGACGGCGATTCATGGTCGGGAGCGCGTGCACACGGTCTTGTCCTTCGGACGGCGGGCGAGGCAGGCTCGGATGAGGTCGAGCGCGGCGCGGCGTTCCGGGCCGGTCAGGGGCAGTCGAGGCGGGCGCACCCGTTCCGAGCCGGTGCCGGTCTCCTGCTGAACCAGTTTGATGAGCTGGACGAATTTGTTGGCGGTGTCGAGCCGGAGCAACGGCAGGAACCATTCGTAAAGTTTGTCGGCGCGCGCGGCCGGCCCGCGCCGGGCCAGCTCGAAGAGAGCGACTGACTCGCGTGGCAGGGCGTTGGCCAGACCGGCGATCCAACCGACTGCGCCGGCCCGCACGCCTTCGACGATGAGATCGTCCACACCCACCAGGAGTGCCAGGCGTTCGCCGCACCGGGCGCGCAGGGCGGTGATGCGGCGGACATCGCCGCTGGATTCCTTGACCGCATGCAGGTTGGGATGCTGTTCGGCCAGTTGGGCGATTTGTTCGGGGAGAAAATCGGTTCGATAGGCGATCGGGTTGTTGTACAGCATGCAGGAGAGCGGGGTGCTGCGCAGGACGGCGGCCACGTGCCGGGCCGTTTCCCTCGGGTCGCCGGCATAGACGTAGGGCGGCAGGATCATCAGCCCGGCACAACCGGCGCGCCCGGCTTCCCGCGCCAGTTCCACCGCTTCAGCGGTGCTGAGCGTGCCGATGCCGGCCACCACCGGTGCACGGCCCTGAAGGGCACCGACGGCGGTCTGGAGGATGGCCACTTTTTCATCGAACCGCAGGGTGGGACTTTCACCGAGGGAACCCAGAGCCACCACGCCGGTGCACCCGTTCTCCACCAACCAACGGGCATGCCGCGCCAGAAAGTCGTGGTCCACGCGGCCTTGGGAATCGAACGGGGTCGTGATGGCGGGAAGCACTCCCTGCCAGATGGCTTCTGGTTTCGTCGGTTTCATCGTTGGTGACCTTCAATTGTACCGGTCGGGCGCCAGTAAGGGAGATGTCACGACAGGCGTCCGGCCCGCAATGGCGTCGGCGATCCATTGTCCGGTGACCGGTCCGAGACTCAATCCCAACATGGCGTGACCGGCTGCAATCCACAGGTTTTCCCACCCGGCGGGCCGGCCCAGGTAGGGCAGGCCGTCGGGGGAACAGGGACGGAGTCCTGCCCATGGCGTGACGCCCTGGAAGTCCGCGGGCTGAAAATCGGTGAAATAGCGGCAGAAGGCGTTCACGATGCCGCGCACGCGAACGGCTTGGATGGAGGGATCGTTCCCGCTCAGCTCCATCGTGCCGCCCACGCGCAGGGCACCGTTCATGGGCGTGACGGCCACGCGGGCCTCCGTGCAGATGCAACCCATCCGGGGCCGCCGCCGCGGTGCGGTCAACGTGAGGCTGTAGCCTTTGCCGGGCTGAAGCGGCAGTCGCAGGCCGAGTCCACGCGCCAGGTCGGCCGACCAGACCCCGGCGCAAAGGACGAACGCGTCGCCGTCCACTGTGGAACCGTCGCGCAGCCGGACGCCCCGAATGCGGTTGCCGTGGACCGACCAGTCACGAACCTCGGCCTGCCAGAGGAATTGCACCCCGGCCGCCTCGGCCAGGCGCTGGAGCGCAGCCATGAAACGTTCCGGCCGCAGATGACAGTCCAGCGGGTAAAAGACCCCGCCGACCGTCCGGAGCTGCAGATCCGGATTCCGTTTCCGGACCTGATCGGCGTCGAGAACCTCGGCCGGAATCTCCAGTCCACGGGCCTGGGCGGCGGCTTTGGCCTCTTCCTCCAGTCCGTGTTCGGTGCTGCAGAGCATGAGCAACCCCTGTTTTTCCAAGCCCAGCTCCGCTCCCGCCGTTTCTGCCAACTCCTCGAATGCGCGGCGGCTGGCCAGGTGCAGGTCGCGCAGCACCGGCGCGGCGCGCCGCACATGCGCCCGGGTGGCGGCGCGCCAGAACCGCCAGCCCCACGACCAGAGTTCAGGGTCCCAGCGGGGACGCACGTAAAAGGGTGAATCGGGTTGGAACATCCATTTCAACGCCAGCCGTACCATGCCCGGTGCGGCCAGGGGCACGAAATGACTGGGGACGATCAGTCCGGCGTTGCCGAACGAACACCCGTCGCGTTGCGCGCCGTTGCGCTCCACCACCCGCACCTCAAACCCGCGCCGCGCGCAGTACCACGCTGCGGAGAGTCCGATTACCCCGGCCCCCACGATGACCACCCGCGGTTTCATAACCCCGATTTCTCCTTCAGTGCGCCGGCCCACCCACGGTTGCTCCGGGCCTGCGGCCGTACCCGCCCCATTTGAACGGGGTTGGGCGGCCCTGGCAAATGCGTAACTGCGAACAAGAGGCCCAATGCCCCGTCCTCCCGCCTTTCTTCATCTGCGACGGTGCACCGGCGGCGACAGGTCGGCTTGCCGGTAGAAAGCGTGCGGAAGCGGTTGACCGGGAAGTCTCATCCGCCCCGAGGTCGGGCAGTGACGGGATCACCCGTCCCGCACCGGGACGTGAGCAGAAAAGCTGGCGGAGAGGGGGGGATTCGAACCCCCGATACCCTTTTGGGGTACTCACGCTCTCCAGGCGTGCGCTTTCAACCACTCAGCCACCTCTCCGCTCCGATGGTCATCCATTCTCAACCACAAAAATGCGCGTCCGGCAACGTTTTTCCAGTCCTCAGAAGGGCCCGGCATGCTCGTGCGTGACCTGCGGGACTGCGTGCGGCTCCGCGTTGACCCCGCGAACCTGGATGCCGCATGAGGACCGGCATTGCGTCCGACGCGAGCCACGTCCGTGCAGGCAGGCGCAGCCGGTTTCGTGGCGGTTTGCGCCCGGGGTGGGGGAGCGGCCTGCTCCGCCGCATTCAGGCCAGGGAACGTTGGCTCGGCGACGGGCTGGGGCTCGGCCATGGACGCGGCAGGGTGGCCGTGGTCTGGCGCCGGGCAGGCCGCGGGGCGGGCGTCTTCACCGGGATCACCTCGTGCGCAAACAGTGAGGCCCATTCGAGCGCGGCCTGACGATCCGCATCGGTTCCCCCGTGCAACCGCAACCGGCCATCCGGCCACCGGACCAGCTCGGCTTCTCCCCATCGAAACAATGTCCGGGGCGGTCGGATCCGGACCCAGATCTCTCGCAAGATGCTCTTCATGGCCGCCAGTGTGGCATCGAGGGTGGGACAAATACGGACCAGGGGTGCGAAAATATCCACCCGTGCCCGGGGCGCCCCCTGCAAAGGTCCGTCGCGGGCCGGGCGCGGTCGGGTCGGATGCGGACCCTTCCGGCCCGGCAAGGTGTCGGTCACCCGACCCTGCCCGGTGCGTTGCCCGGGCACGGATCGTCCATTCTGCCGGGCTTGACCTCGGGACCCGTGCGCGGCAGTCTGTGGACTGATCACTCATGAACCGCAGGAGCGGGGCGAGAACGGTGCCCGGGGCCGCGGGCTCACGGCCTGTTCGAGAGCCGGCCTGTCGAGCGGTCCGGACCCCGGCTGGATCCGGTCCTTGCCCGGCCGGGGACGACATCTGGTCCGGGCCCGGACCTGGATCTGCCCGGAATACGGAGGTGCCCCGGACCGTTTGGATGGCGTGGATGGCGTTGAGCGTGGGCCTGGCACTGGGTGCGGCGGGTGCGTGGGCCGATGCGCCTCCGGAGTTCGACACCTTGGAGGAGGCTTACGCAGCGGCGGGGTTCGATCCGCGCCATCCTTCCAACGCCGTGGTGGTTTTCTTCAGCGACCCGCACATGAACCTTTGGGAGGACGTGCTCCCGATCAGCACGAATCTCGACCCCCGATTGGTGCAGATCGTCAACGCCATGGACCCGCCGCCGCGCAAGGTGATCGTGGCGGGGGACACTTCGACGACGCTGTCGCCTGTGCCAGGTTGGGTGCCGCGCGCCTGGAGCATGGAGATGGGGACCAACGAGATGCTCCACTGGCTGGCAGCCATCCGCGCCTTCACCAACGTGGCGCCGGAAGACATCGTCTGGATTCCGGGGAACCACGACCAGCTGGCCTTCGAAGAAGAGGCCGCCACCTACCGGCTGATGTATCCCCAGATGCCGGTGCGGCAGCGACTGGACATCGCCGGGGTGCGCTTTCTGCTGTTGAACTGCGGCAATTACGGTGGGCGCAACCCGGCTCAGCAGGCATGGCTGCGCCGGGAACTGGAGCAAACGCCGTTGGAGCAACCGCTGGTGGTGGTCACGCACGTGCCGCCGTTTCATTTCCCGCCGTGGTACCGCGGAACGGCCGTGGAACTGCGCGAACTGTTCAGTCAGCGCCCGCAACGTTGGTGGACGATGGGCGGGCATTACCACGCGCGTTCGCAGCGCGTCTACCAGCTCGGGCCAAGCACCGTGGCGTCGCTGGTGGTGGGGACCGCCAACCCCAAAAACACGAACGGGGCCTCCGACGACAGCGGGTTCGCCATTCTCTGCCTGAGCAACGGGGTACACGCGGTCCTGTACTACAGTTACAACCGGGCACGGTTCGAACTGGTGCCGCCTCCGGACTGGGACCATCCCCGGCCCTTTTACGCGGCGTTCGAGGCCGTGCCAGGGCTGATATGGCGGCGATTGAAAGCGCCCGGTCACCCGCCGGAAGTGGAGCATTTCGAGGGAGACGATGCGGTGGAATGGTACGCCTACACACGGGAATTGCGGCTGCGGATTCCCCTGTCGCCTTTTCAGGGCCAGGCCACGCATGGGGTCCTGCTGGCGCTGTTGCCCAGTGCGGACGCCCGTGTGGAGGTGGAAATCGGGCCCGGGGAATGGTCGCCGGTGCCCTGGGGCACCCCTTTGGAATTCGTGTACACGTTTGTAATCCCTCCGGCCCTGCGGACCCGGCCGGAACTCCATGTCCGGTACACCAGCCGCCTCGGCGGGAATGACTTCATCGCCGGGTGGGGGCTGGTGAGCACGTCCGCGCCGCCACAGATCCGGTTCCCGCAGTTCGCGGAGGTGCCGGACCTCCACGTGCCCAGTGGCGCAACTGTGACGCTCGAGCTCCGTGCATATGTGACCAACCCGTTCGCCTCCTACGACGGGCAACGGTTCCGACTGCTCAGCGGGCCTGTCGGGGCCACGGTGGAAGAGTCCACCGGTCTGTTCGAATGGCGCGCGCCGGAGGACCCGATGGAACGCTTCTGGGACGTGACCGTGGTCGTATCCGACACCGGCACGCCGGTGTTTTCCGCGACGCAAAGTTTCCGGATCCACACGCGCAATCGGCCCTATTTGGTGGCGTTCCCCAGGGAGGCGGTGGTGGAGGAGGGCGCGCCCTTGGAACTGGTGGCGCAGGCGGCCGGCGCGGAGCCGCTCGCCTACCGTTGGTACTTCCAAGGAGAACCTACGCCTGACGCCGAGGCCGGCGGCCCGGTGCTGCGACTCCCCGCGGCCGATCGAAGCCGTGCGGGTTGGTACCACCTGGAGCTGAGCAATGCTCATGGCGTGGCGGCCGGCCCCGCCGTTCGGGTGGGTGTCGTCCGATCGGACGAGGTGGCGATCCGGCTGCCGGCCGGCTCCGCCTGGCACTACCACGACGGTGGTGAACCGGGCCCGACGTGGACAGCCGCTGCGGAGGGTGCGGAGGTCTGGCCCGTCGGGCGGGCCCCGCTGGGTTACGGCACGCCCGATCTGCGCACGGTATTGGGCGCAGAAAGAGCGCATCCACCTTGCACGGCCTATTTTTGGGCTCGGTTGCTGTCGCCGGAAGGGCTGCAGGCGCCGGTCAGTGGCCGGTTGTGGGTCCGGTCCGGCGCGGTGCTCTTTTGGAACGGCCGCGAAGTGTTCCGCCACCGCATGCCGCCCGGTGAAACGGCGTACGGGCCATGGGCGGAACCAGCCCCAACAGATGGCCTCGAACCGGTCGAGTTTGAAGTGCCTGTGGAGGCGGTGTTGCCGGGCACCAATCTCGTGGCGGTGCAGGTCCATCGGAGCGGGGACGGCGCACCGGCGGTGGGACTCTGGAGTTTGAATGAACCGGAGGGTCCGTGGCGCGATGCGGTGCATTGGCATCACTTTCACGCGACGGGCACGAACCTGCTGAGTCTGCCGGGCCGTGTGGGCAATTGTGTCTCCAACACCGGGTCGGCCACCAGTTGGTTGGAGACGCCCTTCCATCCCCAACAGCGGGTCAGGGGGCCCTTCACCGTGGGCGGCTGGGTGGCTTACGGATGGCGCTCGGGCGACGACCCGGCCGGCACCATCCTCGAGCGCCCCGGCGAGTTTCGGCTCTACTACACCGGCACGCGGATCAACCGGTTCCGATTCCGCGTGGGTGACACGGAGGTCCAAAATGAAACCTCCGGCACGCGGCCCGGCCAATGGCGCTGGCTGGTCGCCTGGTTCGATGGAGAAAAAGCGAACCTGCAGGTGGACCAGGGCCCGATCTCCAGCGTGCCCGCCACCCTGCCCACAGGTACCACCCAACCGTTGCGCGCGCTGCGGTGCGACGGGCCCTCGGGCGGGCTGGCGGCGGACGAACTGTTTTACTTCCCGCGCGTGCTGACGGCCGAAGAACGGACCTCCCTGTATCTGTCGGGTCTAGAAGCCGCGAAGACCTTCCATCCGGGAGCGCTGCTTTTCGATTTGGAGCTGATGGCCCGGGTGTCTCGCCCGGCCGGCTCACCGCTGCGCCTCGGGGTGCGCCCGGCGGGCCGGCCGGGAAGCTGGGACTTGGTGGTGCCGGGGGCGGAATTCGCCACGTCATTGTGGCTCTCCACGAATCTGATGGACTGGATCCCGGTCTGGCACCGGCCTGCTGGTGCGCCCACGGCCACTTGGGCGTTGCCTGATCCTCCCGCTCCGTTCCCCGAGTTCTACCAGTTGCGCGCCGGGCCGTGATGGAATCGCGCATCCCCTGCAGGGCCCGGCCTACGCGTCCGGGCCGGCTTCTCATGGCGCGGGCGGTCAGGTGGGGGCAAACTGGGGCGGCAATGAAGACGTTGATCGTGGGTTGCGGATACCTCGGGCTGGCCCTGGGTGCGGAGTGGGTGCGCCGGGGAGTCCAGGTATGGGGCGTGCGCCGCACGAGCGCCGCAGACGAGGCCATGAGAGAAGCCGGAATCCGACCTGTACACGCCGACGTGACCCGGCCGGGCTGGTCCTCGGATCTGCCGGCAGGGTGGGACGCCCTCGTGTACTGTGCGGCGCCCGGCCGGGGCGGGCAGGAGAACTACCGGGCCGTGTATGACTGGGGCGTGCGCCGCGTTCTGGAGGAGGCGAGGCGCCTGGGTGTCCGGCGCGCATTGTACACCAGCAGCACCGGAGTGTACGCGGCAGCCGGGGGTGAATGGGTCAACGAGGAAAGCCCTGCCGAACCCGCAGACGAAAAGGGTCGGCTGCTTCGAACGGCCGAGCTTCGGTGGCTGGAGGCAGGTGGGTCGGTCTTCGAATCGGCGGTGATCGTGCGCATTTCGGGCATGTACGGCGCCGGCCGCGGCTATTACCTGCGCCGGTTTTTGGAGGGGCCGGCACCGGAGGCCTGGGAACGGGAACGGTGGGTCAACCAGATCCATCGGGACGATGTGGTCTCGGCGGTGCTCACGGTCCTGGAACGCGCGCCGTCCGGTCGGATCTACAACGTGAGTGACGACGAGCCGGCCCGACTGGGAGAGATCTTCGACTGGCTGGCGGCCCGGCTCGGGCGGGGCGTGCCCCCGCCGCCGGCGGCGGCCGGGGCGCTGCCTGCACGTCGCAACGCGGGTCACAAGCGCGTTTCCAACGCCCGGCTCAAGGAGGAACTGCACTGGCGGCCGCGGTATCCCACTTACCGCGAAGGTTACGCGGCGGAGCTGCGGCGCATGGGTCTTTGGCCCGGGGCCGGGGGCGGCGACGCCGTTCCATGAGCGTCTGCGTCGCCAGCCGACCGGTGGCGCGGCCCGGGATCACTCCACGGTGACGCTCTTGGCGAGGTTGCGCGGTTTGTCCACGTCGCAGCCGCGCAGGAGGGCGACGTGGTAGGCGAACAGTTGGAGGGGCACCACGGTCAGGAGCGGCTGCAAACAATCGAGCGTGCGCGGCACGTAGATGACGTCGTCCACCTTCCTGCGAATTTCGCGGTCGCCGGCGGTGGCCACGGCGATGATGGGGCCGTTTCGGGCCTTGATTTCCTCGAGATTGCTGAGGTTTTTCTCGTACCACTCATCGCGCGGGATGACAAACACGCTGGGGAAATCAGGAGCAATGAGGGCGATGGGCCCGTGTTTCATCTCGGCGGAGGGATAGCCCTCGGCATGGATGTAGGAGATCTCCTTGAGCTTCAAGGCACCCTCCAGGGCGATCGGGAAATTGTATTGCCGCCCCATGTAGAGGAAATCCGTGAACCGGTAGTACTTCTTGGCCAGGCGGATGATGCGGCTCTCGTCCTCGAGCACCTTCTTCATTTTGCCGGGGATGGCCTCCAAGGCGCGGGCAATGCGCCGCGTTTCCCGCACCGAGAGCAGGCCGCGGCGCCGGCCCAGCCACAGTGCCAGAAGGGTGAGCTGGAGCAGTTGCATGGTGAACGCCTTGGTGGAGGCCACTCCGATCTCCGGCCCGGCCCGCATGTAGAGGGTCCAATCGGATTCGCGGGCCAGAGTGGAGCCAATCACGTTCACCAGTGCCAGGGTCCGCACGTTTTGCCGGCGCGCCAGGCGCGCGGCGGCCAGGGTGTCGGCCGTTTCCCCGGACTGGGAGATGGCGATGACCAGCGAGCCTTCCTCGAACGGGCGTTTGCGGTAGCGCATTTCGCTGGCGCACTCGACCTCCACGGGGATGCCGGCGAGGTTCTCGATGAGGTACTCCCCGGCCAGTGCGGCGTGCCAACTGGTGCCGCAGGCCACCAGGATGAAGCGCCGCATGGAAGCGAGCTCGTCCAGATGCGGTGCGAGCTCCTGCCAGGCCACCTCGCCCTTGTCCGCCCGCAGCACGCGTTTGAGCTCGTCGGCCACGCGCCCGGGTTGCTCATGGATTTCCTTGAGCATGTAGTGGGAAAAGCCGCCCAGCTCGGCCTCCTCGGCCGACCATTGAACGGTGTCCACGGGCCGTTCCACCGACTGGTCCCCGGCCCACAACTGGTAGGAGTCCGCGCGGAGCAGGACAATGTCGCCATCGTGCAGGTAGATGACCCGCCGGGTGTGCGGAAGGATGGGCGAAACGTCGCTGGCGAGGAAATTCTCGTCACGTCCGAGCCCCAGCACCAGCGGTGAACCGCGCCGGGCGCCCACCAGGCAGTCGGGCAGGTCGGCGTGCAACACGGCAATGGCGTAAGTGCCTTCGGCCTCGCGCGTGGCCTGGTGCACGGCGGTGACGACCTGCTCGGGCACGGGCCGCTGGCCACGCGGGACGAGGGCGTCCAGATGCCGGCCGATGAGGTGGGCCAACACTTCGGTGTCGGTCTGGGACTGGAACTGGTGGCCGGCCTCCACGAGTTGCCGGCGCAGATCGGCGTAGTTTTCGATGATCCCGTTGTGGACGATGACCAGCCGACCGGACTGGTCAAGGTGGGGGTGGGCGTTGGTGTCGCTGGGCAGTCCGTGTGTGGCCCAGCGGGTGTGGCTGATACCGAGGGTGCCCTGCAGGGGTCGGGCCCGCACCGCTGCAATGAGCGCGTCCACGCGACCGACGCACTTGCGCAGTTGCAGGCCGGACCCGTCCAGGGTGCAGATCCCGGCGGAGTCATAGCCGCGATACTCCAGGCGCTTGAGCCCGTCCAACAGGATGGGTGCGGCCTCCCGCCGCCCCACATAACCCACGATCCCGCACATAAAAAGTCTCTTTCTACCTGGCCGACGCCGGGTCGGACCGGGCGTTGTCCCGGCCTTCCGCGCGGCCTGTTGCCCCTCCCTGCAGATCCCCCCTGACCGCGCCGGATCCCGACAGAATCAGATCGGCCGCCGTGCCGAGGTCTTGAGCCACCAGCAACGGGCCCGGCAACGGCTCCGGCAAGGTCCGGAGCGTCTCGGTTCCGTAGCCGGTCAACACCAGAATAGAAGCGCGCACCCCGGCGTTCCAGCCGCATTCCAGGTCGGCGCGCTTGTCCCCGATGAGATAACAGCGGCGGAGGTCCAGGCCAAACCGGTCCCGGGCTTCGAGAAGAAAGTAGGGTGACGGTTTCCGGCCGCGCGAGGGTTGATCCGGCGCTTCCGGTGCCACGTAAACCTCGGCGAAACGGACCCCGTACGGGGTGAGAAGTTCGTTCAACCGCTGATGCACCCGGGCGACGTCGTCCAACGTGAAGTAACCGCGTCCCACACCCGACTGGTTGGTGACCAGGAACAGTTCGTACCCCGCCCGCTGCAACCGTTGCAAGGCTTCGCCCGCGCCCGGCAGGAGGCGAACCTCCTCGGGCCGGCTCAGGTAATGGCGCTCCTCAATGATCGTGCCGTCACGATCCAAAAACACCGCCGTTTTGTCCATCCGGAGGCGCAGTTTCGACCAGCCGCACCCTCGAAGGCGAACCCTTTTTGTCACAGGGGGACTCGACAGCCCGGCACCGCCCGGTAGAGTGGGCCCGGGGCGCGGTGCACCGGATTTCAAGCGCGGCTTGCCGCGACCGGACGCGCGCGGCCTTTGCAGGACGGCATGGCCCTCAACGAGGTCGTATGAACACGCAACACAGCCTGCACGGTTGGATCGCGGGCCTGGCGGTTGTGGCCGGCCTGGCCACCGCCTGTCGCGGGCCGGTCTCCCACGAATTCCGGCCGCCGCCGGAGCCGCCGTCCTCCGCCAACACCGCGGAGATCGAAGAAGGCGAACCCATGCTTCCGGCCGACGCGCTCGAGACCCTGGACCGGGCGCGAAACCAGCCGCCCGCCTCCTGGCCGGGCAACGGCTGGCAGGTGTTGTGGGACTGCCGATCGTGGGCCGGCTGGTACGTGATCCCTTACGCGGGACGCGGGGCGGTGGAGTTGCAGGACGGCGTTCTGGTGATGGGCATGGGCAGTCCGTTCACCGGCGTCCGGTACACGAACGACTTCCCGCACACGAACTATGAGATCGCCCTGGAGGCGGCCCGGCTTTCGGGATCGGATTTTTTCTGCGGGTTGACCGTTCCGGTGGGCGAGGCGCACTGCAGTCTGATCGTGGGCGGTTGGGGCGGCGGTCTGGTGGGGATTTCCAGCCTGGACGGTTATGACGCGTCGGAAAACGAGACCACCACGTTTCACCGATTCGAGAAAGGCCGGTGGTACCGGATTCGCATGCGCGTGACGCCCGCCCGCTTGGAGGCCTGGATTGACGACGAACAGGTGGTGAACGTGAACATCGAGGGGCGCCGCATTTCGGTGCGGCCGGGGGACATCGAGGAATGTATACCGCTGGGCATCTCCTGCTGGCAAACGGCTGCTGCCATTCGCAACGTGCGCTGGCGCCCGGTGACCGGTCCGGCTTCACCGCCCCCGCGCCGCTTCTGAGACCCGGCCACAGCGCCGCCCGGTGCCGGTTTTGGGCTTTCGCCTCCGGGGACGGCTTCTATACTGGGCCGCGTTGTGTCAGGACCGCCGGGCCCGGGAACAACGAGGGTTGTGTCCCGTGGTCGAATGGGGTGGCCGCGCGCGGGGTGCCTCTCACGAGCCGAGCACTCGGACCGCGCCCGGCAGGGCAAGGACAGTCAAGAACGGGACAAGGGTGAGCACATGGACCTGGCGTTCGTGTTGACAGCGCTGATCACGCTGGCAGGCGCAATTGCCGCGGTGTGGTTGCGAAACCTGGTGCACGCGGTTCTGGCGCTGGCGGTTTCGTTCACGGGGGTGGCGGCGGTGTACCTGCAGTTGGGGGCGCAGTTCCTGGGCTTCGTGCAGATCCTGATCTACGTGGGTGCGGTGGCGATTCTCATCGTGTTTGCATTGTTGCTGACGCGCGGGGGTGAGGTGCCGGTGGGCGGGGTGCATGCGAGCCGCTGGTGGGTGGGCGCGCTGGTGTCGCTGGCGGTCCTGGGCGTGCTCGGCTGGGCGGGCGCGGCCGCCGACCCGGCCGGTGCGGCGGAGCCGTCCGTCTTGAGCGTGGAGGAGCTGGGCCGGCAGTTGGTCACGCGCTGGGTCGTGCCGCTTCAGGTGCTGGCGGTGTTGTTGACTGCGGCGTTGATCGGCGCGGTGCTGCTGGCCTGGCGGGAAGACGAGCCGGAGCGCACGGCTGCGGACCGGGAGGCGGAGGAATGAACGGACTGACCGGCTGGCTGTTGTTGAGTGCCGCCCTGTTTGCCACAGGGTTGGCCGGGGTGTTGACCCGCCGGAATGCGATCGCCGTGTTGATCGGCGTAGAACTGATGCTGAACGCGGCGAACCTGAATTTCGTGGCGTTTTGGCGGCACGGGGTTTCCGAAGGCGACGCCACCGGGGTGGTGTTCGCGTTGTTTGCCATCGCGGTGGCGGCGGCGGAAGCGGCCGTGGGTTTGGCCCTGGTGATTGCGGTTTACCGGCATTATCGGACGGCACACGTGGACGAGGTGGACCGGCTGCGTGGTTGACGCGCCGGTTGGCAGAAGGGGAGGGACATGGACACGTGGGTGAAATGGATGTGGCTGATCCCGGCGCTGCCCCTGGTGGCAGCCGGGGTGACCGCGCTGCTGCCGCGGCGGGCCCGTGCCGCTTCGGCAGGGCTGGCCATCGGAGGTCTGGCGGTGTCGCTGGTGCTGTCCGTGGCTGCTTTTATCCAGACGGTGGGTCAGGTGGGCATCCGTCAGACCGTCCGGATCCCCTGGTTCGTGTTTGGGCCCGGTGAGGAAGGCGTTTTGTGGCTGGGCTGGGTGCTGGATCCCTTGTCGGCCTCGATGCTGGTGATGGTGTCCGGTGTGGGGCTGCTGATCTTTCTTTACAGCCTGGGGTACATGGCGAGGGACCCGAATTTCACGCGGTTCTTCTGTTTTCTGTCGCTGTTTGCCGGGGCCATGCTGGGGCTGGTGATGTCGAACAGCCTAGTGGGGTTGTTCATCTGCTGGGAACTGGTGGGCCTGGCGTCGTATCTGTTGATTGGTTTCTGGTTTCACAAGCCCGAGGCGGCGGCCGCGGCTCGGAAGGCCTTCATCACGACGCGGGTGGGGGACCTGGCGTTTCTGCTGGGTCTGGTTTGGTTGTACGGCTTGACGGGCACGCAGTTGTTCTACGACGGCGGGCAGGGTTGTCTGGAGGGGCCGGGGTTGCAGCGGGTGGTGATGGAGACGGCGCTGTGGGGCTGGAGCGCCTCGCAATGGATAGGACTGTTGCTGTTCGCCGGGGCGGCGGGCAAGTCGGGTCAACTGCCGCTGCATGTCTGGTTGCCGGATGCGATGGAAGGTCCGACGCCGGTCAGCGCGTTGATTCACGCCGCCACGATGGTGGCGGCCGGCGTCTTTCTGATGGCGCGCGTCTTTCCGTTGTTGCAGGCGGGGTCGGACGACGGCGGCACGGCCGTGTTGACGGTGATGGCCTGGGTGGGGGCCCTCACGGCGGTCTTCGCGGCTTCGGTCGCGGTCGCACAGACCGACATCAAACGGATCCTGGCCTACTCGACGATTTCCCAGCTGGGTTACATGATGCTCGGGCTGGCGACGGGGGGCGTGGCCGTGGGGATGTTCCACCTGTTGACGCACGCGTTCTTCAAGGCGCTCCTGTTCCTGGGTGCGGGTTCGGTGATCCACGGCTGCCACGACGAGCAGGACATTCGGCGGATGGGCGGGCTGCGGAAGTGGATGCCCGTGACGTTCCTCACCTACACGGTGGGCATGCTGGCATTGGCGGGATTCCCGGTGTTGTTCTCCGGGTTTTGGAGCAAGGAGGAGATTTTGCACGCCGCCCATGCGTGGCCGGTGTCGACGGTACCGTTCTGGCTGGCGCTGGCCGGTGTCTTTCTCACGGCGTTCTACATGACCCGGCAGGTCGTGCTGGTCTTCGGTGGGCAGGGGCCGCGCCATGCGGGCGCCGGCGAAGGTTCGCATCCACCTCATGAGAGTCCGCCCGTGATGACGGTGCCGCTGGTGGTGCTGGCCGCGTTTTCGGTTCTTCTGGGTTTTGTGGGGACACCCGCCTGGCCTTGGATTCAGTCCTATCTGGAAGGGGCGACCGTGTCGGTGGACTGGGGCCGGCTGTTCTCGGGCGAGTTGTGGGGATTGGCCGCCCTGTCGGTGGTGGGTGTCCTGGGCGGAATGGGCCTGGGCCTGTGGCTGTACGGAAGGGTCGCCCGGTCAGCGGGCGAGTTTCAGGAACCCCTGACAGCCCTGCCGGCCGGCCTGTACCCGGCGCTCCGGGACAAGTTCTGGGTGGATGAGATTTACGGATGGACGGTGATCTCGTGGTTGCGAACGGTGGCGCACTGGTGCGACCGCCTGGACCGGTGGGTCTGGAACGGGATGGTCCAGGCCGTTGCCCTGTTGACGGAGGCGATGGCTGTGCTCACCCGGGTCACCGATGAGGGGGTGGTGAACGCAGGCTTCGATGGGGCCTGCAGCGGCCTGCGGGCGCAGGGCCGGCGGCTTTCGCTCTGGAACAACGGGCGCGTCCAGCGTTCGCTGGCTTTGATGGCGGCGGTTGTGGCGGTGCTGGTGACGTGGTGGGTTTGGGGAGGGAGCGGCCGATGAAGGGGTTTCCCTGGTTGACGTGCTTGACCCTCGTCCCGCTGTTGGGCGGCGTGGGGTTGATGTGCGGCATGGCGGGGCGCGACCGGGTGGCCCGCTTCGTTGCGTGGCTCGTCTGGGGGATGTCTGCTTTCCTGGTGCTGGCCCTGGGAACAATCGTGGACCTTCGTGCCGGCAGCCTGCAGGCGGTGGAACGGCATGCCTGGGTGCCGACGCTCGGTGTGACTTATCACGTGGGTGTGGACGGACTGGGTTGGGTGCTGCTGCTGCTGACGGTGGTGGTCTCCGGGCTGGCGCTGCTGGCGGCGCGCACGATTCGTGAAAGGGTTCATGTGTTTCACGGGCTGACGCTGGCGTTGATGGCCACGTTGTTTGGCACCTTTACCGCCCTGAACTTTGTTCACTGGTTTTTGTTCTGGGAACTCAGCTTGATACCGGCGTTTTTCCTGGTCAGGCTCTGGGGCGGGCCGCAGCGGCACACGGCCTCCATCCAGTTCTTCCTTTTCACACTGGCCGGCAGCGTGGCGATGTTGCTCGGGTTCCTGGTGGTGCTCCTGGGAACGGGCGAACTGGATTTTCCCGAGCTGGCCCGGCTTGCCCGGGAGGGTGCGCTCTGGCCCGCAGTCTGGAGACACTGGAACGGCTGGGTGCAGAGTCCGCAAGAGCTGGCGCTGGTGGTGATGGCGCTGGTGCTGGCGGGGCTGGCGGTGAAGATCCCGATGATGCCGTTGCACACCTGGCTGCCCGCCACCTACACCGAGGCGGCCACGCCGGTCACCATGCTGTTGACCGGGGCGATGTCGAAGATGGGTGTGTACGGACTGGTCCGGATTTTCCTGCCCGTGTTTCAGGAGCCGTTGCGGCAGGCATGGCCATGGTTGATGGCGCTGGCACTTTGGACGGTGGTGGCGGCGGCTTGCGCGGCCCTGGCCCAGCGCGACCTGAAACGCATGCTGGCGTATTCATCAGTGAATCATCTGGGGTACTGCCTGCTGGCCGCGTTTGCCCTGGGCGCGGCCGGGAGCGGCGACCAAGGGGCGGTCCATCAGGGGGCGGCTTTGAACGGGCTGGTCCTGCAAATGTTCAACCACGGGCTCACGGCGGCCACGTTGTTCTGGTGCGTGGGGCTGTTGGAAGAGCGGAGCGGCGGGCTGCGCGGGCTGGATGATTTCGGGGGGTTGCGTGCAGCCGCACCTGTGTTCTGCGGCTTGACGGGTGTGGCGGCCTTTGCCTCGCTCGGTCTGCCCGGACTGAATGGTTTCGTCGGAGAGTTTCTCATTTTCCGAGGGCTGTTTGCCCTGGTGCCGTGGGGGGCGATTCTGGCGGTGCCCGGGTTGTTGGTGACGGCGGTTTTTCTGCTGCGGATGCTGCAGCGGGTCTTCCACGGGCCGGTGCAACCGGTCTGCGGCTGCTGGCGCGATCTGACAGGACAGGAGCGGCTGGCGCTGGGGTTGCCGGTTGCCGGGATGTTCGTGTTGGGCCTGTGGCCACAGGCGCTGCTGCAGTTCACGCAGCCCTGGGCCATCCAACTGCTGGGTTTCCTGGGGGGCTAGGACGGATGCGCTGCGCCGCTCGATCGGCCGCGTGAGGGGGGGACTCGGTTCATTGGCGGGTACGGGCACGCTCGAGTTGCGTGCAGCGTTGCGCCAGTGCCGTTGCCAGGGAGGCGCGGTCAGAAAAGGTCAGCGGGTGCCGGCCCGGTTCCAGGAGGGCGAAACCCGGGCCGTACGCCGGGCCGTTGACCACACAGGCATGCGTGCCGGAGAGGCGAACCTGTTCCCACCCCTGGCCTAGGGCGTCGGCCTGCGTGCCGTCCACGACGTACTTCCAACCGACGATCCAGGCCCGAGGGAACCACTCCGGCAGGCGGCGGATCAGCTTGGGGGTCGGGAGCAGCTCCATCCACAGTGGCTGGAGATCACTGGGGATCTTGCCGCACTCGATCACCCGGCCGGTGGAGGGGTCGGTCCCGTGCCAGATGCGTCCGGGCCGGAAATCACTGACCGCAGCGGTGTGGAACAGGGCGCCGATGGGTTCACCGCGGAGACAGTGGAGCCGGTCCTCGAGATCGCGCGTGGTTCCAAAGCGCTCGATCACGTCCGCGTGGGCGGGAAGATGGCAGGGGGCCGTTTCGCTGAGCAGAAGGATCACGCGATGCCCCTCGGCGCGGAGGGCCTGGCAGAGGCGCAAACCGAGTTCGCCGGTGGCCCAGTTGGTCAGCCGCCGGACCCGGTCCACCGGCTCGTAGGTGGGACCGGCGGTGACGAGGCAGTTCATGGGCACCAGAGACCCGGCATCGGGAGGACCGGCTTACGTGGCAATGCGCATGGGCATGACCACGTAGAGGAACGGTCCGTTGACCTTGATCACGCCGGGGCTGAGCTCGTCGTTCAGTTCGAGGAAGACCTCCTCGTATTCGTCCAGCGCGTTCAGGGGCTCGATGAGGTACCGAGGGTTGAAAGCGATGGAAAGGTCGCTGCCGCTGTAGTTGACGGCGAGGCTTTCGCGGGCCTCGCCCACGTCGGGAGAGTTCGCCGTGATGGCCAGGTTGTTGCGGGTGAAGGTCAGCTTGACCGAGTTGGCCTTTTCGCTGGTCATGTACTCGGCGCGGCGGAGGGCGTGCAGGAGCTCTTCCCGCGGCACGGCCACGCGGTGCTGGGACTCGGTGGGAATGACCTGGCGATAATTCGGATAGCTTCCATCCACCAGTTTCGTAACCAGCAGGATGTTTGTTCCCTGTTCGCCGGCGAACTCGAAAGCCGCCTGGTTTTCTGAGAACCGGAGTTTGAGCGGGCCGGTGCCGGCCAGAAGGCGCCCGATCTCGTTGACCGCCTTGGATGGGAGGATGAACTCGCCGCTGGCGCCTTCCGGTATCGGAAGTTCATGCTCCACCAGGGCCAGCCGCCGCCCGTCCGTGGCCACCAAGGTGAGCTTGTCGTCCTTCAAATTAAAGCACACGCCGTTGAGGACATGGCGGGACTCGTCGGTCGAGACGGCGTAGGCGGTTTTCCGCAACATGGAGGCGAGCGCCTCGCGCGCAATTTCGACCTCGCGCCCCTGCGGGAAGGTCGGCCGGGGCGGGAACTCGTCAGGGCTGATGCCGCGCAGTCGGTAGTAGGAGGCACCGGTCCTGAGGCTGCAGGTGAAGCGTTCGTCGGCCTCGATTTCCAGCTCGACTCCGTTGAGTTCACGGGCCAGCCCGAGCAAGGTGCGGGCCGGGACTGTGGTCGAGCCCGGTGCACCCACGGTTGCAGGCACGGTGCAGGTGATCAGAATGTCCAGGTCGGTTGCCGTCAGCCGGAGCTGACCTGTTTCAGCCTGCAAAAGGACATTGTGCAGGACGGGAAGCGTCGTGCGGCCGCCTGCCACATTCTGGACGGCCTGGAGCCCGACGAGGAGGTGCTCCTTGGCGATGGTCAGGTTCATGCGCTGCCTTGATTAATAGGTCTTCCGAGCGATTTGGACCGCCGTATTCTTAGGCCCGGTGAATAAGGCAGAAATGTCCGGACTGTCAAGGATGGGCGCAGGCTGCGGGGGCACGGACTACTGTGAACAGTTCTGTGGATGGATCGGAGCCCGGCCCGGCAAAGGGGAGTTGTGAGCGCTGCTCCCGCGTTGTTCACAATTGTTGGGCCGGTTGCCCACAGGTTCTGCCCACGCGGACGACCTTCTCGAACGCCTCGATGGCGGCCCGGACGTCTGCTTCAGTGTTCTCGCGTCCGAGGGAGAAGCGGACCAGACCGCCTGCCACCTCTGGAGGGACGCCGAGGGCCACCGCCACGTGTGAGGGTTCCAGGGCGCCGGAGGTACAGGCTGAGCCGGCCGATGTGCAAACCCCCTCCACGTCCAGTGCGGCCACGAGTGTGGCGCTGTCCAGCCCCTCCACTCCCACCGCCACGGTGTTCGGCAGGCGACGATCCCGCGAGCCGAGCAGATGCACGCCAGGGATGCGCAGGAGACCCTCCATCAGAGTGGTGCTCAACCGCTGCATGCGTTCGGGATCGAACACAGGGGGGCGAAGGAAGTGCTCCAAGGCATGCACCATCCCGGCGATGGCTGCCAGGTTTTCGGTACCGGCGCGGCGTTCGTTCTCGTGCGGACCGCCAAACAGCAGCGGTTCGATCTGCAACGGTGAGCGCAGGTACAAAAGGCCGGCCCCTTTCGGACCGTGGATCTTGTGGGCAC
The DNA here is from genome assembly GCF_049537155.1 of Limisphaera sp. 4302-co. Taxonomy (NCBI): domain Bacteria; kingdom Pseudomonadati; phylum Verrucomicrobiota; class Verrucomicrobiia; order Limisphaerales; family Limisphaeraceae; genus Limisphaera; species Limisphaera sp. 4302-co. The sequence continues at coordinate 102,357 of NZ_JBMVQZ010000012.1, forward strand.
AGAGGGAAATCAGGTCCGCGCCGAGGTCGGCCACGCCGGAAAACGGCATTTTTCCGAAGAACTGCACGGCATCGGTATGGAACAGGACACCGTGCCGCTGGCAGAGCGCGGCAATCTCGCGCACGGGTTGGAGGGTGCCGATCTCGTTGTTGGCGGCCATGATGGAGACCAGGATCGTGTCGGGCCGGAAGGCCCGGGCCAGGAGGTCCGGGTCCACCACGCCTTCCCGCGTGACCGGCAGCCGCGTGACCTCGAAACCCTCGCGTCGTTCCAGATGGTCCATGGCATGCAGGACCGCATGATGTTCGATGACCGAGGTAATCAGGTGCCGGCCCCGTTCCCGCCGGGCTCGGGCCGCGCCGAGCACGGCCAGATTCACGCTCTCGGTTCCGCCGCTGGTGAACACGATCTCACTCGGCCTGGCCCCCAACGCACGGGCGGCACGTTCCCGCAGGTCGTCCAGGGCAGCCCGGGCGCGGCGGCCCACGCGGTGGAGGCTGGAGGGGTTCCCCCAAACCTCGCCAAAGAACGGTTCCATGGCTGCGCGGACTCCGGCATCCAGCGGCGTGGTCGCGTTGTAGTCGCAGTACACGGTGTGCATGCCCGCTGACAATGTAGCCGGACCGATGCGGGCGGCCAGTCAGGTTCCGCCGGAACCTGATCCGCCGGCCTCCAAAAGAAGAGGTCTGTCCAAGGGCGGCAACCGTCCGCGTGACACGGGCAGCGGCGCGCGCGCCCGCGCAACGTGCCGCATCCGCCGGGCGGCGGGACTATGCCCCGGCAAGGGGCGGGGGTTTCGGGGCCGTCGGTTTGCGGCGTGGGATCGCCCAGCAACCGCCCTTGCTGAACTGTTGCCAGCCCCAGCGCAACCAGTGAACAGCCGACCAAGCCAGCCAAAGCGCCCAAAGGAGCATCGCCAGGCGATACCACCAGATGGAGATCGCCCAAGTCTCGGGTCGGGGCAGGTCCGGCCCGGTCCTCGCGCTGTACCAGTGGTGGATCCAAGTGCGGGAGCCGTTCCCGGAGACGAACATTTCCACACGACCCAACAGCCCGGCCGCCACTGCTGCGTACAAAACGCCCAGGGCGGCGACCGTGAGCACCACCAGAACCAGTTGGGCGAGATCGGCCAGCCACCACTTCTGCTCTTCCAACACCCAGGAACCGCGAAGTTGCAGGGCGGCGAACCATGCGACCACGATCCAACCAATCCAGACGGGCACCTGCGTCAGACCGACCAGCAACAGGAACCAGGAGAATCTTCCCATGGGCCCGAGACCCAGTCGGCTCAGCACCACCGCCAGCAGGGCCGCCAGGGCAAGGACCGACCAGTACTGAACGGCCGGCCCCAAGCGCGGCCCGTGCACTGTGAGAACCCATCGATCCTCCGGCAGTTGCATGGTTTGCCTGACGTTGCTGGCTTCGACCGGCAGGTGTATCGGGCCCGGCCGGATCCGCGGAGTAAGCCGGACGGTTTCCTTCCAGGTGAGGCGGACCGTCTGGCGGCCCGGCAACAAGGGTACGGTGACCTGGTCACCAAGTTTTTGCAGGGGCAGCGTCCGGTCATCGCGACGGACTTCCACCGACTCGGCCTCGGGCGGCAGTGTGAGGACGAAGTCCTGACCGAGGCTGGACAGAATGCGCAGCTGCAGATCGCTGCTCCGCTGCCGGTGACCCACGCGGGTGACCTGGTTGACGGACTCCACCGTGACTGTGGGACCGGGCAAGGCCTCCGGCCGCGTGACGCGCAATTCCACGCCTTCGCCGGGCCAGGGCCGCCAGACGGGCACGAGCGCCGCTCCAGCCTCGTAGATCGGCGGCAGGCCCTGAAACGCCACGTTCCAAACCTGCCCCACACTCAGGCGCCATTCTTCTGCCCAGGTGTCATGGGTGCGAGTGGCGAGGCCCAGGCGATTGGTGGGCGAGAGTTCACCTTCCCAGATGAACTGGCGTTGACCCGGCCCGAGGCGCACCTCCACCTGCTTCCCGCGCGTGGTCAGGCCGGGCGTCAAAACCTGCTCGCCGGGCACCAGAGGGACATGCAGCACGGCGGGGCGGCCCGGCGGTGAGAGCCGCCTCACCGTGGTGCGGACTTTCCAGCGCAGGCCGAGCTCGATTTCGCGCACCGTGAGGAAGGCAGGCACGAGCACTTGGCGGTCGTAGGACGTTGTGGGGGGCGCGGGCCCGCCGGAGGGTGCGGCCGTTCGGGGACGGCGCAGGAACACCTGGTCCGACGGCACTCCCTCGGGGCTCAGGCCGGAAACCTCCCAGCCGGGCGCCGAGACCTCGACCTTTCGCGGTCGGAGTTGGAAGGTCCAGACCCATTCGTCCACGGGTGCCAACCGGCCCTCCACGCGGACCTCGTGCACGCCCGGCTGGAGGACGATCCAGAGCGAACCGTCCTCGCGACGGAGCGCCGTTTCGGGCTGGCCGTCCAGCCACACGCGGTGGGGCGCCCACTGGTTGACCCGCGCCGGCAAAGGCACGGCGCAGCGGGCCGCTGCTTCCAACCGCGCCTCCAAGGTCAGTTGTTCGCCTTTCAGGCTCAGCCTCGCCCACGGGATGTCGGCCGCTCCGGGGAATGTCGGGGGCACGGCCAAGAGCCGGTCGCGCAGCTCGGTCAGGATCTGGGGCGGCGGAAACTCCGAGGCTCCTGCAGGGGAGGAAAGCCCGGCGAGGCAGAGGGTGGCCACCGCCACGCCCGCTGCGCGCGAAACGGAAGATGCTCCGGGGAGCGGGCCGAAGCGGAACGCCGGCCGGCGCGGGGCGCAGAGGAGCACCGAGGTCAAGGCCAGTGTCAGGAGAGCCCGGGCCACCGCCAGGATTCTTTCCAGCCAGGGCGGGGCCAGCCAGAGTTGAATCGTTTGTTCCGGCCGCACCGGGCCGTTCCATCGGAGGATGGCCACACGCCAGCGCCACTCCGGTATGCCCGGTCCCGTCTGGACCTTCGCCGATACATCGAGGCCGAGATTTTCACCGGAGCGGCTCGGGTAGGCTACGGCTTGCGGGGCTGCGGAGCGGTCCAGGACTGCTTCCCTGAGCGCACGGGCCGCCGGGAGTGCCTGCAAGGGTGCATACTCCGGCGGGGCGGCTTCGGCCGGCGGCGTCGTGGGAGCTGCGAACTTGCGGGTTTCGCCGACCGCTGGCTGCGGTGTTTCCAACTGGGGGTACAATGCGTGACGCAACTGCAGCCCCGCAAACGCCACGGCTTGGAGCACGAGCACCAAGCCGGCCAGCACCAGCAGGAGGCCCAGTCCAAGGGCGGCCCGCGGGGTCCGCACCACCTTCAACAGGGCCACCAATGCGATGACCGACCACCAGCTCCAGCGCGGGGCCCACGGTTCGTGATAGATGAGGGTGGCGGTTGCCAGGGCAAGCAGACCCGCCCGCCAGCCGAGCAACTGTTGGACCGCCAGGCCAAGCACCAGGACGGCAAACAGGTCGAGCAACGTCCAGCGTGTCAGCCAGTCACCGGAGACCTGGTCGGCCCCGAACGCGGCCCACAGGCGCCATCCCACGGGCAGGTGCAGGGTGGTTTCCACCTGATCGGAGGTCACCTCCCAACCGCTCGCGCTCACCGGGCCCCGCCGCGGGATCCGGCCGACCGCTTCCACCTCGAAATCGCGCAGGCGGATTTCAAAGCCGGCGCGCCCGGTCTCCGGATGCCGCGTCAACAATTGCGGGTCACCCTGCAAACGGACCGACCCCAGCTCCACCCCCTCGGTGACGTCGAGCCGCCACACGTTTTGGCCCGTTGCTTGGAGACGGTCCTGGAAGGTCAGACCGCCACCATCCTCGTCCAGCCACCACTGACGGTGGATCCGCAACGTGGGGACGGGGCCGATGCCCCCGCCGCGTTGTCGTTCCACGATCTCCAGCGGGCGGTGCACCTCCCAGCGGAACACGGGCAGACCGCGCCAACGTTCCGGGAAACGTGTTTGCGTCACGTCCACCTGCTCGCCCCCGCGCAGCTCGACCACGCGGAACTCCGGTCGCGTTCGCAGACCGATGAGCACGGCACCTTCGCCGGGCACCTTTGCGTCCTCGGGAAAACGCAGGTCCGACCGGGGCCCGTAACGGAACGCCTCCAGCTCCACCGTCCACTGGCCCGGCCGCACCTGTGCGCGGAGCGTTCCATCTTCCACCAGCACGGGCAGGGGACAGCCGACCGAGGCAAGCGACCAACCTTCCGGCAGGACGGTACCCACCAGCTCTTCCCGCGGCCGACCCGCCACGGAGAGCTGGACTTCGATGTGCAACCATTGGGGGTTGCCGTCCTCGAAGAGCCCGAACCATTCCGCGGACAGGAAATCCGGTTGCGTCTCGGGCTCTGGCGGGGGTGGCGGCTGCCGAAACCAGAGCCAGCCCTCGGCATCCCAGCCCGGCACGGGCACGGGTTCGCCCAGCAGTTTCAACTCCAGACTGCCGATCTCCGCCGGCACGCGCATGCGCAGGGGCAGGCTGCGCCAATCCAGGCGCCCCTCGATCCGCCACCGGCCCGCGGGCAGGCGGAGCACGGGCCGGCCCGACCGGGCCACCACCGGCGCAGGGACGCCGTTGGCCGTGACCTCCTGCGGCCACATCGTCTCGTCGCCGGGCAGCACCAGCCAGTCCTCGGCAAACAGGCACGCCTCCAACGCGAACTTTGCACCGGCTTCCTCCGCTTCGAGCACCAGGCGGCCCGGCCACGCCGGACGCCTGGCCTCGCCTTGGTCCCAGCGCGGTGGAGCGTTCCACTCCTCGTGACCGTGGAGCACCCAGGGGATCCAGGGGCGCAACGATTCGGGCACCCAGTCCGGCGTCTCGGTCCGCGTGTCCGAGGCGCACAGGACGGTCCGGATGAAGAAGAGCAACAAAACCAAGCCGGCCAAGCGATGCGGCTTGTTCATACAGCCCCACCCTGAGTCGGCTTGGCAAGGCCGTCAAGTCGCCGGTGGGCGCGGTGCCGCGGCTTTGCCCGGGTGGAATCATCAGGGGCAGGGACCTGAAGGCGATGGGTCGATGACGGTGCGAAACGTTCACCGCGGGTCCGCCGTGGGTGCGGCAGGGCGATGGGCGGACGGATCGGCGCGACTGTACCGGTCCTGGCCGGCCCGGCTGTCCGCGGCGCGACCCGCCCGGCCCGCTTCACGGGGGATCCCAAAGTAAACTTTTCGCCGAAAAACAGAGAAAAAACGCTTGTCAAGGCCACCTGGCCCCGGTATGAGAGGCTCAACCTGAGTTCAGAAGAGGTCCCTAACGAACGAACCCAGAACCAGTTGACCCTATGAACAACCAAAGCTCCCACCTCCTCCTTGGGGCTTCGCGTGTCCTGTGTGCGGCGGGGATTGCCATGGCGCTGGGTAGCGCCACCGCCCAGGAACCGGAAGCACCGGAAACCATGAAGCCGGTGATCATCACCGGTTCTTACATCCCCACCGTGGATGTCAACGCCAGCCCGTCGCCGGTGAAAGTGCTGACGGCGGCGGAGATTGAGAAGATCGGTGTGGCCACGGTGAGCGACGTTTTGCAACGGATGCCCCAGAACAACGCCGGTCAGTTCAACGAGAGCTTCCTGGGCGGCAACTCCTTTTCCAAAGGTTCTTCCTCGGTCTCTCTGCGCGGTCTGGGTCCCAACGCCACGCTGGTCCTGCTGAACGGGCGTCGCCTGGCCAGCTACGGCTTCGCGCAGAACATCACCGACCAGTTCGTGGACCTCAACAGCATCCCGCTGGCGGCGGTGGAACGAATCGAGATTCTGAAGGACGGCGCCTCGGCGTTGTACGGTTCCGACGCCATCGCCGGCGTGGTCAACATCATCCTGAAGAAAGAATTCACCGGCACCGAGGTCACCGCCCGCATCGGGAATGTGACACGCGGCGATGACATGCTGGAGCAGTCGTACAGCGCGGCCTGGGGCGTCCTGACCGAGAAGGGCAGCGCACTGGTGATCGCCGACTGGTTCAGCCGCAATGCTCTGTTCTACCGCGATCGTGACTTCGCCAAATCGGCCAACCAGAGTCCCCGCGGGGGCGTGGATTTGCGGAGCTCCTCCGGCAACCCCGGCACGATCATCCTGACCAGCCCGTGGACGGCGCCGGACGGTACGGTCTATGGCACGGGCCGCTATCGCGTACCGGCCAACCCGGCCGTGCCCGGCCGGCCCACCGCGTTGGAGATCGTGGCCAACCCGGGCCTGAACCGGTACGATTTCAATCCTTGGATCTCGGCCTTCCCGGACACGACCCGGTACGGCGCATTCGCCGCCGTGGATTACCAGGTGCTGGAAAAGGTCAAACTCTTCCTGGAAGCCTCCGTCCGGCGGGTCAATTATGAGGTGAGCGCGGCGCCCACGCCCGTGTTCGGCGATCTGGACGGGTTCACCGTGCCGGCCAGCAACCCGTACAACCCGTTCGGACAGGACGTGACCTTCCGGTACCGCATCACGGAGGCCGGCCCGCGCATCGACGAAGGTGAGACCACGGCCATCCGCTTGCTGCCGGGGATCAGGTTCGAGCTTGGCGGAGATTGGACCGCCGAAGCCGCGTTCCTGTGGAGTGAGAGCCGCACGCTGGAGATCGGCAAGAACTTCATCTCCGCACAAGCCCTGCAGGATGCCCTGAATTCGACCGACCCGGCCACCGCACTGAACGTGTTTGGCGCGGGCCAAGGCATCAATTCCCCGGACGTCATCAACAGTCTGAAAGTCCGCACCTTCCGGTCGGGCGACTCGGTGCTCTGGAGCCCGGACATCCGCGCCAGCGGCACCCTGCCGATCGACTGGGGCGCCGGCCGCGTGGGGCTGGCCGTCGGCGGCGAGTACCGGTACGAGGACGTGAAAGACCTTTCGGATCCGTTTTCCGAGGGCGGACACATCGTCAGCTCGGGCGGCACCTCCGGCGCAGGCAGCCGGGATGCGTGGGCCGCGTACATCGAGGCCCGGATCCCCTTGCTGGGACAGGACCTCTCGTTCCCCGGCGTGAAGGAGTTGGAGGTTCAGGCGGCCGGGCGGTTCGAGCAATACTCGGATTTCGGTGACACGGCCAATCCCAAGGTGGGCGTGCGGTGGAAACCGCTGGATCAGGTGGTCCTGCGCGGCACTTACGCCGAGAGTTTCCGGGCCCCCTCCTTGGTGGAGTTGTTCCAGGGCAGGTCCACCTCGTTCGACTTCCTCAGCGACCCCGCGCGGGGTGAGAACAACCTGCAGTACCGGGTCGAACGCGGTGGCAATCCGAACCTGGATGCGGAAGAGGCCAAGTCTTGGACGGCCGGCATCGCATTCGAACCCATCAAGCACCTGACGCTGTCGGTGGATTGGTTCCACATCAAACAGACCGGCAAAATCGAGGACCTCGATCCGCAGGATATCCTCGACAACGAGGCACTCTTCCCGGGCCGGGTGATCCGGAACCCGCCCACCGCGCAGGACATTGCCCAGGGCATCCCGGGCACCATCGTCAAGATCATCAGCGGCTACGAAAACATCGCCGAACGGAAGGTCGAGGGCCTCGACTTCGGCATCCGGTACCTCTACCCCACCGAGTCGTGGGGCGAGTTCACGTTGGATGCCAGCGCCTCGTGGCTGTACAAATTTGACGAGATCCCCAGCCCGGGCGATCCGACCATCCACTACGCGGGTTCCTACAGTGTGCCCGAGTGGCGGGGTTACGGCACTCTGAGCTGGGATTACAAGGGCTTCACCTTCAGCTTCACCGCCAACTACATCGGCGAGTACGATCAGGCCAACCAGATCGTTTACAAGTACGTGGATGATCTCTGGACGTTCGACCTGCAGGCCGGTTACGCGTTCAAGGACACGAAGTACGACCTGCTGAACAACGTCCGACTGGTGGTGGGCGTGTTGAACGTGACCGACGAGGATCCGCCCTTCTCGGATTCCAGCAACGACACGGCCGGCTACGACACTTCCATCCACGATCCCCGTGGCCGGTTCTGGTACGTCCAGGTGTCCAAGAAATTCTGATCGCACCTGACTCGGGTAAGTGCACGCGACCCCGCCCACCGGGCGGGGTCGTTGCGTTTCCGGATCCGACCGTCCGAACCGAACCGAACAGTGCCCCGCCTCTCCCGGTGTCCTTCCCGATTCGGCGGGATCATCGCCACGCCCGGCCTTGGGGAAACCCGGTGCCTTTCGAACGCAGCCGTGCTATGTTGGGCACATGAAACGCGTGGAGGTCTGCTGCCGCGGCTCGCAGTGGAGTCGTGCCGCGGCCTTTCTCGCGCTCGGGCTGCTCGCCAGCGCGTGCGCAACGGGGCCTCAGGCTTCCCGCCGGGCCGAAACGTCAACCGCTCCCCCCACGGTCCGGAGCGAAGAAGAAAAGGAACGTATCATCACGGGCTCCCACATCCCCCGGAAGGTCAAACGGATGGGTCAAACAGCCGACACGCCGTTCCCGATCCACATCCTGGACAGCCGCGACATCGAACTGAGCGGCGCTGCCACTGTGGCAGAGGCCCTGCGGCGTGTGCCGGCTGTCCGCTGAGGATCCTGCGGAACGGATTCCGGTCGATTCGCTCCTGCAGCGGGCTCGCAAGTTTTTCTCCCCCGGCGCCCCGACATGTTTCCGGGAGCAGGGTGAAAGGCCCGCTCGTCCGCATCGCCGGACTCAGGGGCCAATGGGTCTCGAGCTGGGGAACCTTTCTCGAGACAGCCGGCAGGCCCTGCCGCAAGGGGTTCGAGTATCTCCGAGCCTCACGCTCACTGTCCGGGTCCTTTTGCTCACCCACACCCCCTCCGTAATCCCGATGCCGGCTGCCTTCAGGCGCACCGGCCGCAAAGTCGCGGCCGACGTCTTCCGGCTGATTGATTGCCGGGCGCGGCAGGAGGCATGTCCGCGCGGCGGTGCGGCCACAATGGCGGTGGCCATGGGTTTCTCTGCGGCCCGTGGTGAGGGGGCATTCGGATGGCCTTTGCGTTGCGGACATTCGCCCGGCGGTCACAGGGGCACCGGCAGTGTCGACTGCGTGAATCCCTTCGGGAAGTCGCGTTTTATCCGATCCGGGCAGTGGCGGTGGATGGGCCGCCCGAAGGCCGGCAGGGCCGGCGACCTCGATATCGAGGGACGTGTGCCATCACCGGCGGCAGTGGGAAGGGTTTCGGCAGGTCCTCATCGGCCGGTGCGACACAGGGATTGTCCGGTTTCCCAGTGTCGCAGAAAGTCCGGAAGCAGGTAGGAGCACAAGCTCCATGCCGGCGATGCACCAGACCGGGTGGCGCGACAGGGGAAACAAAGACTGCAAGCGGAGCATCAGGCGGGCCGCTTGCGAAGAGCAAAGGAGAAGGCCGCGCGAGGAACCAGCGGTTTCAGCCGGTCGTGGACCGCCGGGACGGCTCCTGTTTTTGAGGCCGTTGGCAGAGAAATGGCGCCGCCGACTGGAACCCTGCAAGACCGGGAACGTGGGCAGGTATGTCACACGAGCGGTGCCATGATGCTGACTGGTTCCAGACCCAGCCCCGGGACGACCTCGTGCGTGCGCCTTCGGTCCGCCCGCGGTTGCCAAACCAAGCGCCGCAAACCCGGCGCTTCGCGAGCCGCCGGCGGGCACTCGATGGACCGGCGCCTCATGCGGCATGGGACGTGGAAGAGCGACCTTCCAGCCCTGCCGGGGCGCGAGGTCTCCGAAAGGCGATGTGCGTTCCGCACGCCGCGGCGTCGGGCATGGCGGCACGCCGGAGCCGTCCGGTGCGGAAATGGGGGCTTCCGCTCCGTTGCTGCTGGAGCAGGGGAGGGCACTTTCTCACTTCCCGTCCGGAGACAGGCGCCCAAGCCGAAGGCGCGGGTCGGTGCTCCAATCCACATGCCAGGTTCTCCCACCTGTTTTCCTTCAGCAGGTTGCGCATCACAGCTCCTGCCGGGCCACGCGGGAGGACGTTCGAAGATCGGTTCTGCTGGAGAGCCTGCCCCTGGGGTTGAGGCCTGCACGGGCCAAAACCGGGCGGCGTTTCCCGTGGCACAGGCACCGGTGAAGCTGGGGCCGTGCGCGTGCGCAAGCCACGGACCCTTATTTTTCGGTGGTCACGTCACCGCCGATGACGCGCTCCAGGAGGCCGTGTTCGGTGCGGAGGAGTAGGGCCCCGGTCTCGTCCAGCGCTTCCGCCCGGCCGGTCAGCCTTCGCGAACCCAGCACCAGCGTCACTTCCCGGCCCAGGGTGCAGCAGTAACGGGCCCACTCGTCGGCCACTTCCCAGAACCGGCCGTCACAAACGCGCCGGTAGTCGGTGTCGAGCGCCTCCAGCAGGGAGGCCGCCAGGGCCGGCCGGTCCAGAGTTTGGCCGGACTCGATTCGCAGCGAGGTGGCCACGTCGCGAAGCTCGGCCGGGAAATCCTTTGGTTCCAGGTTCACATCCACGCCGATGCCCAACACCACGTGGTGCAACGTGTCCGGGTCGGCATTCATTTCGGTGAGGATTCCGGCGACCTTGCGGCCGCGGCAGGTGACGTCGTTGGGCCATTTGATTTCCAAGGGCAGGCCGGTGGTCTGTCGGAGCGAGCGGCAGACGGAGACGGCCGCGGTCACGGTCAGTTGCGTGGCTTCGGTTGTGCGCAGGGGTGGGCGAAGGAGGACGGAAAACCACAGACCTTTGCCGGGAGGGGAAATCCAGCTTCGGCCGAGGCGGCCGCGGCCGCGGGTTTGTTCCTCTGCAAACACCACCACGCCCTCCCGGGCGCCGTCCAAGGCCAGTTTTTCCGCCACGTCGTTGGTGGAGGCGGTTTGGGCGAGCACGCGAATGTCGCGTCCGATCCGCTGGACTCGGTGTGCGACGCGGGCGAGCAGGTCGTCGGCCAACAGGCGGTCGGGACAACGCACCAGGCGGTACCCGTGGTGCGGGCTGGCCTCGATTTCGAACCCCAGGGCGCGAAGTTCCTGAATCCTTGCCCAGACGGCGGCGCGGGTGATGCCGAGCCGCTCCGCCAGCTCGGCCCCCGAGACGCCGGCGGAACCGGCGGCATGCAGGGCTGCCAGGATGTGCGCGTCGGTGGTCATGGCTGGAGGAAATCGAGCCCGATGTCCACGGCGGGTGCCGAATGGGTCAGCGCGCCGACGGATATGTCGTCCACGCCGGTTTCGGCCACGGCACGGACGTTGTCGAGGCGAATACCTCCACTGGCTTCCAGGCGCGCGCGGCCGGCGACGCGCCGCACGGCCTCCCGGAGATCGGGAAGGCTGAAGTTGTCCAGCAGGATGCGATCGGCACCTGCGTCCAGAGCCTGCTGCACTTGTTGCAAGGTGTCGGCTTCGACCTCGACCTCCAGGTGGGGCCAGCGTTGCCGTGCCCGTGCCACGGCTGCGGCCACCGGGTTGGGTTCGGCGTCTTGCAGGACTTGGAGATGGTTGTCCTTGATCAGGACCAGGTCGTCGAGGCCGAAGCGGTGGTTGTGTCCGCCGCCACAACGTACGGCGTACTTTTCGAGCTTCCGCCACCCGGGTGTGGTCTTGCGCGTGTCGAGGATCCGCGCGCCGGTGCCGGCCACCGCACGTACGAAGCGGGCCGTCAGCGTGGCAATGCCGGAAAGGCGCTGCACGAAGTTCAGTGCGACCCGTTCGGCCGACAGCAGGGCCCGGGCCGGCCCTTCGACCTCCAGGAGCACCGCGCCCGCCTGGAGACTCTCGCCATCCCGGGCGCGGGTTCGGATTCGAACCGAGCGACTCCGTTGCCGGAACGCTTCGATGGCCAGAGGCAACCCCGCCACGACCAGCGCTTGCCGCGCGCGCATGACGGCGCGCGCGCGCGCCCGGGCCGGGATCAGCGCCAGCGAGGTGGCATCGCCACGCCCGATGTCCTCGCGGAGGGCGTTGCGAACGAACCGGCGCACCTCCCGTGGATGAAGTCCATTCACGGCGTTCCATCTTGGAACGGACTGTCCCGGATCACCAGCGCTGAATGGTGTGGCCGCTGCCGGGTAGGCGCCCCGCCCGCGTCCGGCGACCCCTCCGAATCGGGCGAGCAGCCAGACCAAGCTTTACAAGGGCGGATTCACTGGGTCTTGTTGGGGACGATGCAGATCTCCCCGTGCAGCGAGGTGCGCCGCCGGAGCGGACAGATCCGGAATCGGAAGATGCGTTGGACCAAGCGGTCGCCCACGGCAAACGCTCTCCGGTCCGGTATGCCCCCCGCCGACCCCGATTGTCCTGCAAGTCTGCTGCGCAGGCCGGTCGCGTTTGGGGTGGTGCTGGGTTTGGTGATCCAAGCCTTGTGGGCGGGTGAAGTTCGTGCCGGGTCTGGTGCGGGGGACTTTTCGGTGCCGGAGGTGGGGCCCGTGCCGGAGGATCTGCGGGCACGGCTGCAATTGGATCCCTTTTATCGCAAACACCTGGACGCGGGCGGCTTGCCGGTGCTTGGGTCCCGTCGGGTCAGCAACGCGGCACTGCGTGAGGCGGCCTGGATCCTGGGGCACATGCTGGCGGGCCGGCCGGAGTGGCTGGCCCGAATGGGGGAGCGCGGGGCGCGTGTGGTGGTGATGGCCCATGATGAATACACCACCGACGTGCCCGAGCACGCACGACTCCGGCCGAAGATCTATTGGGACCGGCGCGCACGCGGGTTGGGCGGGCGCACCACCAGTTGCGGAGAAGAGAATCTCCTGGGCTTCCCGGGTGACCCATACGCGGGGGAATGCATCCTGATTCACGAGTTCTCGCACGCGCTGCACAACGTCGCGCTGCGCCGGGGAGAGCCGGGGTTTCAGGAGACCTTGGAACGCCTTTTTGAACAGGCCCGGCGCGAGGGACGATGGACCGGCACTTATGCCGCCTCCAACCCGGAGGAGTACTGGGCCGAGGCGGTGCAAAGCTGGTTCGACTGCAACCGGGAAAACGACGCCAGTCATAACCACGTGAACACCCGGGAGGAATTGCAGGCTTACGATCCCGGGCTGGCGCAATTGTGCGAGCGGGTGTTCGGCACGAACCCGTGGCGCTATCGGAGGCCGTGGCAACGGCCCGCTGCGGAGCGGGTTCACCTGGCGGGTTACGATCCGGCGCGTGCGCCGCGGTTTCATTGGCCCGACCCGCCGTTGGGAGAGCGTGCCGTGGTCCGGTTCGACACGCCCTTGGGATCGTTCGAGGCCGAACTGTACGCGCGGCAGGCGCCGCAGGTGGTCCGGCATTTCCTGGGGTTGGTTCGCGACGGCTTCTATCGGGAGGGGTCGCTGCGTTGGATTCCGGCTGTGCCAGGCGGAGAGGCCGGGGCGTACATCGAGGGAGGAACCGATCCGGCACGGCTGGCGGAACAGCCTTCCTTGGATGACGGAGAGACTCCGGCCCGTTCCGGCCTGCGGCACCTCCGCGGCACGCTGACCTGGGTGCTCGGCGGCGCGGAGGACGGGCGCGGACGATTCCGGATCTGCCGGGAAGACCGGCCCGACTGGGACAACGCCCGGCCGGAACAGCAGCCGGAGGGACCCGGCTTGGCGCCATTCGGTCGGGTGATTCGCGGGATGGACCTGTTGGAGTCCTGGGCAAGGGAGGTGGATCGTGATCCGGCCGGTGGCAGTGCGCTGCGGCTGCAGGGCGTCTACCGGATGGAATGATCTCTCACGGAATTGCCGGGCGCAGCGGCGACGGCCCGCCTCGCGGCTCAGAGCGGCTGGCGCCCCGCGTAGCCCGCGTGCAGTTCATGCCAGTAGGCGATGTCCGGTTCGCCCTCCTCCCAGCAGAGAAAAACCTCGCGACCGTCACGCAGGGACGGGAAATCCACCAGGCCACGCTCCACATCGCGAACGATGATGCACCGCTGCTCGAGTTCGCGGTGGCGGTCGAAAAGCTCGAACCACTGCCGGATGTGGTCCTGCACGGCAGGGCCGCCGAGGTCGTAGCCGTCCGGGAAATGCCGTTGAAGGTTGCGGCGGTATCGGTTGAGCTTGTCGTGCAGTTCGCGCAGGGCGGGCAATTGCTCCCGGACCCAGGGCAGGAGGGCGCGCGCTTCCTCGAGAGTGTAATGGCGTGGGAACTGCAGCTTCATGGCTCGGGGACGGCAGGCGCCGCGGCGGCGCGCGAAGGTTGGAGTTTTTCCCGGATAACGGCGTTGTCCGGGTCCAGTTCCAGGGCCCGCTGCCAGGCACGGCGTGCTTCTTCCATCCGGCCGAGGGCGGCCAGGATGTCACCGTAGTGGTCGAAGAGCGTGGGATCGGGCTCCTCCATGGTCTGGAGGGCCTTCTCCATCCAGGGGAGCGCCTGATCGGGCCGGCCCAGCCGGAAGAGCACCCAGGCCATGCTGTCGAGGTAGGCGCTGTTGTTGGGATCGGCCTGGACGGCCTGCTCGATGAGCCGGCGTGCCCGATCCAGGTTCTCGCCGCGTTCGGCCCACATGTAACCGAGATAATTCTGGGCGGGGTGGAATCGGGGGTCGAGCTTCAGGCATTGTTCAAACGCGCGCACGGCCGCGGGGATGTCGCCGGTGCGTTCGGCGGTCACGCCCAGTTGGAAATAGAGTGCCGCGTCGAGCCGGTTGGTTTCGGTCGTGGAAGCAATGACCTCGGCGGCCGAGAAGTGCCTGCGGGCGGAGGCGAAGTCCTGGAGCTGGCTGCATGCCAGGCCGGAGAGGTACTCCACGAGGAAAGTCCGGCCAATGGTCTCGCGGGCGGTCTCCATCGCCGCCAGGACCTGGTCGGGTTGACGCAGGGCCAAAAGCGCCTGCGCCAGGTTGTAGTAGGCTGCCTCCAGTTTCGGGTCGAGCGCCAGCGCCCGGCGGTACGCATCCACGGCTTCGGCGGCCCGGCCGCTCTCGAGCGCCAGGTTCCCCAGCACGAAGTGGACCTGCACGTTCATGGGGTCCAGTTCGGAAAGTTCCCGCAGGACATTGCGAGCCGGTTCGGGCTGGCGGGAGCCCAGGTAGAGATCCGCCAGCCGGGCAAGCACAAGACGGCGCAGCGGGGAGTTGGAGGCCAGGGCTGCGCGAGCCCGTTCGTACCACGCGATGGCGTCCGTGGCCCGGCCGATGCGCAGGTAAAGTTCCGCCAGCCCGAACTGTTGCTCCGGTGTGGCAGGGTTCAATGAGGCGACGTGCCCGGCCACCCGGGCCAGCAGTTGGGGGGTGCGACTTCGCTCTTCGGGTGAAAGCGTGGCCAGGCGCGCATAGGCCTCGGCCAGCACGAGCAGCGAATCGGCGTCGGCTTCGGGCGCCTCCAGCAGCTCCAGGAGAAAGCCCATGGGACGGGCCTCGGCGGGGAGGGAATCGGCCCGCTGCAGGATCGGGCCGAGGAGCGGAACCAAGGCGGCCGGAGTCGCCCCCCGGCGCCGTGCCTCCTGAAGGGCCTGGAGTGCATCCGCAGTCCGATCAAGCTGCAGGAGCGCCTCGGCCTGTAAGAGCGGCAGGTCGGGGCTGGTCGAGTTCGTGAGGTAGGGGCGGAGGATTTCCAGCGCCTGTCCGGGTTGCCGGTACCGAAGGAACCTCCGGGCCACTTCGCGGGCCAGTTCCTCGTCGCCCGGGGCCGCTTCAAGTGCACGGCGAAACGCGGCCACCGCACGCGGGATGTCGCCCTGCATTTCGAGCATGACCGCCTCCGCAAAGTGTGCGTCGGCCTCGATCTGCTTGCGATGCGCCTCGGTTGCCGGGTCGGGTCCGAACCAGGCAGACCACGGCCGCCACCAGCGTTCCGGCGAGGCACAGCCCGCGCCCGCCAGCAGGGCGACCAAGAGCGCCAAGCCAACCCGCCGGCAGAGTTGGCCGGTAACCGTCATGCGCAGAGCATACCGCGCCGCAACCGGGAGGGCAAAACGCGGGCGCTGCGGCGCGCCGGTGGAATCGGGAATCGGCCGACCGATCAGGTCTGCCAGGTGCGCTTCTTGTGACGGTGCATACGCAGCTTTTTGCGGCGCTTGTGCTTGTTGATTTTGGCCTTGCGGCGCTTTTTGAGTGAACCCATAGACCTGTTCGGCCTTCAGTATACGATTTTGTTCAGCGGATATTCAATGATGCCTTCGGCCCCGGCGCTCTTCAACTGCGGGATCAATTCCCGGACCACGTGCTCGTCAATGACGGTTTCCACGGCCACCCAGCCGGGTTGGCTGAGTTGGGAGATGGTGGGGTTGCGAAGGGCCGGCAGCAGGGAAAGGACCTGTTGAAGTTTGTCCTGGGGCACATTCATCTTGAGGCCCACCATGACCTCCGCGTCGAGGGCACCCTTGAGCAACATGGCCAGCACCTCGATCTTGCGCCGTTTCCACGGATCCCGCCAAGCGTGGTGATTGGCGATCAGCCGCGGCGTGGAGACCAGGATTTCGTCAATGATCCGGAGCTTGTTGGCCCGGAGGGAAGAACCCGTCTCCGTCACTTCCACGATTGCATCCACCAATTCATGGGCTTTGACCTCGGTGGCACCCCAGGAGAACTCCACCTCTGCCTTTACCCCGTGCTTGCGCAGGTACCGGCGGGTGATGTTGACCACCTCGGTGGCAATGCGCTTGCCCTGCAGGTCCTTCACCGACCGAATGGGCGAATCTTCCGGCACGCAAAGGACCCACCGGGCCGGACGCCGGGTCGCCTTGCTGAAGAGGAACTCGCCCACCTCGTGCACCTTGGAACCGTTTTCCACGATCCAGTCGTACCCGGTAATGCCGCAGTCCAGATAGCCGTGCTCGACGTACCGGCTGATCTCCTGCGCACGGATCAGCCGCACCTCCAGCTCCTCGTCATCCACGTACGGAATGTAGGAGCGGCTGCTGACCTGAACGTGGTAACCGGCCTTGGCCAGTTTTTCCAAGGTCGCCTCCTGCAGGCTGCCCTTGGGCAGCCCGAACCGGAGCACCCGCTTGGGTGTCGTTTCCTGTTTCGATTCCCGTTGTCTCTGTCGTTGTTTGGCCATGCGGATGAAATTGCGCTCGAGCAGGGTGCCGGTCCGTCCTGCCTGCTTGGGAATTGAACCGGCCGCCCCTTGCGCGGCGCTCTTTCTGCCAGCTTGTCCTCCCAAACGCCAATCTTTTCTTCAGGGGAAGGGCCCGGACCCCGGGGCTGTTTCGTCTGGGTGGGCCATGGCCGGCCGCGAGCGCTTGCGCTCCGCTCAAAAACCCTCTACCCGGCCCCGGCACGCCGGAAAACCACGCTCCCCGGCGCCGGAAGCCCGACCCGAGAAGGCCGTCCGGCCGGTTGACTCCCAGGTCCGCGACCAGCCATCTCCCAAGGGCCGACCACCGGCCCCTTCCACCACAGCCTCCCATCTCCAAATCCACCGTGCCCTGCACCCGCCGGAGGATCCGCCCGATCCTCTGCCCCACCGCCTTGAACCCGCAGGCCCGATGGCACTTGCCCCGATACCGGCTTTCCTCCACAAAGCTCTCGACCAACAGCACCGGATGCCCCCAACGGGCCTGCCAGTCCCGGCTGAGCCCCTTCAGACACAAACCCAGCCACCGGCCAGGTCAGGCCGGGGGTCACACCCCCGATCCACCAGGACCGGAAAAGCGGCTGTTGTTGACCACCAGATGCTGGCGCGGGGCCCAAGCCGCGGGCTCCCAGCGATCTTGCAATCCCGCCCTTGAGTGTGCTGGGCCGACCCGCTGAAAGCCACCAGGGCTACCCATCGGCCCCCGGCCCCGGCCACATGACACAAGCTGCGCCCTTGCAGCCGGGCACTGTTGCAGGGAGTGCTCCTTTCCCGGAAGCTCATTGAATCGGGCACACTTGTTGCCTGTGCATGGAGTGTCATGCACCGGTAACTTGGCGGGTCAACGCGTTTGGGTTCGCCTGCGGACTTGTCTCAGGACAAGTGCAGCACCACCTGCGACAAGCAGAGCCCAGGTACTCGGTTCCGGCACCCAGACCAGGTTGTCCATGGCCCAGCGGTCGGCATGGATTTCGATCCACAACAGGCCGCCGGCAAACTCAGGCGAAAAGTTGTAGGTCACCAGCCGGTTTGCCCCGCCACCGGGCGTGACAAACGTGTTTGTAACCACTAACCCACCTGCCCTGTAGCCCACAAATGAAATGGGCAGGTTTGTGTAGGATGGGGAAATAGGATCTGCCAATTGCACGGAGACAAGCCCGAACGACATGCCGTTGGTTGGGCTAAACTGCACATAGTCATCGGGACTGTATTTTCGAAAGAATAACATATACGGCGTGTCATTGGACGGGATATTGGCTGGTGTAGTGATTGCTGGTGCAATGCCCATGCTGTCATGCCAGGGCGAGCCTGTGCCCGGGGTAGGTATCACCACACGGAACCAGAACCCCTGCTCGTAGTAGTTGGTACCGTAGAGTCCCATTTGACCGCTGAAGGTCAGTGTGCCTTGTGCGAGAGCTGGACTGTTGAAGGCCAGTACCAGCAGCGAAGCCAGAAAGGTCACACTGCGTACTTTTGCTACTCCTTTTTCCAAGCACCGTTGTATGTTGGGTGTCATGTGCATTGCTGGCTTATCATTTATTGGAATGTAAACTCCAGCCACCAAGACCCCAGAAGCGCACCTGTGTTCTGTTGGGAGTCATCATAAATGTATAGCTGCCACAATCCGTTAGCATCGTCACCGACGAGATCGAAGAGATTAGTGGAATACGGTCCCGGAGGTGCACCTGGTAACTGGGTTTCCACCGGAGTACCGTAGTTGGATGGCCCAAAGTAATGCGTCTGCCAAGACCAAATAGGCTCTTCGTCGGGAGGTAGAGAAAGCAGGTGTTCAAACACGATTGTAACGTTTGTTATGCTCGTATTTCCACCTGCATCGCTCATGAGCATGATCTTTTTGCCGGACGGACTCACGAGCAATATGTCCAGGTCGTCAGGGCGCGTATGCCGCAGGTTGTAGAGTATGACCCGTACACTGGCCAGGTTGGTCGGCATGCCACGCACTTGGATTGTGGCCGGGTACCGACTGGCTGTGCCCATTGTGCCTGAGCCTGGGATGGAGATCGCGAGTGGATAGACCGACAATGTAGCGGGGCCCAACCAGAGCGTTTCGCCAGCCGCGTTGCTGACCAGTACGCTGGCCATTGTCCAATCATCCCACAGGTCAACAATGGTGAGTGTAAGTGTTGGGCCTGTCACAGCCGGCAACTCGACGAACTGATTTGTCCAGGAGTACATGATGTACCAGCGGTAAGTGATTGGTTCCGGTGCCAGCACCCGGGCATTGAACTGCGCGTCTTCGGTCTCGTATGCCCAGGTACCGTGCAACCAACCGCCAAGACAGCTTGCTTTCTGCGCATGCAGTGTCATGCACCGGTAACTTGGTGGGTCAACGCGTTTGGGTTTGCCTGTGGAGTCGTCTGAGGAGGAGTCCTGCGCCGCCTGCGATAAGCAGAGCCCATGTACTGGGTTCCGGCACCCAGACCAGGTTGTCCATGGCCCAGGCTGGCGACGGAATTTCGACGCGCACCAGCCCGTGGGCGAAATCCGGGCCGAAATAAAACGTTTGGAAGCTGCTGCTGCCGCCTCCGCCCACGGTGAACGTTTGGCTGACCATCGAGTCGTCAGCCCGATAGCCGATGAAGGTGATGTCGATAGGCGACGGCGACGGTGCCACCGGGTCGGCCAGGTCAACCGAAATCAGTCCAAAGGGCGTTCCGCTGGTAAAAGTGTGGTCGCCAAACCGCGCAGCATTGGTGCGCGCAAACAATACGTACTGCGGCGTGCCCAGACTGTTGATCCAAACAACCCGCGGCGTTCCATTTTGAGGATAGCCAAGCGGGCCAAACGCACCGACTATTTTCACTTCATCAACCTGAACCGGTGGAGCATGCGGCGGGACGACTCGAAACGAAAAATCATCATGGTAGCTCAATATGAAACCGCTCACGCCGTTGTTTATCCACGGATCATCGAACGCGATGACCCCTTGACCTTGGATCACATCAAGACCAGCGAAAGCAAACGCGGCAAGATAAAGGGTTTTTTTCAACTTCAGTGCCTTCATGGTGCCATGTTTCCTATTAGTAATAAAATCTCAAACTCCATGAATCTTGCACGACTCCGGTTTGTCCGGACTTGTCGTCGTAAATGTAAAGCTTCCAGACTCCATTCGGGGCGGGATCTGTTAACCGCAAGATGTCTAGGTCAGTGGAATACGGTCCGGCTGGCGCACCGGGCAGTTGTGTCTCCTGCTCACCATGGTTGGCGGCCCGGTAATGAGATTCGAAATTAGACGGGATCGGACTGTTTTCAGGTGGAGTGGGATATCCCATCCAATACGGATGGAACACCAGCGTGGCGTTGGTCACGGCAAATGAGCCCCCGGCATCGGACATGAGCATGATTTTTGCCCCTGAGGGACTGACAAGCAGGATATCCAGATCCTCAGGCCGGTTGTGACTCAAGCCGGCCAGCGTCACCTCTACCCACAAAACGTTGGTTGGCATCCCAAACACCTCAATTGTGGCCGGGTAACGTGAGGCCCGGCCCGAGGAGGGAATAATAATCGGTTGTGGCACAACCCACAGCATTGCAGGGCCAACCCACATGGTCTCGCCTGCCGCACTCCTGACCAGCACACCGAACCAGTTGCAGTGGTCCCAGGAGTCCACGTTTGTCAGCACCAGTGTAGCATTGGTTTGGCCGGGCAACAGCATCCAATCGTTTGTCCAGGGATACAATGCATACCACTGGTACTGCAGTGGCTCCGGCGCCACAACATACGGCCAGAACTCGGCATCCTCCGTTTCCTCGACGATTTCATCGTCAAGGAACCAGTCCAGAAAACTTGTTGCCTGTGCATGGAGTGTCATGCACCGGTAACTTGGCGGATCAACGCGTTTGGGTTTGCCTGTGGAGTCGTCTGAGGACGAGTCCTGCACCACCTGCGACAAGCAGGGCCCAGGTACTCGGTTCCGGCACCCAGACCAGGTTGTCCATGGCCCAGCGGTCGGCATGGATTTCGACCCACAACAGGCCGCCGGCAAACTCAGGCGAAAAGCTGTAGGTCACCAGCCGGTTTGCCCCGCCACCGGGCGTGACAAACGTGTTTGTAACCACTAACCCGCTTGCCCTGTAGCCCACAAATGAAATGGGCAGGTTTGTGTAGGAGGGGGAAATAGGATCTGCCAATTGCACGGAGACAAGCCCGAACGACATGCCGTTGGTTGGGCTAAACTGCACATAGTCATCGGGACTGTATTTTCGAAAGAATAACATATACGGCGTGTCATTGTACGGGATATTGGCTGGTGTAGTGATTGCTGGCGCAATGCCCATGCTGTCATGCCAGGGCGAGCCTGTGCCCGGGGTAGGTATCACCATACGGAACCAGAACCCCTGCTCGTAGTAGTTGGTGCCATGTGTCACATAAGGCTCTACACGCCCTTCAAACCGAAGTGTGCCTTGAGCCAGGCCCATAGAGGATGACAGCACAGTCCCAACCGCCAGAACAAATCCCACAATGGACTTTAATCGCACCATAGGTTTTTTACTGAACACTCGGTTACACTGTGTATATCTGTGTTTTACTAGAAAAAGAACTCAATCCACCACGAGCCTACCAGTGCCCCGGAGCTGCCTACACTATCATCGTAGATGTATAGCTGCCATACGCCATTGGGATCGTCACCGAACAGGTCATCCAACCGTATCGAATACGGTCCTGGAGGTGCACCTGGTAACTGGGTTTCCACCGGAGTACCGTAATTGGCAGGGCAGTAGTAATTCCACTCCCAAGACAATAGCGGGCCTTCATCGGGCGGGAACCAATAATGCTGGTCAAACACCAGCGTTGCATTTGTTACGGCGGTGTTTCCACCCGCATCGCTCATGAGCATGATCTTTTTGCCGGACGGACTCACGAGCAATATGTCCAGGTCGTCAGGGCGCGTATGCCGCAGGTTGTAGAGTATGACCCGTACACTGGCCAGGTTGGTCGGCATGCCACGCACTTGGATTGTGGCCGGGTACCGACTGGCTGTGCCCATTGTGCCTGAGCCTGGGATGGAGATCGCGAGAGGATAGACCGACAATGTAGCGGGGCCCAACCAGAGCGTTTCGCCAGCCGCGTTGCTAACCAGTACGCTGGCCATTGTCCAATCATCCCACAGGTCAACAATGGTGAGTGTAAGTGTTGGGCCTGTCACAGCCGGCAACTCGACGAACTGATTTGTCCAGGGGTACATGATGTACCAGCGGTACGTGATTGGTTCCGGTGCCAGCACCCGGGCATTGAACTGCGCGTCTTCGGTCTCGTATGCCCAGGTATCGTCCAACCAACCGTTGAGAAAACTTGTTGTCTGCGCATGGAGTGTCAGGTCGTAGAGGGCGGGTTGTTTGCCTGGGTCATCGCGTATGAGCGCCACGCGCACCTCGATGTACCGGCCGTGCACAGCCTGGAGCATGGCGTTGTTTGTTACCTGCACAAATGCCTGGTGGGCCAGGGCAAGTCGCTCGTCACTTGCCCTGACAAACACTTCAATGTCGCAGCCCTCGGGTACGGATGCGTTCCAGCCAATCCGGTCCCACCACAGACCGGGCATGCCGCTGTCGTGAATCACCATCCAATAACCTTTGAATGGTTGCAACGTCGGGTTGACGATCCGGTTGTTGAACCCGGTCATGTCGCTGTAATTGTAAGCATTGTTTACCGCAAAGAGGCAAAGACGCAAAGCGGCAACCAAAGTAGCGCAGACTTCCAAGTCTGCCGTATCGCGGGTTTCCAAACCCGCCGACCGTGCGACCGCCCAGGCCGAGCCGATTGAGAAATCGGCGATACAGCAGGTTTTGAAACCTGCGCTACCGCTGGCTCACCAGCCAGTTGCACTTGGAAAAATCTTCCCCGAATCGCGCGACGTGGGCACTGCCAAGACGCAAAGATGCGGTGTTGACAACAGGGTGCATGAACCGGCTTCTGACACCGCTTCGCGTCTCGGCGTCTTGGCGTGTGCCTGTGCGGGGCACGCAGACAGGTCTCTGCGTTAAATGCAACTGTCGCTGCCAAGTTCACGACTTTCGGCGTTGGTGAAATCTTTTCCACGCCAATGCCAACAGGCCAAGCCCGACCAGGGCGTAAGCCCTCGGTTCTGGCACCCAGACCAGGTTGTCCATGGCCCAGCGGTCGGCATTTATCTGCACGCTTAACAAGCCTGAGGCAAATTCTGGTCCAAAGTTATAGCTTACAAAATAGTTTGCGCCGCCACCGGGTGTAACAAATGTGTTTGTGACGGTTGAACCGTCAAGCCGGTAACCTATGAAGGATATAGGCAGGTTCGTATAGGACGGTGCCAGTGGGTCTGCAAGGTCCACTGCCACTAATCCGAAGGGCGCGCCATTGGTCAGGCTCAAGGAAACATAGTTGTAGGGATTGTACTGGCGGAACCAGCCCATGAACGGCGTGCTGTTTTGGGGCACATTGCCGGAACCCGAAGGTAATATCACCATGTTATCGTAAGATGATCCTTGTGGGACGGTTAGTTGAAATATCATGCCGGATTCTGAATAATTTGTGCCGCTCCAGACGTGCTGACCATACCCACTAAAAGTTATAGTTCCTTGTCCCCGGGCCGCCAAGCTTCCCAGCATGACTGGGAGTAACCATAGATTCGCAAGGCGTTTTTTCATTGTATTTCTTTGCCTCCTTTCATTCATTGGAAGGTAAAATCCAGCGACCATGATGCGTTGAGCTGCCCGATTCCACCCGGCTGAACATCGTCATAAATGTAAAGCTTCCAGATTCCGTTCGGATCATCTCCTATCAAATCATTAAGGTTGCTTGAATAGTCACCGGCAGGCAACCCGAACGGAATTTGCGGCGTCTTCTGACCGTAGTTACTAGGCCCGTAATACGAATGCTTTCCAGATGGGATTGCGCCGGATTGCTGTGGCGGAGACCAGCCCTGCACAAAAGTTAGGATTGCACCGGATACTCCGTTTGTTCCGCCGACGTTCGACATGAGGATAATCCTCTTCCCGGATGGACTCTCCAGGAGCAGGTTCAAATCCGCTGAGCGCGTATGACTCAATCCCCACAGTGTCACAGCTACGCTGCTTATATTCGTTGGCTGGCCAAAGACACTGATTGTCATCGGATAGCGCGTGGCTGGTCCGGCGCCGCTGGGATAATTCGTGGCCGGGATGCGCACCTCCGCCGGAAACATCACCAAGTAGGCCGGCCCCAACCAGAGGCTTTCACCGGCTGCGTTGGTCACAAACACCTTGGCCTGCGTCAAATCCACCCACGAATCCACATTGGTGATGACGAAATACCAGTTGGTTGCCCCGGCCACCTGCACCCAATTGGTTTCCCACGGATACGCTCGATACCACTGGTAGCCCATCGGTTCTGCGCCAATCACATCCGTCCAGAACACCCCGTCGCCGCCCTCGTCCGCCCAGGCATCATAGAGGAACAGGTCACCTTCAAACCCGGAACTGGTGCCGTACAGGGTCAGATCATACAGCACCGGTTGTTTGGCCGGGTCATCGCGCACCAAAGCCAACCGTACCTCGATGTACCTGCCCCGGATGGCCGGGAAACACACCTTGTTGGTTGCTTGCACAAAGGTCGCCCTCCCCAAATCGGTCCGATCGTCTGCGGCCCGCACAAACACTTCCACCGAACACCCCTGCGGCACCGCCGCCGTCCACGACACTTTGTTCCAGAGTTGGTGTTCGATCCCGCTATCGTGCACGGCAATCCAATATCCTTTCAGCGGCTGCAACGTCGGGTTGACGATCCGGTTGTTGAACCCCGTCATGTCGCTGTAGTTGTAGGCATTGTTTACCGCAAAGAGGCAAAGACGCAAAGCGGCAACCAAAGCAGCGCAGACTTCCAAGTCTGCCGTATCGCGGGTTTCCACACCCGCCGACCGTGCGACTGCCCAAGCCAAGCCGATTGGGAAATCGGCGATACAGCAGGTTTTGAAACCTGCGCTACCGCTGGCTCACCAGCCAGTTACACTTGGAAAAATCTTCCCCGAATCGCGCGATTTGCGCACTGCCAAGAGGCAAAGCCGCAAAGATGCGGGGTTGACAACAGGGTGCATGAACCCGCTTCTGACACCGCTTCGCGTCTCGGCGCCTTGGCGTCTGCGTGTGCGGGGCATCCAGAAAGGTCTCTGCGTTAAGTGCAACTGTCGCTGCCAAGTTCACGACCTTCGGCGTTGGTGAAATCTTTTCCACGCCAATGCCAACAGGCCAAGCCCGACGAGGGCGTAAGCCCCCGGTTCCGGCACCCAGACCAGGTTGTCCATGGCCCAGGCTGGCGACGGGATTTCGACGCGCACCAGCCCATGGGCGAAATCCGGGCCGAAATAAAACGTTTGGAAGCTGCTGCTGCCGCCTCCGCCCACGGTGAACGTTTGGCTGACCATCGAGCCGTCAGCCCGATAGCCGATGAAGGTGATGTCGATAGGCGACGGCGACGGTGCCACCGGGTCGGCCAGGTCAACCGAAATCAGTCCGAAGGGCGTTCCGCTGGTAAAAGTTTGCTCGCCAAACCGCGCAGCATTGGTGCGCGCAAACAACACGTACTGCGGCGTGCCCAGGGTGTTGATAAATGCCGCGTAAGGTGTCCCGTTGTGAGGGTAACCCGCTGGCCCGATGGCTCCAATCTGTTGCACAGTATTGTGTGGTTGTGGTGGCCCTGGAACGACCCGAAAAGAGAACTGATTATGGTATCCCAGCGAAAAAACACTCAGCCCATTGTTGATCCAAGGGTCGTCGAAGGTGACAGTGCCTTGCGAGGAAGCTGTGGCGATAAACGTCAAAATCGACAACACAATAGCAGGAAGCCTCACAAAGAATATCAGTTTCATGGCGATCTCTTTCACTGGTAATTAGTAATAAAGCCTCAAGCTCCAAGAACCCTGAAGCGCGCCCGCCTGTCCGGTTTTGTCATCAAAAATGTACAGCCTCCACACACCGTTCGGATGGGTGCCGGACACGTCATTTAGATCATCCAAATACGGCCCGGCCGGCGCACCAGGCAGTTGTGTCTCCTGCTCACCATGGTTGGCGGCCCGGTAATGAGATTCGAAAATAGACGGGATCGGACTGTTTTCAGGTGGAGTGGGATATCCCATCCAATACGGATGAAACACCAGCGTGGCGTTGGTCACGGCAAATGCGCCCCCGGCATCGGACATGAGCATGATTTTTGCTCCCGAGGGACTGACAAGCAGGATATCCAGATCCTCAGGCCGGTTGTGACTCAAGCCGGCCAGCGTCACCTCTACCCACAAAACGTTGGTTGGCATGCCAAACACCTCAATTGTGGCCGGGTAACGTGAGGCCCGGCCCGAGGAGGGAATAATAATCGGTTTTGGCACAACCCACAGCATTGCGGGGCCAACCCACATGGTTTCGCCTGCCGCACTTCTGACCAGCACACCGAACCAGTTGCAGTGGTCCCAGGAGTCCACGTTTGTCAGCACCAGTGTAGCATTGGTTTGGCCGGGCAACAGCATCCAGTCGTTTGTCCAGGGATACAATGCATACCACTGGTACTGCAGTGGCTCCGGCGCCTCAACATACGGCCAGAACTCGGCATCCTCCGTTTCCTCGACAATTTCATCGTCAAGGAACCAGTCCAGAAAACTTGTCGCCTGTGCACGGAGTGTCAGGTCGTAGAGGGCGGGTTGTTTGCCTGGGTCATCGCGTATGAGCGCCACGCGCACCTCGATGTACCGGCCGTGCACAGCCTGGAGCATGGCGTTGTTTGTTACCTGCAAAAATGCCTGGCGGGCCAGGGCAGGTCGCTCGTCACTTGCCCGGACAAACACTTCGATGTCGCAGCCCTCGGGTACGGATGCGTTCCAGCTAATCCGGTCCCACCACAGACCGGGCATGCCGCTGTCGTGAATCATCATCCAATAACCTTTGAATGGTTGCAACGTCGGGTTGACGATCCGGTTGTTGAACCCGGTCATGTCGCTGTAGTTGTACGGCGCAGCGGCGTTGGTGTAAGGCGCGGGGTGATACGAGCCGTCGCCCAGGTCAACCACCATGTCAACCTGGCCGACGTAATTGGTCACAAGCACCCCGGCATTGGTCGTGATCACAATTGGCCCTGCAGTAGGATCAATCCGCATCACGTTGTCCGACCCGAGATTGGCCGCCCAAATCTTGCCGGCTGCATCTACTGATACACCGTGCGGATATTGACCGGTTTGAACGAACCGCTCCAGTGGAATCACCACAGGCGCGGCTTGGCCAGGTTCGATCCAGGAAAGTCGCACCCGTGCCTCGCCGGTGAATTCGATGTATTCCACCTTCAATGCGTAGGCCGTGTTCGTGGACAGGTAGTTTGTGAGGTACAACACGACAGGGTACGGCCCCGGTTCTTCCCACCAATTGCTCGAGACCACTTGACCTTCGAGTGTGAGTCGTACAGCAGCACCGGCATCGGCACTGACAATCAACACGTGCTCGCCTTCCTTGCGTGGTTCGAGCACACCAAGCCAGCGAGCCGAGAAATAGTTACTGGGTACGCTTGGTGCGGGGGAACCCTGACCCCAATCAAAGTCCAATGGTGCTTCTATGCGCACCAATCCCGGTTTGCCGGCAAAGTTTGTGTTTGGGAAATATTCACCGCGCAATCCGGTGAGGCGCATCTGCACGTTGCCAAGGTGAATGCCGTTTGTGTCCAGATGCCCGACGGTTGTACCGCCGCTGTGAGCGACCCATACATGCCCGTTTGTATCCACAACCAGGCCTTTCGGTGCATAAGCGCCGGAGTTGAACAACTGTGGCGAGCCGTCCGCGTTGGTGACATATGTGCCGTCGGGCCACCAACGAAACACGTTCGAGCTTTGGTACGAGGTTTGCCAGATGTAGCCGTGGCGCGGGTCCACTGCAATGCCGTAGGGCATCGGTGCCGGTGCAGAAAGCACGACCCAGTCATTTGTTGTAGGCGGCATAACGGCCGGCGGTGTGAACCGCAAGACGCCCGCATTCGGGCTGGTCGACCACAACCGACCCCAGCGATCGAGCACGGCCCCGTAGCCGCCTGCCTGGGGATCGAAAACCGACCCGGGCACGATTGATGCGGTCAGACCATTGGCCTTCACATGATGGCGCGTGTGGGTGCCCCCGACCCATATGTCGTTGAAGCGGTCCACCGCAATCGCGCGCGTGCCGGCGGTCGGTACCCGCACGTACTCGAGGATGGCTTCGTCTTCAGCAGTCGAGACACCGCCATAGGTGTCAACAGCATTGGGATTGTCCCAAGCCAAAATGTCAGCCAGCCCGCGTGAGGTGCGGATGAACCCGTCACCGTCCCGGTCAATGCAGGTGTTGTACACGGCATTCGAGATGGCCACATACTGACCAGTTGGGTCCGGATAATACACTCCGTTGCTCTTTGAAAACCGCGTACCGCCCAGGATCAACCCAATCCGGGTAATCGAGCCGTAGTTTGTCCCGCCAATGTCGAGGTCATCCGCACGATTCGCCACCCACACATTACCAAACAGGTCAACGGTGGTACGGGACGGGTTGGCATAGCCAACGCTTTCGCCTGGGCGCGAGGGCGCAGTCCGATACTCCCCAATCACTGCGCCATTGGTTGTGTTGATGCGTACTTTGGTGCCGCGCCCCGAACAGGCAACCGCGATGAACGGGAACTGCGGCGGCAGATTGCTTGTAAACTGCAATTGACCGTCGCCACTACCCTGCACCGCCTCAAGCCCCATCATGGTCCCTCGCCTGAAATCGGCTACTGTGCTGTAGGTGTACTGGTACTGCTCGAGTATCCAGCCTGTGGCACTGGCGTGCGCCGAATCAACTTCGTACCCGGCACTGCCAAGCACGCTCAGCGTGGCGGTCTCAGACCCTTCAGTTTGTGAGTCCGGGACAGGCGTCAGAATCAACTCAACCGTGGTTTGGCCCGGCTGAAATGTTACGGTGACGTTTGTGCCGATCACAGTTGCTGGTGCAAGTGAGTAATCAGCTGCATAGGTGGCAGTGCCTGAAACACCGCAGTGGACATCGAGCGGCCAGCTCACGTACCCACCCAGGCGACTCAGCCTGAATCGGGCCGTGTGGGTCGGATATTGCTCGATTGCGACTGAGTCGAGCACCTGAATACCTACCAGTGGCGTTAATCGGTCATCAGCCGGATCGTTCGGGTCAGTATGCGTGACCAGGCGCTCGAACGCATCTGAGAACCCGCCACCGTCTGAGTCATTTGTACCGGCCAGCCTGAAATAACATTCTGCAGCAAAGAGATTCGTCACCGTGAGGTTCGTCTGGCCCGGCTGCGTGCGCAATACCCAAAACCAGTTCGTCAGGTTAAACCCGGGCACGGCAGGGTTCAGATTGGTCGTCCCGAACAGATCGTAAACGCGCTCGGGTGTCGGGGTGTGCACAACCAAGGTCACGGCTTGATGGGTGGCCGTCAGCAACTCCAGCCAAACTGCCTCGCCCGGAGAAGATGAGCCGGCCGCAGCGACGCCACCGCTGGCCGTGCGCTGCGGTATGGGACGGCCGTCCTGAGCCGGCCCGTTGTGCATCGGGGGCCGCAGGCCCAGCACGAGCTCTGCGGCCTCCAGCTCGGCTTCCAACCGCGCCAGAGCAGCGTAGTCCACCGACCGATCGTCCACAACGAAGCTGCCCTCGCCCTCCACCGCGTATACGGGCAGGCCGAAGTCCACCGCAACAGGAGGCAGGAACGGCCAAGGTGGATCGTCTTTGGCCAGCAACCAGAACGTACCCACCGGAGGAACAAGGTGGGGCGGTAGAGGCTTCAGCTTCTGCACCAGCGCAGCCGGCTCGGGCTCGGTCTTGCGCAGGCTGTTGGCTGCCCACCCTGCGCCAACGAAGCAACTGCAGGCGATCACGACCTCGGCGACCGGGGAGCACAGGTTCCGGAATGCCTTCATAGGGGCTGCGAGTAGTGGGTTAAGGGCGTCACAAGCGATGGCAGCATACGATACTCCCGAGAGCGCCAACGCGCCCTCAGTTTCTAAGATTTGCTCTCATGGATGCAAGCTCAAAGTGAGCGGCACTGAAGATGGCCCCGGGGCTGGGTTGTCTGGGTGGGCCAGGGATGGCGAGGGGAGCTTGCGCTCCGGTACAAAGCCTCTCCCCAGCTCCGGCGCGCCGGAAAACCACGCTCCCCGGCGCCGCAGGCCCAGCCCGAGGGGGCTGTCCGGCCGGTGGGTTTCCGGTCGCGGGACGGCCGATGGTTTTGCGGGCCTGTCGCCGGGGCGTGCACTCTTGAGGGTTATTCCTCTTCCGGCTGGAGGACCAGGACGGCCAGCGGGGGGAGCGTGAGCGGGGCCGACCACGGATGTCCGTGCCAGGGGACCTCCTCGGCCTGTACGCGTCCGCCGTTGCCCACGTTGTTGCCGCCGTAGTGGGCGCTGTCCGTGTTGAGCCGTTCCCGCCACGAACCGCCGCGCGGCAGGCCCACGCGGTAGCCGTACCGGGGCACGGGCGTGAGGTTCAGGATGACCACGCACTCGGGCGCCGGCCGGAGAGCGCGGCGGATAAACGAGAGCACACTTTGCTCGTGGTCGGAGCAATCGATCCACTGAAACCCGGCCGGGTCATGGTCGGCCTCCCAGAGTGCCGGTTCCTCCCGGTAGAGCCGATTAAGGTCTTGCACGAGCCGCTGCACGGCGCGGTGGAGGGGGTCCTGTTCGGCCAGCTGCCAGTCCACCTCGGCGTTGGCGTTCCACTCGGTGCGCTGGCCGAACTCGCCGCCCATGAAGAGCAGTTGTTTGCCGGGGAAGAGCCATTGATAGGCCAACAGGGCCCGGAGATTGGCTGTCCGCTGCCAGTCGTCGCCGGGCATCTTGCTCCAGAGCGAGCCCTTGCCGTGGACCACCTCGTCATGCGACAGCGGCAGAATGAAGTTCTCGTGGTAGTGGTAGAGCATGGCGAAGGTCAGCTCGTTCTGATGGTATTTGCGGTGGATGGGATCGCGGTGGAAGTACCGGAGCGTGTCGTGCATCCAGCCCATGTTCCATTTGAAAGTGAAACCGAGACCCCCGACATGCGGCGGCCGGGTGACCATGGGCCAGGCGGTGGATTCCTCGGCGATGGTCACCACGCCCGGGAAATGGGCGGGCACGATCTCGTTGGTGTGGCGCAGGAACTCGATCGCCTCCAGGTTCTCGCGGCCGCCGTAACGGTTGGGGACCCATTCGCCGGGCTTGCGGGAGTAGTCCAGGTAGAGCATCGAGGCCACCGCATCCACGCGCAGGCCGTCGGCGTGGTAACGGTCGCACCAGAAGAGCGCGTTGGCCACGAGGAAATTGCGCACCTCGTGCCGGCCGTAGTTGAAGATGAGGGTGCCCCAGTCCTGGTGTGCACCGAGGCGGGGATCCTCGTGTTCGTACAGCGCGGTTCCGTCGAAACGGGCCAGGGCCCAATCATCCCGCGGGAAATGGGCGGGCACCCAGTCGAGGATCACGCCGAACCCGGCGTCGTGCAGCGCGTCCACCAGGTACTGGAAGTCCGCCGGTGTCCCGTACCGGCTGGTGGGGGCGTAGTACCCGGTCACCTGATAACCCCAGCTCGGGTAGAAGGCATGCTCGGCCACGGGCAGGAACTCCACGTGCGTGAAACCCATCTGCCGCAGATAATCAATGAGCGGACCGGCCAGCTCGCGATAGCCGAACGACTCGGTGGGCGACTTCTTCCGCCACGAGCCGATGTGCACCTCGTAGATGCTCATCGGCGCGCGCAACGGATCCCGCCCGGCCCTTTGTTCCAGCCAGGCGTCGTCCCCCCAGCGGTAGGACCGGGGATCCCAGACAATGGCCGCATTTTTGGGCGGGACCTCGAAGAAGAAACCGTAGGGATCGGTTTTGAGGCTGATCTGACCGTGGAGGTTGCGGATTTCAAACTTGTAAAGTGCCCCGGGCCGCACCCCGGGGATGAAGATCTCCCACACGCCGGATGCGCCCAGGCGCCGCATGGGATGACGGCGTCCGTCCCATTGGTTGAAATCTCCCACCACACTGACGCGCTGGGCGTTCGGGGCCCAGACGGCAAAACTCACCCCCGGCACGCCGTCCAACTCGCGGATCTGCGCGCCCAGTTTTTCGTAGATCCGGCGTTCATCCCCCTTGTTGAACAGGTAGAGGTCCATCTCGCCGATGGTGGGAAGGAAGGAATAGGGATCGCGGGTGCGGGTCACGCGTCCCTGCTCGTCCGTGATGACCAGGTCGTAGGCATAAACGCGCTGGGCCTCGGTGGTGACACCTTCGAACAGGCCCACCTCGTGGATGCGCCGGAGGCGAATGCGGGGCTGTTGCGGTTCGTGCACGGGCACCGCCTCCACCTGTGCGGCGCCGGGGATCAGGGCACGGACGACCACACCCTTGCGGTCGCCCAGGACATGCATGCCCAGCAGGTCGTGGGGAGTGGCATGACGGAATTCGACGAGGCTGCGCAGTTCTTCCGGGCTCAACAACATGGTTCCAACATAACAGGTAGCGCCGGGGGAGCCAACCTCCGCGGGCC
>NZ_JBMVQZ010000013.1:0-126095 GCF_049537155.1 Limisphaera sp. 4302-co
GCAGCGCGAGTTCGTGGGGGCGAGGAACCGGGCGGTCGCACGCGATTCCTGTCCGGGGCGTTCGCACGGGTTTCTGTTTGCCGGGTTGTGGACCCCGCACGAAAACCACGGCGATCAGTCGGGGTAGCCGTCCGGGTGTTTTTGGTGCCACGACCAGGCGGTGGCCACGATGTCTTCCAAGCCCGGCCAGCGCGGTTTCCAACCCAGTTCGCGAATGGCCCGTTCAGCCGAGGCCACGAGCCGGGGAGGATCGCCGGGGCGACGGGGTTTTTCCTCCACCGGTATGCGCCGGCCGGTGACGCGTTCGCAGGCGGCGATGACCTCGCGGACGGAATAGCCCCCGCCATTGCCGAGGTTGTAGAACCCGCAGGTCCCGGGAGCCAACGCCAGGATGTGCGCCTCCACCAGGTCGGCCACGTGGATGTAGTCGCGTATGCAGGTGCCGTCCGGGGTGGGATAGTCGGTCCCGTAGATCTCCACGCAGGGTTTCTGGCCGAGGGCCACCTTGAGGACGTTGGGGATGAGATGGGTTTCGGGGCGATGATCTTCGCCGTAACGTTCGGTGGCACCGGCGGCGTTGAAGTACCGGAACGCCACGAACTCAAGTCCATGGATCCGGTGGTACCAGGTGAGGATCTTCTCGAACATCAGCTTGGCCTCGCCGTAGGGGTTGACGGGCCGCTGGGGGGCGTCTTCCGGGATGGGGATTTGTTCCGGATGGCCGTAGGTGGCGGCGGTGGAACTGAAGATGAATTTGCGGACGTTTTGCGCGCGGGCGGCCTCCAAAAACTCCAGGCTGCAAGCGACGTTGTTGCGGAAGTATTTTCCGGGGTTTTGCATGGACTCGCCCACGAGGATGTCCCCGGCGAAGTGGAGGACCGCCTCCGGCCGCACCTCGGCCATCATCCGGGCAATGTCCCCCGGTTCAAACGGTCGTCCGTGAATGAACCGGGCCCGCGGATCCACGGCCGAGCGGTGTCCCTGCCACAGGCTGTCGTACACAATCACTTCGTGGCCGCGGTCGCAAAGTAGTTCTGTGCATACGGATCCGATGTAGCCCGCTCCTCCCGTGACCAACACTCGCATGGGGCCGCAAACTAGGGCAGGCGTCACGGGTGCTCAACGGAAAAGCGCAACGCCGGCCGCGCATGGCCGCGTTCGCGGGGGGCTGCTGCGGGGCTTCCCGGAGGGTTTTCCTGCCGGGCCGTACCAAAAGGGGGGTTGCTTTTCTGCAGCCGCCGTGGCACTTACTCAGGGCAGCGTACTGCGATCATGGCCAAAGAGGAACCGATCGAGCTGACCGGAGTGGTGACGCAAGTCTTGCCGGGCACGATGTTTCGCGTGGCCCTGCCCAACGGGCACGAGGTCCTGGCGCACATCTCCGGCAAGATGCGCAAGCACTTCATCCGCATCAGCGTGGGCGACAAGGTCAGCGTGGAGATGTCGCCCTACGACCTCAACAAGGCGCGGATCACGTACCGGCATCCCTGATCTCCGGGCGGGGATCTGGGTCCTTCCAACTGGCGATCCTCCCGGCACGACTCTTTCCGGTCG
This sequence comes from Limisphaera sp. 4302-co, assembly GCF_049537155.1. Lineage (NCBI taxonomy): Bacteria > Pseudomonadati > Verrucomicrobiota > Verrucomicrobiia > Limisphaerales > Limisphaeraceae > Limisphaera > Limisphaera sp. 4302-co. The sequence continues at coordinate 1,555 of NZ_JBMVQZ010000013.1, forward strand.
GGCGACGTGGTTCCGCGTCGACCTGTTCATGTCCCTGTGGCGTCGGTTTCCGGCGAGTTTGCGCGGGCGGATGGAGGATGCCGTTCCGAGTGCTCGAAGCCTCCGCTTCCATGACCTGCTGGGGAATCCCGCAAGAGGAAGCACGTGGGGCGGGCAGTGAGGACAGCGTGGCCCGGCCGGGTGGTGGCCCTGCGAACTGTTGAGGGTGCAGCCGCGCCACGGGCGGGCTGCGGGGTCTCGCGAGCCTCAGAGGTCCAGTGGCTCGCCGGGTTGGGGTTCCACGATTCGGATCCGCGGATAACGGAGCGCGATTTGCTCGGCGAACCACTGGCGGGCGGTGGCGTCGCCGTGGCCGAGCACCACCACCCGGGGGTCCACCATTCCCACGAAGTCCAGCAGGTCTTCCCGGGCGGCGTGCGCGGTGAGGTCGAAATCCTGGACCTCGCAGTGGCGCACCATTTCGGGAACCTGTTGGCTGAAGAAGAACGGTTCCCCTTGACGGCTGGCCTTGAACCGGCCGCCGGGTGTGTCCGGATCCGCGTAACCCACGAAGAAGACCGCGTGCCGTTCGTCGCCGGCGAGGCGGACGGCCAGGTCATGGGCGGGCGTGTTCTCGGTCATCATGCCCGCGGTGACCACGAAGAGACGGCTCGTGTGGAGCGAGAGCCGTTGGGTCTGTTCGGGATCCAGCACCACCAGGTCGAGAGCCTCGTTGAGGTGCAGGTTGTGATGTTGCCGGTGGGTCCGGTGGGCCTGCAGGTCGTAGATTTCGGTAAACACGCGGCCCAGTCCGCCCACGTAAACCGGTTGGCGGCGGAGACGGCCCTCGGCCATTTCCAGCGCCAGCAGCCCCAGGATCTCCTGCGTACGTCCCAGCGCAAAGCTGGGGATCAGCACACTCCCCCGCCGTTTGAAAACCCGCCGGATGGATTCGATCAGGCGGTCAATCTCGGCTTCCCGGGTGAAGCCGGCCGGTGTGCCGCGGCCGCCGCGGGTCGTTTCCATGATCAACACGTCGGCTTCGACGTCTTCGAATCGCGCGGCGCGGAGCAGGGTCTGATCATGGAAACAAACATCCCCGGTGTAAAAGAGCGTCTCCCGCCGGCCTTGGACGCGAATGCCGGCCGCGCCCAGGGTGTGTCCGGCATCGAAGAACTCGAGCGTCGGCGAGTTCCGCCGGTGTCGGGCCTGGGAAAAAGCGGCCCATTCAACGGGCCGGTTGTATCGGAATCCCTGGAACAGCGGGGCGATCTCGTCCACCTCGTCGTGGGTGTAGAGAGGGTATTCGGTAATTCCCTGTTCGGCCCGTTGCCGGGTCATGACGTTGACGGAGTTGTGAAGCACGCGCTCGACCAGGTAATAGCTCAGCTCGGTCATGAGCACGTGTGCGTGTGGGAAGTGCCGGAGCGCCACGGGCAGGGCGCCGACGTGGTCGTGATGACAGTGGGAGATGGCGATGGCGTCCACGGCGTCGTATCCGGCCGCCTCGAACAACGGCAGGGCGCGCCGGCCCTCCCACTTCGGGTGCATGCCGGCGTCCAGGAGCAGCCGGTGTCCTTCCAGCTCCACCAGCCAGCCGCTGGCACCGATGTTGGTGTCCGGGTTGAGACTCGTGATCCGCATCAGTCAGCCATTACGGTGCAAACGCGCGGTTCCGGGGTGCGGAACCGGGTTCCGACGCGCGGGAGGCCCCCGAGGGTGCCGCCCCGTCCGGGAACGGCATACTTTACTGCTGGGAAGCCTCTTTCATCAACTTCCGCATCAGGTCGGCGGTAAAGGCCTCCATGCTGGAGTAGGCCGTGTAATCGGCGGGAGGCTCGAAAAGGCGGGCATCCGGCTCTTGGAAGCGGACGTTGCGATAGCGGAATGTGACGGTGTCGCCGGTTTCGGTGGTTTGGATCTGGAGGGGAAACTCTTTCAGGTCGGTGGCGAACCAGACGGTCACCTCCGTTTTCTTGCCGCCGGAGGTGGTGAGGGTGACCGTCTCCTTCCGGCAGGGATGGCCGTCCACGGTCTCCTGGCCGAGCACCTTGCGTTCGATGGCGGGCGGCTGGTTCAGTGCGGCACGGTCCTCGGCAGACATGGCCAGGTTGACCGCCGCACGGGCCGAGGGGAACAGGACGTGCATGGCCCCGGTGTCGGTGCGGGTGATGCTGACGATGCGGTCCATGCCCATTCGTTTCACCGTGGCCATCTGATCGGGCCGGGCCTGGCTCCCTTTCATGCGGGAGAGATCCACCTCGGTCCGGAAGCGGCCCTCTCGTGCGGCGAACTGCATGGGCAGGACCACCTTGTCCTGGTTGCGACTGTCGGTCACACGCAGTTCGGCCTCGGCGGTGAAGGTCTTGTGCGCGTCGAACAACCGCATCAACGCGGCATCGAAACTCGTGCTGCTGGCGGCGGGTACCTGGGCGTGCGCGATCCCCAGGCCCGGCAGGGCGGCGCACGCCAGCCCGAAGACGAGGGTCCGGAGAAACCCGACCCTGACGATCATGCGCTTCATGGTGCGGAACCATAGGCCGGTTGAGGCGCCGGCGCCAGTCGAAAGCAAACCGGGCCGAGCCCCGCACAGCCGGGGGGTCGCCCGGCGGGGCCCCTTCCACTTGCGGTGGCACTGTGCAGGGCGATCGCTATACTGGGTCCGTGCGCATCATTGGTGGTCGAGCGGGTGGGTTGATCCTGAAGGTCCCCAAGGGCCTGGCAGTGAGGCCGACGCCGGACCTGGTGAAGCAGGCGGTCTTCAACAGCCTGGGCGACCGTGTGGTGGACGCCGAGGTGCTGGAGCTGTTCGCCGGCACGGGCGCGTTGAGCCTGGAGTGCGTGAGCCGGGGAGCCAGGCTGGCGGTCTGTGTGGAGCGCTCGGCCCGGCATGCCGCGGTCCTGCGGGAGAATTGGCGTCGGGCAGGGTTCCCGCCGGAGACGCTCGAACTCCGAATCCAGGACGTGTTCGCGGCGCTGGAGCCGCTGGCCATGAGCGGCCGGTCGTTCGACCTGATCCTGGCCGATCCACCCTACGGACCCAAGAATTCGACTGCGCGATCGGAATCGGCCGCCCAGCGATTGCTGGACGATCCCTGGCTCCCGCATTTGTTGCGCCGGGGCGGCCGGTTCGTGCTCGGCCACGCCCATCGGGATCGCCTGGAGATCCCCCCCGTATGGCGCGAGGTCAAAACCATGCGCCACGGCGACAGCGTGATGCGCTTTCTGGAATCATGCCCGCCGGAGTGGGCGTGAGACCGCTTCCGCGCATGGGCGGCCATTGCAAACCGAGCGAGATCTCCGCCGCCGCTTTCACAGGGGCCGGGTGCGGACCCGGCGATGCTCCTGCTGCAGGAACTCCAGCCAGGCAGACATCCCTGCGCCGGTCCTGGCGGACACTTCGAAAATGCGCGCGTGATGACTCACCCGCTGCAAATGGGCCAGCGCAGCGGCGCGATTGAACTGGGCCGCCTCGGCCAGGTCACACTTCGTGATCAGGGCCACATGGGCCGAGTGAAAGAGCGGCGGGTACTTGAGCGGCTTGTCCTCCCCCTCGGTGACCGAGAGCAGGACCACGCGCAGGTCCTCGCCGAGATCGAAGTCGGCAGGACAGACCAGGTTGCCCACGTTCTCGATGATGAGGAGGTCCAGCCCGTCGGTGTTCAATTGTTGAACAGCCCGGCGGACCATGTCGGCGTCCAGGTGACAGACCGTGCCGGTGGCCACCTGGACCACAGGCACACCGGCGGCACGGAGCCGGGCGGCGTCAAGGTCGGTGGCCAGGTCACCCACCACCACTCCGCACTGCAGCCGCCCTTGCAACCCGCGGGCGGTTTGCTCGATCAGGGTTGTCTTTCCCGCACCCGGGCCGGACATGATGTTGAGCACCAGCCAGCCCTTGGCACGGAAGAACCCCCGGTTTCGCTCGGCCAGTCGCTGGTTTTTCTCCAGCAACGAACGTTGGACGGCCACCGTGTGAACCGGGTGCGCATGCGGATCCCCGGCCTCATGCGGGTGCGGAGGATGTTCGTGCGCCGGGGATGCCTCGTGCTCATGGCCCGGATCGGGTCCGGGTGCCGGACCCGCCGGGGCCGCTGAAGTCGCCGGCTCCACGTTCCCATGCCCGCCCAGGATTTGCGGGGTTCCGCCCAGTCCGCAGCCGCATTCCTTGCACATAACCCGTTCAGACCAGATCCATGCTTGCGATTTCGAGTTCCCGTCCCTGTCGGAGTTCGGCCTTCAGCCCCCCGCAGTGAGGACAAGCGGGCCATGGGTCGTCCCCGCCGAACTCCTGTTCACAATCCCGGCACCACCACACGGCGGGCACCTGTTCCACCTCCAACCGCGCTCCCTCGGCCGCCGTCCGCGCCGTGACCAGGTCGAACGCAAACGCCAGCGCCTCCGGCACCACACCGCTGAGGGTGCCCACGCGCAGGCGCAACGCCGTGATGCGCCGGGCCCCCCGGGCCCGGGCCTCTTCCAGCGCGATCCGGATCGCCTCGGTCATCAACCCGACTTCATGCATGACCCGACTTGATGCTAGCACAGTTAAAAGATGAGCGAAACCCATCTTTCCACCGAAAAGCAGAAATGCCTCGGCGACACCGCAGGGTGTGGAGATGGTCTCCGCGGGTGAACTGAGAATGGCAGTTGCCCGTGTTAAGGGTGAGCCTTGCGGCGGCGTGGTCGTCTTTCGCCGGCTGACCAGCCCGGCAGTTCGCGGGAGGTCCGCGAACCGCCCGGTGGCAGAGCGGCTGGCCGCTGATGGGCGGGCCCGGGCCGGACGGAGTGGGGGAACCGGTGTTGGTCCATCCCAAGCTGCCCCCCAATGAAGCCGAGCCGCAGGGCACGTGTGACGAGTTCGATGGTGCGACGCTTGCCCGGGCCTGGCAATGGCATGCCAATCCGGAACCCGGCCGGTGGTCGCTGCGGGACCGACCGGGTTGGCTGCGGTTGTTCGCCCGGCCGTGCATGCGCCGGCTGGAGGACACGCCCCATCGGTTGTTGCAAAAGTTTCCCGCGCGCACGTTCGCGGTGGAAACCCGGCCGGACATGCCCGGGGGCGTCGGTGTGGAGGCGGGTTTGGCGTTCGTGGGCCGGGCCAGTGCGGCCCTTGCTGTGCACCGGGCCCCGGGGGATGCGGGCTTGTCTTTCGGAGGGAGGAAACGTTGAGGGAACCTGGGACGGTACCCGACGGGGGCGTGCGATTGCGGGTGCGGGTGGGAGAGGGCGGGTTCTGCGAGTTTGGGTTCGCCGGGCCGACGGGCCCGATCCCGTGCGGTGGCGGAACCGTTCCCAGCCCGTGCCGGGCTCTGGATCAGGGCTAAGGTGGGCCTGTACTGTTCGAAAACGGGGGAGGCGGCCACCACCGGGCACGCCGATTTCGATTACTTGCGGTTCAGCCGCGGTTGAGTGAGGACGGGACGACCGGACGGGAGCGTTTCCGCGCCATGACCCACCGGAAAAGAGAAGGGCCGGGCGTGGGAACTGCCCGGCCCCGTTGGGTGATGAGGGGTGGAGTGGAAACTCTCAAATAAACTCGTTGATGATGTTTTCCAGCAGCTCCTGGCGGCCGCTGGTGTTGGGGGCCGCTTCGCCCTTCTTGAGCATGATGGCCTCAAGTTTTCGGAAATTCATCTTGCCGGCTTCAATTTCAGCGCCCAAACCACTGTCCCAAGAAGCATAGCGCTGTTTGACGAATTCGGCAAGCCTTCCGTCCTTGCGCAGGGCGGCGGCGATTTTGAGGCCGCGGGCGAAGGCGTCCATGGCCCCGATGTGGGCGTAGAAGAGGTCAATCGGCTCGAAGCTTTCGCGCCGGACCTTGGCGTCGAAATTGACGCCGCCGGTGGTGAACCCGCCGTATTTGAGGATGGTGTACATGATCTGGGTGGTCAGGTAGATGTTGGTGGGGAACTGGTCGGTGTCCCATCCCAGGAGGGTGTCGCCCGTGTTGGCGTCAATGGATCCGAGGGCGCCGGCGGCGCCGGCCACCTCGAGTTCGTGCTGCATTTCATGTCCGGCGAGGGTGGCGTGGTTGGTTTCGATGTTGAGCTTGAAGTGCTGCAGCAGGTCGTATTGCCGGAGGAAATTGAGGCAGGCGGCGGCGTCTGAATCGTACTGGTGCTTGGTGGGTTCCTTGGGTTTGGGCTCGATGTAGAACTGGCCCTTGAAACCGATCTCTTTTTTGAACTCCACGGCCATGTGCAGGAAGAGGGCCAGGTGATCGAGCTCGCGCTTCATGTCGGTGTTCCACAGCGTGCTGTAACCTTCACGCCCGCCCCAGAAGACATACCCGGCCCCTCCGAGTTCGTGGGTCACCTCGATGGCCTTTTTCACCTGTGCCGCGGCGAAGGCGAACACTTCGGCGTTGGGGCTGGTGGCGGCGCCCATGGCGTAGCGCGGATGGGTGAAAAGCGAGGCCGTGCCCCAGAGGGGTTTGATGCCGGTGCGTTCCTGTTCCTCCTTCATGACCTTCACGACGGCGTCGAGGTTCTTGTTGGTCTCGCGCAACGTGCGTCCCTCCGGCGCCACGTCGCGGTCGTGGAAGGCGTAGAAGGGCACGCCCAGCTTTTCCATGAACTCGAAGGCGACCCGGACCCGCCGCTGGGCGTTGGCGATGGAGTTGGAGCCATCGTCCCAGGGCCGGATGGCTGTGCCCACGCCGAAGGGATCGGCCAGCGGATTGCGGAACGTGTGCCAGTAGACGACGGAAAACCGCAGATGCTCGCGCATGGGTTTTCCTTCGACGATCTCGTCCGGGTTGTAGTGTTTGAACGCCAGCGGATTACGGGACTGGGGACCTTCGTACTGGATCTTGCCGATTTTCGGGAAGGCGGCTTTCATGGTATTGTGGTGATGTTGCGTTGTTCGATCTCGCTCCCTCGAGCGGTGTTGGTACCCCGGCTCGTGTGCCATATCAAGTCGAAAGCGCGTTTCAGTGGGGGGAAAAGACCTGTCCGGGAAGGCGAAAGGGTGCGGGATCGCGCGGGAGGGTTTGTGGCAGGGGGCACTTGACCCCGCCTGCAAGCGGGTCTAATGAAGGCCACGTGACCACATCCCTCGCAGCGTTCCTCAGGCTTCTGCTCGTGGGCTGGGTGGTGGCGGGATGGGCACGCGGGGCGGAGCGTCTCGACTTCGTCGGAACCGTGGAAGATCCGGAGGGAAAACCGGTGCCCGGGGCCACGGTGTTTCTGCACACGGCCAGGCCCAGGAAGGGGCCAGCCTACCTGTGCCCATCGTGTTATCCGGATTGCGGAAGGTACGGCCGGACGGGTGCGAACGGACGGTTCCGGATTGAATCCGTCGATGGTGCGCTGCTGTTTCGGGTGGTGGTGGTGGCCGAGGGTTACGAACCCGGGTTTTTCAAGGACGTTGACGCGGCCCGGGGCCCGTGGCGCGGGGTCTTGTCGCGAAGCCGCCAGCCGGTGCCATCCGAACACCTGGTGCGCGGTCGGGTGGTGGACAGCCGCGGTGATCCCGTGGCGTTCGCGATCGTGGAGGTTCAGACCTATACGCAGGGTTCCTTGGTGACGGGCGGGGTGCCGGCCGGCGCGGATGCGGTGGCGTTGACCGACGAAGCCGGTTGGTTCGAACTGCGGGCGCCGCCTCCGGTAACGAGCGTCAGCCTTCGGATTGAGGCACAGGCCCGCGCACCTCTGGTCGTGGAGAATCTGGCGCCCGGGGGCACAGAAAAGAAGTTTGTCCTGACCGAGGGGGTGTCCATCACAGGCCGCCTGGTTCGGAACGGCCGGCCGGTACCGGATGTTGTGGTGGGTGCCATGAGCGCCGACCGAATGTACCGGACCCAGGCCGGCGGGCATGAGGTGGCGACCGGGCCGGACGGGCGGTTCCTGCTGGTGAACCTGGCGCCGAACCTCGAGTACCACGTGTACGGCCGACTCTCCTCACTGACGAACCTCGGGGTGTTGCCGATCCGTCGGGGGAACCCGGGCGGCGACGGCGCCGTGTGGGACCTGGGAGACTGGCAGATCCAGCCGGGCAACCGATTGGCGGGTCGGGTGCAGTTGAGTGACGGTAAACCGATCCCAGCCCAAGCCTTGCTGGTCATCGATCGGGAAGACGCATGGGACACCCTGGCCATTGAGCTCCCATCCGATGGCCGATTCGAGATCCCGAATCTTCCGCCGGACGAACCTCTCTCAGTCCGGGTGGCGTTGGACGGTTACCACCTGGCCCGGTCCAACGGGAGTTTGGACTGGCTCAATCCCTGGCGGCTGATCGGGCGACTGCCGGAAGACAAACGGGACCTGACCATCCTGCTCGAACCTGGTGACCGGAAGACCGCATCGGCTGACCCGGATCTCTATCAGGACCTTGAGGATGCCCAGCCGGCGCATCTGCCGTTGTGCGGGGTGGAACGTGCCCTGCCGCTACCCGTGGGTTGGGAGATCGAAGGCACCGTTCGCGATGCGGACACAGGCGAGCCAATCGCGGATTTCGAGGTCTTGCCGGCCACGGCGTTGACGCTCCGGGGAGAAGACCTGGCCTGGCACCGCCGCCGGCTCGTGCAGGGACGGAACGGCCACTACCGGGTGGGCCTGCCGCCTGCGACCACGCGTGCCGTGGTGGAGGTGCGGGCCCCGGGATACCTGCCCGCGCGTTCTCCGGCCTTGCAGAAGGGGCGGGCCCGATGGGATTGCGAGCTGCGGAAAGGAAGACGACCGGCGGGTGTCGTGTTGGACGACCAGGCCCGGCCGGTGAAAGGTGCCGCGGTCTGGTGTCTGGCGCCGGGCGACCGGGGGATGGTGAGCTGGCAGGAACTCACGTTACGGGTCGGCGCGGGGGTGATCCGGGCCATGACGGACGAGCAGGGGCGATTCGAGCTTGAACCCCGGAGTGGTGACTGGTGTTTGATCGTGCTGGACGAAGCCGGGTTTGCATGTGTGGACCGGGCCGAAGCCGGGTCCAACGTGGTTGTGCGGTTGCGCCCATGGGCGCGTGTGCAGGGTCGGGTGGTCGGCCCCGCGGACTACGAGGGAGCGGTTTTTGTGTGGATCCGGCGCACCGGCACCTGGGAACGTCTGGAGAACGGCGGATTCGGTGCTCCGCTGATCGTGCCCGACCGATCCGGGCGATTCGAAGTGAAGCGGTTTCCTCCGGGACCGGCCATTGTCCAAGTGTCCATCCCAACCAGGCTGCCGAGCCCGCCCATGGAGATCCTTGAGCAGGTGTTCCAGCGAAGGTTGGACCTCCCGCCGGGTGCCGAGGTGGACTTGGGCGAGATGCGATGGGAAATGCCAGACTCCCACAAGACGCATGACCGCTGAGCACCTAGCAGAGTCCGGCGGGTTTGCCTCACGGGTTTGGCTGCTCGGCATGGCCGGATTGTGAGCCCGGCGCAGCGGACCGTTTGCCCCGCCCGGTGGAGAGCTTCTTCACGGCCCACCGGCATCCTTCCCCGGAAGGCGAAACCCGGGCGAATCGCTTTACCACGCAGTCGGTGCCCCCCAAATTGGCGGGCGTGAGAATGCGCAGGCTGAAAACCGAGGACGGTGCGGGACGGTTCGGCCGCAGCCGGCGGCCCCGGGCAGTAGAGCGGGGAGTGGCGAGGCGGATCCGGCCATGGCAGTGACGCTCTACGATCTGTTGGTGCGGGATCCGGACAATGTGTCCAGCGAGAGCCTGCTGGACCGGTTTCTCGAGTATGCGGCTGATCGGGGCCTCACCTTGTACACGGCGCAGGAGGAGGCGCTGCTGGCGGTTCTGGAGGGCCACAATGTGATCCTGCAGACGCCGACCGGCTCGGGGAAAAGCCTGGTGGCCATGGCGATGTTGTTTGCGGCGTTGGCGCGGGGACGGCGGGCCGTCTACACCTGTCCGATCAAGGCCCTCGTGAACGAAAAATGGCGGGATCTCTGCAGGGAGTTTGGCCCGGACAACGTGGGTCTCTCCACGGGAGATGCCTCGGTGAACCGGCAGGCGCCGATCCTGTGTTGCACGGCCGAGATCCTGGCCAACATCGCCCTGCGCCGTGGCGCTCGTGCACCGGTGGACGACCTGGTCATTGACGAATTCCACTGGTATGCGGACCGCGAGCGGGGCGTGGCCTGGCAGGTGCCCCTGCTGACGCTGCCACAAACGCGGTTTCTCTTGATGTCGGCCACGCTGGGTGACACGCGATTCTTCGAAGAGGAACTCACACGGCTGACCGGGCGGCCCACGGTGACGGTCAGCGGGACCGAACGGCCGGTCCCGCTGGAGTACGAATGGTCGGAGCGTCCCCTGGCCCAGACCATCGAACGGTTGCTGGCCGAGGACAGGGCGCCGATCTACGTGGTTCATTTCACGCAGGCGGAGGCGGCCGAAAGTGCCCAGGATTTCATGAGCCTGCCGCTGTGCACGCGGGCCGAGAAAGAACAGATCGCGGCCGAGCTGGAGACGGTCCGGTTCAACTCCCCCTACGGTCCGGAGATTCGGAAATGGCTGCGGCACGGGATCGGCCTGCATCATGCGGGTCTGCTGCCGAAGTACCGCGTGCTGGTGGAACGGCTGGCCCAGCGCGGCCTGCTGAAGCTCATCTGCGGAACGGACACGCTGGGGGTGGGTGTCAACATCCCGATTCGCACCGTGGTGTTCACCCGGCTTTGCAAATTCGACGGTGAAAAGGTGAAGCTGCTGACGGCGCGCGATTTCCACCAAATCGCCGGCCGGGCGGGGCGCAAGGGCTTCGATGAACGGGGCTCGGTGGTGGTGCAGGCGCCCGAGGAGGTGATCGAGCGGAAGAAGCAGGAGGAAAAGGCGGCGCGGGACGGGCGGAAAGTGGCCAGGCGCAAACTTCACGAGCCGGGCCGGATCAGTTGGGACCGGAAAACCTTCGAACGATTGATCGCCGCGCCGCCGGAGCGGTTGACCTCGCGGTTCCAGGTCACGCCCGGGATGCTGTTGCATGTCCTGAGCCGGCGGGACGAGGACGGCTGCCGCGCGCTGCAACAGATCATCCGCCGGTGCCACGATTCGCCGCGCCAGAAAAAGGAACATTTCCGGCGCGCCTGGCAGTTGTTTCGTTCGATGGTCAACCGCAATGTGATCGAGATTGTCCCCCGTTCCGAGCGCGACGGGAACGGCCTGCCGAAACTCCGGGTGAACGTGGAACTGCAGGAGGATTTTTCCCTGGACCAGACCCTCTCGCTGTACCTGCTCGAGACGCTGCTGATTCTGGATCCGCAGTCGCCGCAGTATGCGCTGGACGTGTTGTCCCTGGTGGAGGCGATTCTCGAGGATCCTGAACCGATCCTGCGGCGCCAGCTCGAACGGGTGAAAGCCGAGGCGCTGGCGGCCATGAAGGCCGAAGGGGTGCCCTACGAGGAGCGGATGGAACGGCTGGAAGAGCTGGAGTATCCGAAGCCGAACCGGGATTTCATCTACGGCACCTTCAACGCGTTTGCCGAGCGACACCCGTGGGTCGGCCAGGAAAACATCCGGCCCAAGAGCATCGCGCGCGAGATGTACGAGACCTTCCGTTCGTTCGACGATTACGTCCGCGATTATCAGTTGCAGCGGGTGGAGGGCCTGCTGCTCCGGCACCTGCACAGCGTCTACAAGGTGCTCAAACAGACCGTGCCGGAGCCGGCCAAGACCGACGCAGTGCGCGAGATGGAACTGTACTTCGGCACGATGATCCGCACCGTGGACTCCAGTCTGCTGGAAGAATGGGAGCAGATGCGGGACCCGGAATACGAACGGCGGGTGGCCGAGGAACGCGCGCGCATCACCGGTCAACCCGTTGCTGCTCCGGCCCCCGCCGACGCCGCGCTCACGGCCAATCCGGCCACGTTCACCGCCCTGGTGCGAAACCGGATCTTCACCTTCCTGCGTGCGTGGAGCACGCGGCAGTTCGACACGGCCCTCGCCCAATTGAACCCGGCGGCCGACGCCGAGGGCAACCCGTGGTCGACTGCGCGACTTCAATCCGCTCTCGAGACCTATCTGCAGGAGCATCTCCGGCTGAGCCTGGACCCGGAGGCCCGGAACCGCCGGCACACGCATGTGCAGCCTGCCGAGGACGGCCGGTCGTGGACGGTGCAACAGATGCTGATTGACCCCGACGGGCACAACGACTGGGTCGCGGAATGGCGCGTGGACCTCGCGGCCTCCGACACCACGGGCGAGCCGGTCATGCAGTTGCTGCGTCTGGGCCCGCTGGTTTGAAAAGGGCGCGCCTGCGCAGCCCGCAGCTCAGGGACCGGCCCCGGCACCCGCCCGCAGCACACGCTCCACGTCCGCCCGGGTCACACGAAAGGCCGTGCCGTGTTTCATCGGTTTCGGGAAGGTCATCTCCCGCGTGGCATCGCGGAAGGAACGAAAGTCACGCGTCTTCAAAGCCCGATACTCTCGCAGGCGATAGGCCTCATGGTAAATGATCCAGTCTTCCCCGATCTTCAGCGCCGACGGCCCCTCGGTGAACGGCTCGGTCAGATGCGGCGAAATGTCGCGCCACGGTCCGAGCGGCGAATCCCCGAAGGCCACCCGCAGGCGTCGCTCGGGCCGGGTGTTGTCCTTGTGCACCAGCACGTAGCCGGGATCGGTGAACACAATCTGCGCATCGATCACGCTGTAACCCGGATCCCAGAAAAGCCGCGTGGGCGTGAACTCGCGAAAGTCGCGCGTGGTCGTGTAGTACAAACGATGATTGTTCGTGCGGGGCTCGAGATGATCCGGAAACCGCCCCGGGATGGTGGACGCCCAGACAATGATGAACCGGTCCCGGGGCGCATCGTAAAACAGTTCCGGAGCCCATACGTTCACCGTTTCCGGCTCGTGCTCCATGGCAGGGATGAAACGCTGGTCTTCCCAGTGGACCAGGTCGCGTGATCGCGCATACCCGAAGCCCCGGTCGCCCCGCCATGCGCTGGTCCAGACCACGTGCCAGGTTCCGTCCGGCCCGCGGCAGACACTGGGGTCGCGCAGGATTCTTCCACCCACCGTCGGTCGCAGGAATACGCCCGGCACATTCGACCAGTGATGGCCGTCCCAACTGTAGACGAACCGCAGGCCGTCCTGCTCGGGCTCGCGAAAGGTGCTGAACAGGTAGGCCGGCGCATCCGGCGCGCCTGCCACGGGAGAGCCGGGTTCGGCGACCGCCGCAAGAGCTGTCCAACCGGCCGCGCACAGCATCCAGACAAACCAGCCCACAACCTTGGCCGTTCGCATGGCGATCATCCTAGGGCGATGCCTCCGTCCCGCACAGCTCTTTCTGCCGGCTTGCAGATGGTGATCGGACCCGGCTCGCCACGCCGCGGCGGAAAAGGAAACTGTCCGACCAGGCGCGGACTGCTGAAAGTCCGGGCTGATCGGGTCGGGTCCGGCAAAAACTCGCCCACGTGACTTGTTCACCCCGGGACACGTCTTACGCGAAGGATTGGTGAACAAGATGGTCCGCGGGTTCGGGTTTCGTTGGGCGGGAATGCGTTGCGGCAGAGGGAGGCGGTGGCGGCGTGCGACCCCCGGTGAATAACGTGGTGAACAACTTCCTGTGGCAGGGTTCCGCAGGGCGACCTAGAGTAGTGGTGGTTCATTGAAAGAACAGAGGCGATCGGCGACCCCTGCGGGGGTCGGGGTCGTCTCAGGGATGATCCCGGGCAACCGGGGAAAGGTCGTCTCCTGCTGGTTGGAGACGGCCCCTCCGGCGCGGCCGGCGGGCCAGCAAAGGCTGTCCTGGCGGCGTGGGAGGCAGGATTCACCGGCTCCTCCGGCAGGGTCGCACCTGCCGGTAGTGCGAACTTGGAGCCGTGCGGCTAGGGGCCCACCGGAATGTGCCCCGAGCCGAGTCAAGTAATCCGGGTGATTCCGGCCCCGGATGAATCGCAGTGACCCACGGGGTCCACGGTTGCTACTGCGTAACCAGCCGATGCAAGACCGAAGCACCCGCCCGGGCGCGGCGTGCCGCAACGCTCCCGAGGGAGCGTGGCTCCCGCCCATAAAGGGCAAACTGGGTCGGCATCGTGGGGTGTGCGATGCCCGCACTGACGGGCCGCAATTCCCGGCGGTTTCCGGGTGCCACCGCCGCCCCCGCACAAAAGGCAACCTGTGAGGGTTGGCGAGACCCGTGGGGATCGAGCGCGAATGGTCGCCTGCGGGCGCATGCGCCGATCCCGTTGGGCGGTGCCCGTGCCCGTTTTCGCACGGGCCCCGTCCCGGGGTCTCCGGCAGGGCCGATCCAACATGCGGCCCCGAACGCCGGAGGCTCAGAAGCCACCCCTCGAGATCCGTCGAACCGCAAGGTTCCGGACGGCCGTCGCCGTGCGGCCGATGACTCCCCAGCGGGACACGGCGTCGGGGAACCGGCAGCGCATGCGCGCCCAATGCCGGTCGGAGGAGAGCGTGGCGAGCTCCTTCCCAAAGCCGGCCCCCGCGGGGTCTGCGGATCCCGCGGGGACCCTTTTTCTTGATTGTCTTTCGGCCCGCCGGGCCCGAGCGACGGCGACCACGGCCGCGGTTGATGACTCGCGCGCTCTGCGCGGCCCGTTCCTCACTGGCCGCGGCCAACCGTTGGTGCGGTGATCCCAGGCATGACTTCTTCCTGGACTGCGAGAATTCGAACCGCTCCTCGGCCGGTCCGCACGACCGGGGTGAGAACGACCTTACGCAGCGCAACCGGGCTGCCCGATGGCCGGAGTGCCCGCAGACGCGCTGCGGAGCGCCCGGGCAAGGTCCGCGCGCCCCGGCTTCGAGTCCGCCCCGGACACGGCTTGCTCGGGCAAGCGGACCGACCCGGGTCGGGTGGGACGGCGCTGCAGCCAGGGAGTTCCTCATCCGCGTGGGCCGCTCGGTCCCAACCGGAGTGCTCCGCCATCGTTCGGCGCCTGCATTCGCCCGGGTATCCACACGCACTTGGAATCCACTCCGCCATGCCCGTCCGGTCCCCTGTGCAACCGATCCCTGGAGCCGGGACCCTCCCGGCCACGGTGGTGCTCGCCATGGCGCTGTGGCAGGGGCGCAGCCGCGGACGAAGGCAGACGGCGGACGAGTCGGACGCCCTCAGTCCGGGTTGCCCCGGCTGACCCGCACGGGCGGCAACGGCACGCATGCGACCACGTTCTCCGCGCCGGGTCGGGCTGTCGGGCTTGTCCTGCCGGATGGCCGCCCGGTCACGACGCGGGTTCGAACATGTCCCAGAATTCGCGCGGCTCGATGCGGTCGCCGCGGAGCAACCTCCGTGTCCACCTCTGCGGGTCGGGGAGTGCAAGGGCTCCCTGCCGGGCGCGATCGAGCCACCGGCGTTTGCGCGGGTCGTGTTGGGTGAGTTCGCTGTGGTCCAACCAGCGCCGGAGGCGCGTGGTGTGAGCGCGGAAGGCGGAGGTCTGGAGGCGTTCGCACGCGGCGACGAAGCAGAGCCAGGCCAGGGCCGTGGCGAACCAACGCTGTTCGGGGTCGGCGCCGGGCAGGCCGCCGTCGGGCTCGAGCCGGGCTGCGAGCTCTAGGAGTTGATCTTCCCAGGACCGGTCTTCGGAATTGGTCGGTGCCTTTGCTGCCCTTTGCCCCGCGGCTCGAGGTCGCATGGACTTGCGGACCTGCAGGCGTTTGGGTGCGGCGGGCGTGGTCAGGAACCCGAGCATTCCGGGAGGCGGAGAGGCGAATGCAGGCGTGTTCGGTTGGAAGTACGAGTCGAAGGATAGGCTCTCCGGAAGGCCCAGCGGTATGACGATGGTTCGGGGTGGGGCCCCGGGTTGATCGCCCGGGCGACGGACGACCGCCACCAGGGACATGGCGCGGCTCGCCAGTCCGTACCGGCGGCTGAGCTCTTCCAAGCGGACCCACGCGGCGCGCGCGGTCGCATCCGTGGCACTTTCCGGATCGGCCTCCCGAACTTCGCTCTCGGCGTCGGTGATCAGGCGGGCGCCTTGAAGGAGGCGGACGACGGCGGCTTCCGGGCTCGGGCCGAGGGTCACAGGCACCTCGATGCGGTGATGGCCGGCGCCGGTTTCCCATTCGATGCGGACCCGCACCTCTCCGGGTGCATCCGCCTCGCCCCACAGCACAAGCGGTTGCCCCTCCGCGAGTACGTGGGGCGGCGGAATCGTGAGGCGGGCGGACGTGGGCCCGGAAGGGTGGAGCTGCACCTGCAGGTGCCGGGCAAAGGTCCTTTGCATGGAAGCAAAGAGCTCCAGGACTGCCAGGTCCACCCGTTCGGACGGGGTCAGGAACTTCGACCGCCCTCCTGTCCGACGCGCCAGCAGGGCAAGGAACCGGTCCTGGCTGGCCGTGCCGATGCCCAGGCAGTGGACGCGCACGCGCCCTTGTGGCAGGGCCTGCAGGATGTCCTCGGTGCCGGCCACCTGGCCGTCTGTCAGCACCAGCAGATCGCCGCCTTCGTCGCCCAGCAGGGCCGCGCCGGCCCGGATCCCGGCCAGGAGTTCGGTCCCGCCCACTGCTTCCACGCCCGCCAGCCAGGCTTGCGCGCGGTCGCGTTGGCAGCGGTCGGCCGACACGAGTGTGTCGGAGAAACTTTCGACAGTGTGGTCGAAAGCCACCACGCCAAAGAGGTCGCGGTCGGTGCAGGCGCCCAGGCAGGCTTCCACCGCCCGACGGGCCTGTGTCAGGGGCTCGCCCGACATGGATCCGGACCGGTCCAGAACGAAGACGACCCGGCGCGGCCGCTCATCCGCCCGGGCATCAGCCCGGGTGAAGCGCGTGGAGGGGATCATCAGGGCAAAGCCGCCCGCAGTGCGGTCAGCGATTCCGCCCACGAGTCCTTCCAGTTCGCCTGCGAAACGCGCCTCCAACACGAGGTCACGGTTCGGAACGTCGGTCTCTGTGGCCAGGGTGACGCGTGCCTGTCGGGGAGTCGAGGTGTCCACCACGATGCGGTGCGAAGGACAGCGAACTTCGCGGAGCGGCGCGGGCAGGACCAACTGGAGGTCGAACCCGACCTTGTGAAGCTGAGTGGCGTCGCGCATCCATGGCGGCAGGAGCACGTCGCCGAATTCCGCCGGCAGCTCCAGCTCGCCCATCCCGGGCGCGGGACTGATGGTCCGGGCCCCCGGGTGATAGGTGGGTGCCAGTGTGAACGGGAAGCGGAACCGCCAGCCGTCGTCGCAGGGGTCCACCCCGGCCAGCAGTTCCAAATCCACCCACACCATGGCCCCGGGCCGCAGATTGCCCAGGGTGAGATTCACCACGCCGTCCCGGTACGATCGGACCCAGGCCGCCATGTGCCCGGCTGTGATTCCCTGCTCGTAAAGCCGCTCCGCCTCGGCCAGCGGTCGCAACTCCGAGTCCACGGACCATCCCTCCCCGCGGATGCGAAACCGGCGCAGCGCTGCATCCCGCGGGAGTGCGAAGGCGTAGACGACCTCGACCGGCCCGGACTCGCCCGATTGGAAGCCGTGTTGCACGCGCAACTCGGCGCCCACGGGCAAAACCCGTCCCGTCAGCCAGAGTCGTTGGAGGGTCAGTCGCAACGACCGCCCGGTGCGGGCGTCCCGCACATCGTAGGGGATCGTGTCAGATATGGTTTGCATGGGATGCCTCCTTTTGCTGGGGGTTCGACGCCAGTCGCCCGGCCAGTTCCTCCAAGGCCCGGCGAATCTGTCGCGCCCGCCAGGGCGCGACGTCGGCCCGCACATACACCGTCACGTCCGGCGCCACCGCGAAGGCCCAGCAACCAACCGGTTCGAGGGCGGCGGGCCGGTCCGGCTCCGGTTCACCCAGGCGGAGTCCGATCTCGGCGAGTGTCAGCCCCCGGGCCTGCCAGGCCCGGATTTGGCGGAGGCGCTCCAGATGTTCGGGCCCGTAATGAGCGCCGGGACCGGCCTTGTGAGGCGGCGGGATCAGACCGCGGGCAATGTAGTAACGGATCGTCCGAGCCGGACAACCACTCTGCTGTGCCAGTTCGGTCAGGGTCCACCTTTGCGTCCCGGCAGTTTCGTTGCTCATCACGGGCGAATATACGACACTATTTGACACTGTCAAGATCATGCCGGCGGGCTTCGAGCATGTCGGGGTGTCGGGGCTGCGGGGGCGGTGTGGTATCGGGCAGGGGCGCGGGCGGGGCTGATTGGGGCGACGGTTGCAAGGTGGGGACAAGTCCGGCTCGAGGGCCGGGGCCGGGGTCAACGCCTGCGTGGCCGGGGCTGTGCGGTTGCGCGGGCCCCCTTGTGGAAGGAGGTCGTCGGGGGGCGTGTGAGGGGGAAAGGAAACGGGCGGAGGGATGCGGCGCGGATGCGTCCCGGGCCCGCGGGCGGCGGTGGTGGGTCAGGGTGTCCGGGAGGGGACGGAGTTGGTGGCGGGAGGCTGCATGTCTTCCCAAAGCTTGCGGTACTGCCGGGCTTCTTCGGGCTTGTCGAGCCGCTCGGCCAGTGTGGCGAGTTTGCTGTAGAGGAGGGCCTTGTCCACCTGGTCGGGGTAGTCTTGAAGAAGGGTGCGGCGGGTTTCGTACGCGTCGTTCCATTGTTCGAGCTGTTCGTAGCGCTCGGCCAGGCGGAGGAGGAGCCGGAGCCGTTGTTGGGGGCTTGGGTCGAGGCTGAGGGCACGCTGCCACATGAGGGCGGCGGAGTGGGGTTTGCCCTGTTCGTCGTAGAGGTCACCGAGTTTTTCGGTGAGGATGGCGCTCTGCCGGGTGACGGGGCATTGTTCGAGGTAGTGGACCATTTCCGCCACGGGTGTTCCGCGTGCGAGGTTGAGGTTCACGAGTCGCAGGTGAGACCAGGCGACCAACGGGGATCCGCTGGATTCGAGTTCGGCGTGGAGGGCGCTGGGGGACCGCCCGTAGGGGCGGTAGAGCGGATCGCCGACCACGGTGATCTGCCAAGACAGGGCTGGTTGGCTGGCCCAGGCGGCCTCGCCGAAGCTGAATCCCTGGAGCACGAAGCGGGAAATGAAAATGGTCATGTCCGGTGTGCCGCCCAGGTAGGGTTCATACACGGGGCCCATGGTGATGGTGGCGCCGCGGTGCAGGAGGGGCCCCACCCAATGCCGGTCCGTGCTGCGGAGATCTGCGGCGGCGTAGGAGTGGAGGTGATAGGCGAAGGCGCCCGGCAGGAACTCGACCCGGGGTCGTGCCAGTGCTCCGGCGACATTTTCGGCGTACCAGCCGATGTAGATGCCGATCTGGCTGAGGGGGAAGGTGGAGGGGAAGACCGCCTCGTTGGTGTCGAGGACGGTGGGCAGGCCGAGCAACCGGGCCATTTCGGCTGCCTGGCGGAGCATCTGCTCGCCCGGTTGGAGTCCGGGTTCGACGGTTCCGCGGCAGTCGAAGTAGGCGCGTCCCCACATGCCGTTGCGCTCGGCTTCCCGAGCCTTGTCCACGAGTGCGCGGGCGATTTCGGGTGAAGGCCCGTCGAGCCGGCTGACCAGGAGAATGCCGTTGGTGGGGTGGAGGAGGGCGCCGTTGGTGACGCCGTAGAGCGGGTTGACGTAGGGGCCGATGAGGGGATAGCCGCTGACGGCCAGCGGCAGGCAGGCCAGCTCCGAATCCACGGCGGCCTCGTTCCGGCGAAGTTCGGGTCGGAGCATTTCGGTTTCGGGCTCGTACAGGCCGGTGTCGGGTTTGATGCGCCACGGCACGCCGTAGCAGAGGACGGCGTAGCGGATGCGGGACCGGACCACGCCGCGGCGGACGGGTGTGCCGGGTGAGGGGTCGCGGGCGGGCACCTCGCCGATCTCCCACAAGCCGCGGTTGGTCAGTGCGGTCAACAGGGGCTGCTGCAGCAGGTCACGGTACTCCGCACGGGACATTTCCGCGCCGGTGGAGAGTTTGAAACCGAAGATCTGGGATTGCGGGACCTGACGGCGTTCGGCGTAATGGAGGGCCACGGCGCGGCTTTCCGGGACCGCGCTGTTGTACACGACGATGACCTGATCGCCCTCCGTTGCCTGCGCCGCCGGGGGCAGAAGCCACGCGGCGGTCAGGACCAGCAACCGGGCCAACCATGCGAGGGCCCGTCCGTGGCGACGCAGGACCGGCGCTGCGCCGGCCGGGGCATCAGCAAGGTGCGGTTTCATGGTGGGAGGCCGGGTTGGAGACGCTTTCCGCGGGCCTGCCCAGCAGGATGCGCATGCCGTCGTAGGCGAGTTCCACGCCGGCAGGCAGGTCGGCGTTGACCAAGTCGTGATCGTAATCGTGGGTGAGGTGGGTGAGCAGGGTGCGGTTGGCGCCGATCCGGCGGGCGGCGGCGAGCGCTTCGTCCAGGCACATGTGCGTGGGGTGGGGCCGAAACCGAAGGGCATCGAGCATGGCCACTTCGACACCCCGGACGCGTTCGATCACCTCCGGGGGCACGGCGTTGCAATCGTTCAGGTAGGCCAGGCGTTTGCGCCCGCCCTGTTCGAAGAGGTAACCGGTTGTGGTGAATCGGCCGTGGGGCAGAGGCAGGGGGGTGATGTGGAGGTCACCCAGGTCGAAGGGGCCCTCGATCACGTGTGGTTCGGGCATGAAATAGCCCCTGGGCCAGGGCCCGTCATGAAAGGCGTAGGCGTAGACGCGGCGCAGGTCGGCCATGGTGACCGGGTCGGCGTAGACCGGCAGGGGCCGGCCGCCGCGCAGGTCGCAGAACCGGCGGCAGTCGTCCAGGCCCATGATGTGATCGGCGTGTCCATGGGTGAAGAGGACGGCGTCGAGCCACCGGATGTTTTCGCGCAGCATTTGGAGGCGGAACTCCGGCGGGGTGTCCACGACGAGTTTGACCTTCGGCGTGGCCACGTAGATGGCCGAGCGGGTCCGGTGGTTGCGCGGATTGGCAAGGAACTCCGGCGGGTAGTCCGCGCCGATGATGGGCACTCCCTGGGAGGTGCCGGAGCCCAGTACGATCAGTTCGAACGTCATCGTTCCATTTTTCGTTTGCCAACCGGAGCAGCCCCCCTTGAATGAGACGGGGTCCGGTGGCGGGCCGGTGCAGCGACCGACCTGCCGTTGGGATTTCAAGTTAGCATGTTGATCACGCTGCGCATCAAAAACCTTGCCCTGGTGGAAGACCTGACGTGGGAGTTGGGTCCCGGTCTTCACGTGATCACCGGCGAGACCGGTGCGGGGAAATCGCTTTTGATCGGTGCCTTGGAACTGGTGCTGGGAGAGCGTGCCGACCGGTCGCTGCTGCGCAGCGGTGCCGAGAGCGCCACGGTGGAGGCGGTCTTCGACGTGCGGGGTCTGCCGGAGCCGCTGGACCCCTGGTTGATGGAACGGGGCTTGGAACCATGCGAGGAGGGTCGGCTGATGCTCAAGCGGACGGTCACCGCCACCGGCGCCAACCGCCAGTTCGTGAACGGATCGCCCGCCCCACTGGCGGTCTTGAAGGAACTGGGTGACCGGTTGGTGGACATTCACGGCCCGCACGATCACCAGTCGTTGTTGCATCCGGCCAGGCAGTTGGACCTGGTGGATGCCCACGCCGGCCTGCAAGAGCTCCGGACGGCTTTTGCGCGGGCCTGTGCCGAACGGGCCCGACTGGAGCGGGCCAGGACGGAGCTGGTCATGGACGAGACCGCGTATGCGCGGCAACTGGATCTGTTACGGCATCAGGTCCGGGAGATCACCGAGGCGGCGCTGCAACCGGGCGAGGAGGAGACGTTGCAGGCGGCTCATCAACGGCTCAGCAACGCGGCGCGCCTGCTCCAGCTGACGCGCGCCGCTCTCGACGTCCTCACCGAGAGCGAGCAATCCATTCTCAACCAGGCCGGGGTGGTGGGCCGCACCCTCCAGGAGCTGCAACGGCTCGATCCCCAGACCGGCGACTGGATCGAATGGCACTCGCGCGCGGTCGAACAGTGGCAGGGGCTGGCGCAGGAACTGAGCCGGTACGCCGATCGTCTGGAACTGGATCCACGGCGGTTGGAGGAGGTGGAACAGCGACTGGACCTTTTGCAGGGTCTGAAGCGCAAGTACGGCCGCACGGTGGCCGACATCCTGGCTTTCGGGGAAGAGGCTGCCCGACAACTGGCCACGTTGGAGCAGCGCGAGACGGAACTGGCCCGGCTGCAATCGGAGCTGGCCGCCCTGGACCGCCGCCTCCGCGAGCTGGGTGCGGAGTTGCATGCGCGCCGTCGCGCCGCTCTCCCCGGCTTGGAACGGGCCGTCCGCCGGCACCTGGAAGACCTCGGGTTCCAACAGTGTCACTTCGAGGTCCGGCTGGAGTCGCGACTCGAAACGGCGGGTGAAGGGCCGCCGCCTTCGCCCGCCGGTTGGGACCGTGTCGAGTTCCTGTTCGCTCCCAATCCGGGTGAACCGCCCCGGCCCTTGCGCGCCATTGCTTCATCCGGCGAGCTGGCGCGGGTCATGTTGGCGCTCAAGACCGTGCTGGCGGCGCAGGACCAGATTCCGGTGCTGGTGTTTGACGAGGTGGACGCCAACGTGGGCGGGGAAACCGCGCACGCCGTGGGGGCCAAGATGCGGGAGATCGCGGCTCACCGGCAGGTCTTGTGCGTCACCCATCTGGCCCCGGTGGCCGCACCTGCCACGCAGCACTGGCGGGTGCAAAAGACCGTGCGCCAGGGCCGGACCTACACGGAACTGACGCGACTCGACGCAGCCGGGCGGGCGGAGGAGCTGGCCCGCATGCTGGGCGGCCGTTCTGAAGAGGCCCTGCGGCACGCGCGCAGTCTGCTCGAGGTTGCGGAAGGGCGGACAGCCCGGGCACCGGCCGGCAAACGTGCGCGGGCGCGCGGCCGCTGAGCGCCCTCAGAAACCGCACGAGACCGCGGGCACGGGCAGTTCCCGCCGGATCCGCTCCAGTTGGTACCCGAACCCGGGTCCGTGCAGGGTGGACAGGTCCACGCAGCCGTGTTGTCTGCGGTAAGCCCCGGGGTGCACCTCCGCTTCCGGGGCCGAGGCGGCCGGGTAAAACTGCATGGCGTTGGTTTCCACGCCCATCAGGGTGGGCAGGTGCGCCGCCAACAGGAGGTGCGGGATCTGGGCGAGCATGGGATTGGTCAGGTCCTGCACCATCAGGGCCATGCCGTGTGCGCGCGCCCAACAGGCCGAAAGGATCGCCCCCGTCTGCGTCTTGCAGGTTTTGAGCGCCACGCCGTTCCAGCCCAGGGCGCGGCCGAAACGGATGAGCTTCCAGTCATGGGCGCTTTCATCCAGGAAGAGCGGTTTGCGCGCCGATACGCCGTGCACATCGAACGGGTGCGCCTCCAGGTCGTAGGGGAACGGTTGTTCGACGTACAACAGCATGCCGTAGAGGCGCGGATACTCGTCGCGCAACCGGTCGAGGATCTCGTTCACGTAGGCGGGGTCGGGCGCGGTGCAATTGAAATCGGCCGACAACCAGTGCACGTCCTGGGCCAGCGCGATCCGGCCCACGCGAACGAGCCGTTCGTAGTCCCAGGCGGAGTCGTTGCCGCGAAGTTTGATCTTCAGACATCGGAGTCCGTCCCGGCGGATCCAATCCGGCAGCAACACCGGGTGCCCGTCCGACGGCTCCGATCCGTTCAGGTCCGCTCGCTCCAGCGGATCCGCCCCACCCACCAGGTGCCAGGCCGGCAGCCGGCGACGGGGTTCCCTCAGGAAAAAGTCCGAAGGGTGTCGCCCCCGAAAATCCACCGGGGCTCCGGGGGCCGGCTGAAGATACCGCGCCAGGTCGTGGTTGAGGAATGCAGGGCCGAGGGTTTCGTACACGGATTTCCCGACGCACTGTCCGAACGCGTCATAAGTGGCCAGATCGAACGGGGAGACGCAAACCAGGGCCGCCAGCCAGGGCATCGGCTCCCGTCCCCGACGGTGACGCTGATTGAACCCGCGCCAGAATCCCGGCAGGACGGTTTCCAGGAAGGCGTGACCGATTTCCAGCGGATGGCCTTCCACGCGGATGGCGGCCCAGAGCGGCGCCAGTTCACGGCAGAACTGCTGCAGCGTCTCCAGACGTTCCTGCCAGGGCGTGGCACCGGGCCAGACCCATTGCACGCTCAGCGGGGTTTCGCCCCAGCCGTCCGCCGTGCGACCCTGGCGATCCGCCACGCGCACACGTGTGCGGGCACAGACCACGGACGTGAGGGTTTCGGTGCCGAACTTCAGCGGTACGCGGGTCGTCACGGGGAGGAAATACAACTCGGCCGCCACCGGCCGGACGTCAGTGCTCAGGCCCATGCGCCGGGGTGTAACCGGGAGCCGACACGGCGACAAGCCGATTTCCTGGCGCGGATGCCCCGTCAATCCCCGGATGCGAGTCGGGCGAGAAACGCGCCGGGCCCGGCCGCGAACGTGTCGCGGCATGCCTCGCTGCAGAAGGCCACCAGACGTCCGTCGTGCGCGACGGTGATGTCCTTCCGCGCCGGCCTGCCCGACACCGGACAGAGTGGGTTGGAGGGGGGTTGGGCCAGTTGGCCGGGGGGCGGTTGAGCCAGTTGGGCCAGACGAGCGGTGAACCGGGTCGGTTCCCTGCGAAACGTTTCGCGGCAGTCGTCACAACAGAAGGCGACCAGCCTGTCTTCGTGCCAGAGGGTGCGCTTCGGATCGGCCAGTTTGTCCGACACCGGGCAAATCGTGTTGATGGGAACGCCCGTCACCGGTTCCCCACCCCCGGTTGGTGCACCGAGTTCGATGGACAAGCTGCGGGTCCCTGCCGCTGCGGCGGTGCGGTCCTCTGTCCCTGTGGGGTCTGCGGCCTGTGCGAGCAGGCGTGCCACGGCGTCGGACGTCACTTCTGTCTTCCACAGGTAGAGGTGTTGCAGTCGGGGCAGGCGGAGCAGGCCGGCGACGCCGGTCGCGGTCACGGCGGTGCCGTAGAGATTGAGCGATGTCAGTTCTGTCAGGCCGCGCAATTCGGCCAGGCCGGCGTCGGTGACGCGGGTGCGGTCGAGGCGGAGCCGTTCCAGGTGGGGCGCACCCCGGAGATGGCGGAGGCCGGCGTCCGTGACCGCCGTGCCGCCCAGGTCGAGCCACCGGATGCGCGGACCGCAGAGGGCGATCAGCCGCTCCAGTGCAGCGTCGTCGAAACGGGGCCCGGCCGGTGCGGCGTTGACCTGCAGCCAGGGTTCAGTCGCGGCCAGGGCGGCGATGGCGACACCCGGCCGGTCGAGTTCGGCATGGATCTGCTCCGGCCCCGGCATCCTGTAAGGATCGGGCGTTTGTGCGGAGGGCGGTTGCGGGGCGTTGGAGGCAGGGGCGGAACCGGTCGGCGTCGGAAGGGCGCGCAACCGTTCCAGGAGGTGTGTCGGCGGGGTCAGTTCTGCGAGGGTGCGATTGGTGGGGGCACCCTGGGCGATCCACCAGGCCAGCAGTTCTAGGTCTGCGGGGTCGGGTTGGGGTTTGCCCTCCGGGGGCATGTGTTCGTCGTGATCGAGCGGCAGGCGCATGCGTTTGAGCAGGAGACTGGCCTCGGGCCGGCCCGGTTCGATGGCCGGGCCGGAATCGCCGCCGATCCAGAGGCCGGCCGCGTGGTCCAGACGCAGGCCTCCCTTGGCCTTTTCGCTTCCGTGGCAGCTGATGCAGTACCGATCGAACACCGGCTGGATCCCGTGTTGGTAGAGATCGAACGCAGCCGGGTCGAGCGGCACCGGTCCGGTCGCGGGCCCGGCACCGGTCCTGCCTCCGAGCAGCGGTTTGAGCCAGGAAGGAGCGTGTTGGGCGAGATAATCGCGGCCGTGGGTGAGCGACCCGCCGTAGTGTCCGGCAGGGACCAGCGCAAGCGCGCACACCACCAGCAGGAACCGGTACCAACCGGACCGGCGGAAGGCATGCGCCACCGCCATGAGCACGGCCAGCACCGCCACCGCCAGCCCGGTGAGGCGGTGAAGTCGCAGCAGCCCCGCATCGTATCCTCCGGCGCCGGCCAACAACCAACCGCACAGCGCGGCCGCCAGCGTGGAGGGGACCAGCAGGATCAGCAACGGGCCTGCCGCGGCGCGGACCACGGCCTTTCGCGGGCGCAACGCGGCCACGATTTCCAGAAACAGCAGGCCCAGCACCAGCCCGATGGGCAGATGAACCAGCACGGGATGCCATCGGCCCAGAAAGAGGGTCCAATCCACCGTGTCCATGCCACACTTTTAACTCAGAATCTCCTGGATGACACGGGCTTCCTCCGTGCCGGTGAGCCGCTGATCCAGGCCTTGAAACCGGTAGGTGAGCCGCCGGTGGTCAATGCCCAGGCAGTGCAGGATGGTGGCGTTCAGGTCGCGGATGTGGACGGGATCGCGCACGATGTTGTAGCTGAAATCGTCGGTCTCCCCGTGGACGAGCCCGCCGCGGACACCGCCGCCGGCCATCCACATGGTGAAGCAGCGCGGGTGATGGTCCCGACCGTAGTTGGTCCGGCTCAGTTCCCCCTGGCAATAGACGGTGCGACCGAACTCGCCGCCCCAGACGACGAGGGTGTCCTCCAACAATCCCCGCTGTTTGAGGTCCGTGATCAGCCCGTAACAGGCGCGGTCAATGTCGCGGCATTGCAGGGAGAGGTCGCGTGGCAGATTTTCGTGGGTGTCCCATTCGCGGTGCAGAATCTGGACCACGCGCACACCACGTTCCACAAGCCGGCGCGCCAACAGACAACTGGCCGCAAACGTGCCGGGTACGGCCACCTCCGGCCCGTACAGGTCCAGCACCGATTGCGGTTCGCCCGACAAATCCGTCAGTTCCAGAATTGAACTCTGGAGACGAAAGGCCATTTCGTACTGGGCAATGCGGGTCTGGATCTCGGGGTCGCCCTGGCGTTCGTAGGCGATCTGGTTCAGTTGGGCCAGCCCGTCGAGCATATGCCGGCGCGTGGCCGCGTCCACTCCGTCCGGGTTGTTCAGAAACAACACCGGATCACCCACGGATCGGAGGGCCACGCCCTGGTGTTTGGCCGGCAGGAACCCGGCACCCCAGAGGCGCTGGTAAAGGGCCTGAGCGTCGCGTTTGGACGACCAGCGCGGCGTCATGACCACGAAGGCCGGCAGATCGTCGGCCTCGCTGCCCAGGCCGTAGGAAATCCAGGCGCCCAGACTGGGCCGGCCCGGGATTTGGCTCCCGGTCAGGAGATAGGTTGCGGCGGGGTCGTGGTTGATGGCCTCGGTGTGCACGGTCTTGATCACGCAAAGGTCGTCCA
The DNA here is from genome assembly GCF_049537155.1 of Limisphaera sp. 4302-co. Classification (NCBI taxonomy): domain Bacteria; kingdom Pseudomonadati; phylum Verrucomicrobiota; class Verrucomicrobiia; order Limisphaerales; family Limisphaeraceae; genus Limisphaera; species Limisphaera sp. 4302-co. Next base: position 28,515 of record NZ_JBMVQZ010000013.1, read on the forward strand.
CCACACGGGCCGTCCAGGGCAAGAGTTCGCTCACCCAGATGCCGCTGCGCCCGTGCTGGGCGAACCGGAACACGGAAGGCGCCACCGGGAACCGTTTCTGTCCGGAGGTCATCGTGGTCAGTCGCTGACCCTGACGGACCGAATCCGGCAGGTCCGTGTCGTACAACTCCTGCAGGCGGGGCTTGTAATCCCACAGATCGAGCTGGGAGGGCGCCCCGTTCATGAACAGGTAAATGAGACGCCGAGCGCGCGGTTTGAAATGGGGCAGGCCCGGCAGCCCGGGATGGGCGCGGCCGCGGTCGGACGGCGCGCCGCGCAACAGCTCGGGCAGCATCAGGGTCGCCAACGCGATGCGGCCGGCCGCCAGACCGGTGGTCTTGAAGAAGGCGCGTCGGGTGAGACGTCGGGTGAATTCGTCCAGTGGGTTCATGGTCGGGTGAGGCGATGGAGTTGCCGGTGAACTGGTGTCAGTTCTTCGTGAGGAACTCGTCCAAGTTGAGCAGCAGGTTGGCCACCAGCGTGTAGGCGGCCAGGTCCGTGGCAGGAATATCCTCCGGCGCGGGTGATTCACCCACGCGCATGAGTGCCCGTGCGGCTTCCGGCTCGTTCTGATATCGTGCGCGTTGCCGGCCGAGGTTTTCCTCCAGGATCGCCGCCTCTTCCGGCGAGGGTTCGCGCCCGGTCACGAGCCGGAATCCGTGCCGCAGCCGGGCGGGGTCATTTGAGCCGCCTTCCCGCCACATTCGGGCGGCGAGATGGCGCGACGCCTCGACCACCTGCACGTCGTTCATCAGCGCCAGGGCCTGCAACGGTGTGGTGGTGCGGTCCCTGCGCACCACGCACTGTTCACGCGAGGGAGCGTCGAACAACACCATGAACGGCGGCGGCGCCGTGCGTTTCCAGAAGGTGTACAGGCTGCGACGGTAGAGCGCGGCCCCGTGATCCTGCTCGTAACGTGCGGTGTTGCTGGTGGTATAACCCACGGCTTCCCAGATCCCGGGCGGCTGGTAGGGCCGCACACCCCGGCCGCCCATCTGGAAGTTCAACAGGCCGCTGACGAAGAGGACACTGTCGCGCACCACCTCGGCGTCCAGCCGGTGACGCGGTCCCCGGGCCAGCAACCGGTTCTCCGGATCGCGTTCCAGCAACTCGGGCGTCACCCGCGAGCTCTGGCGGTAAGTAGAGGAGGTCACCAGCAGCCGGAGCAGCCGTTTGACGTCCCAGCCGCTCTCCCGAAATTCCACGGCCAACCAGTCCAGCAGCTCCGGATGTGACGGCCATTCACCGCGCAGGCCGAAGTCTTCGCTGGTTCGCACCAATCCGATGCCGAAGAGTTGCTGCCAGAACCGGTTCACCGTCACGCGCGCCGTCAGCGGGTGTTCCGGGCTGACGAGCCACCGGGCAAAGGTGAGGCGGTTGGTCTTTTCCGCCGGGGGCAGCGGTGGAAGGATGGCCGGCACGCCCGGACCCACCGGTTCGCCCGGTCGGTCATACTGACCGCGGATGAGCACGTGGGCCGGACGTGGCACCTCGAGTTCACGCGCGATCAGCGTGCCGGGGATCTGCTTCTCCAGCTCGGCCTTTTGCTCTTGTACCTCGGCGAGTTGGCGGCGCAACTGCGCCAGTTCCTCGTCTCCTTCATACACCCGGTCCAGGTAATGCGCGCGGACGCGGTCCTGTTCCGTCTGGGGAAGTTCGGACCAGGGCCGGTCGAGGAGCTTGCGCAATGCCTCCGGCAGTTTGGATTCGCGCGCCCGGGCCCGTTCTCCTTCCCACCACGCCTGCAGCGAGCGGGCCGGGTCGCGTGCGGGGTCATGAACCGTCACCGCACCGGCGGCATCCCACCAGGCGCGCCCGTCGAACTGGGTGAAGGCAAGGCCGGTGATCCGTGCTCCGGCTGTCAGGCCCAGCTCGGAAGCGGGCACTTCGAGTCGCACCCAGCGCCCTGTCGGGGGCAGGTCACCGCGTTGAAGTTTCTCGGTCGTGCCGGAGCGACCGTAGGGGATGGCGCCCGGATCTCCCCAGTTGGCGCGTTTGGACCACTGACCGTCCACGTGGAACTGCAGCATGACGGCCCGGGGCGGCGCCTTCGGATCCAGGTAAACATGTGCGAACAGGATGGTGTCGGCACCCAGTGCCAGCGGCCGATTGCAGGTCGGGAAATACGTCTGGTGCAATCCCGACCCTTCCCTCAGCAGACTGCGCCGGCCGCGGTGGACCGGTCCGTCTCCGGCGCTGACCCAGCGATGCGGCAGGTTGCCCTCGTTGACCCGCGGTTCCGCCCCCGGCGGGAACTCGTCGTCCACCCACAAAATCTCGGTTGGCACCGGTCGGGGCGGTTCGGGTGACAGTGCCGGGTCCTCATAGACGAGCTGCGCGGCCCGCCGGGCCAGCGCGGTTTCGAGATCCGTCTGTTGTCGTGTCAGTTCCGTCAAACGCCGTTCCTGCGCGGGCGTGGGCAGGGGCAGCGAGGGCGGCGGCAGCAGGGCGTTCCCGTCCATCGCGTTTTCGGCCAGGTTGTTGAAAATGGCGAAGAGCTGGTAGAACTCCTTCTGGGTGATCGGATCGATCTTGTGATCGTGACAGGCGGCGCACCCCAGCGTGAGGCCCATCCAAACCGTGCCCACCGTCTCGACGCGGTCCACCGCGTAACGCACGCGAAACTCCTCTTCGATCGCCCCGCCTTCACTGGTGGTGACGTTGCATCGGTTGAATCCACTGGCGATGAGCTGGTCCCGGCTCGGCTCGGGAAGCAGATCCCCCGCCAGTTGTTCGATGGTGAACCGGTCGAAGGGCAGGTTGCGATTGAAGGCCGAAACGACCCAGTCGCGGTACGCCCACATGGATCGTTCGTTGTCCAGGTGCAGCCCGTGGGTGTCGCCGTAACGGGCCGCGTCCAGCCAGTAATGAGCCATGTGCTCGCCGTATCGCGGCGAGGCCAGGAGCCGGTCCACCAGCCGTTCATATGCGTCGGGCCGCTCATCCCGAACAAACGCGTCCACTTCCTCCGGTGTGGGCGGCAGGCCGGTCAGATCCAGACTCAGACGCCGGATCAACGTCACCCGGTCCGCCTCCGGCGAGGGCTTGAGCCCCTCCTTCTCGAGCCGTGCCAGCACGAACCGATCCACCGCGTTGCGCGGCCAATCCGCCTGCCGCACCTCGGGCAACGGCGGGCGGCGGGGCGGTTCAAAGGCCCAGTGCCGTTCATAGGGCGCACCTTCCGCGATCCATTGCCGGAGCAGGCGGATCTGCGCCGGCGTCAGCGTGTGGCCCGAGTCGGGCGGCGGCATGCGGTCGGCCGGATCGTTGGCCGTGATTCGGTGCCACAGCTCACTCTCCTCGGGCCGGCCGGGCACCACGGCCGGACGCCCCTTGCGCGCTGCGGTGGCGCCTTCGAATGTGTCGAGTCTGAGATCCGCCTTCCGGTGATTCGCATCGAAACCGTGACAGTGGAAACAATGATCGGAGAGGATCGGCCGGATGTCCCGGTTGAAGCGCACCGAGGCGACGGCGCGCGATGTGGCCAGCAAAGAAAGGGCGATCCATCCCGTCAGAGACAGGCATGGCCACCACCGGCCCTGGGTTCGAGGACTCACCGGTTCTGTGCGCCGGTCCGTGGCCGGCGCTCTTGTGCCTGTGCCGGCGCCTTCGAACCGCCGTCCACCCGGGCCCGGCTCTTTGAAGGCACCGCCCAACAGGCAGGTTCATGCCAAACATAAGCCGCCACCCGCGCGGGTCAACGCTTTTGGCGGGGACGGGCGAACGGGACAAACCCGGCCTGCTGGCGGACTGGGGTGCGGCCTGCGGGCGGCGCGTCAGGGTCGGGGGTGCGGCGCCGGTTCGGGTGCCTCCTCAAAGATCGAATGCCGATCCATTTCGAGCCAGTGTCGCAGGGCTGCGGCCCGGACGGCCTCGAAATAGGAGGGTGTCAGACCTCCGTGTTCCCGAAGCAGCTCGTCCAGCTCCCGCTGGATCGCCTCCGCAAGATCGGGCCGCAGTCGCAGCCGCAACCGGCGTCCCTCATGAATAAAGACGGCCTCGCAACGCGGCTCATCGGTGTCGGCCACCCGGATCGTGCCCCGACCGAGGCTGGCCCCCGTGGCCACCTGCAGACCGTCATTCACGCAGCTCAAGGGCGGGCGCAATCCGGCGTAACTTTCGACCTGCAGCGCGTCCCGCCCCACGCCCCATCGTTCGCGGGCGTGCAAACCCATCTTGGCCCCCAGGATGGACCAGGTGCCGAGGTGGCGGTGCAACTCCGACGTCAGCACCACCAGCCTCCATTCTTCCCACCCGTGCCTCTGCTGAATGGCGCGGGCCAACTGCCGCACGTCGGGCCGCAGAAACTCGTCGGCTGTTGGGAACCGGCTCCAGATCACCGTCTGGTGCAACGGCGCTTCCCCCGCCACACGGGCCACGGTTGCGGGCACCGCTTCGGGTGTTTTCGGCCTGACGATCCGCCACCGCGGTCGGCCGGGGCACGGCGAACTTTCGAACTCTTCGGGCGCGAGCAGCCAGAGTGCAACCAGGTCATCCCAGAACCGCAGGTGACCCGAACCCGCCAACCCGGCACCGTGTCCCTCCCCGAACAACGCCTGAATGAGCCGGCCGTAGGGTGTGCGATCCTGCCCCACCTCCACGACCCAGGCCGCGGTCATCGCGGGCGGCTCCACCCCGTCCGGGTAACCCACGGCCAGCACGGCCAACCCGGACGCGCACACGATCTGCACCGCTCCGGTGTCCCACCGGGCGTTCCAATCGGCAGCCGCAGCATCGGGGACCGTGCCGAACCAGACCACCGATTCGATTCGCCCGGCTGCCGAGGGATCCCGCACCAGCAGGCTCGCCAGGGTCGTGAGCGGCCCGGTGCAGACGTAAAGGACACGTTCGTCGGCCCGATCGCGCACGTTCCGCCAGACGGTGTCGAAATCCGGAAACCCGTTGATCGGAACCGGGGCCGGCCCCAGCCTTTCCCAGGCCAGCCCGGTTGCATGGGAGCGAAAGGGCGGAGCCGGGCGCGCGACCGCGGATCCGACGGCCACCGGAACATCGGTCCGACCGAACAAGCGCAGCAAACGGGCCGCGTTGGTGGCGCCGACGTCCGCAGCGCAGGCTCCCTCCGTGGCCACCACTGCCAGCAACTCGAACTCCGGATCGCTCAAAAGCAACCCCAGGGCACGCGCATCGTCCCCGGCCCAGTCACCGTCGAAGACAACCGGCCGGGCGGTGTGGCCATGCGCCGGGGCGATGGCCACAAACAGCACGAGCACCAGACACCCCGCCGCGATGGGCCGCGGGGTTTTCATGGCTGTGAGGAACCTCCAGAGTGCGGCGCGGAAAATGCCAAACGCGACGCGTTCCCGCGTTTGGCTCCCATCGCGGGGATGCGCGTCGGCCGCAGAAGTGTGCAGGACGCCACCGCTTTCCGGGAATGATCGTCGGGTGGTTCTCATGGGGAACTGTAGGACCGGCCTTCCCGGTCTGCGTACCGGACGATCACGCCGCCACCGCCGACGCGCTGGTACCAGCTGGCAGCCGCCAGGGGCGCGTGCGTGTGCTGGGATTCGGGACTGCGCGGCCGGGGCCCCATGCTCCAGAGCACCCAGCGCACCGGCGCGGTGCGGGGATCGGAAACGTACCGACCGCGATCGGCCCGGTTCCGTGGAAAATCATCCGGCACCCAGAGGGCGTAATGGCCCGCCGGACTCCCGTTGAGCAGTTGCGGACCGGGAGCGGCGTATTTGTAGGTGTGCCCGCGGTGAAAAGGATCTTCCAGGAACGAATCCATGCCCGGCCGGTCGCTGCGCGGCAGGTAGCCGTCGCGGGCAAGCTCGACGGGCAACTGGCACCAGTGCTCTGCCAGGTCGCTGTTGCAATTGACCCGCACGGGCGGGACCCGGCCGTCGTGATCTTCCGCATACATCTCGAGGGCCAGTCCCAGAGCCTGCAGTTCCATGCAGACCCGTGCCACCATCGCCTTCTCTCGGGCCCGGCCCATGGCCGGTAGCAGCAGTCCGGCCAGTACGCCCAGGATCCCCACCACCACCAACAGCTCGATCAAGGTGAATCCCACGCCGTGGCCGGGGCCCGCTGCGAGGATCCGCGGGGGACCGCCGGGTCGGCCCGGGCGATCAAGGGCTGCCGCCGTTTTGAATGGCCGGCAGATGGGGCGATCCACGTTCATGGCTGGCGGAGGCGGAAATATCGCTGATGTTCCTCCGGCGGCAGGATGACCAAACGGCGGCCGTCGGATCGGATGGCGGTGCGGTTGACGGGGGTCCAAACCGGATCGGACAGGCTCGCTGAAGATTCCAAAACGTAGTCCGTCCCGTTGTCGGCCCAGTGCACCACAACCGGCCTGCCGATCTCGATCTCCGGCGGCGGCAGGATGATCTGCTGCACGATCAGTTCGTAGCCGTTGGTGCCCTGGAGGCCGGAACCCGATTCCTGGTTGAGGATGCCGATGGCATCGAAAACTCCCGTGGGCACGGGGCCCAGACTGTAGCGTGGGTGCCGCAGGGTGAAGTATCGTCCCGCACCGTCGGTGACGGTGCAACGTCGATCGCCCCAGGGCAGGCTGGGATTCCAACCGTTGGTGCCGTAAAAGCGTGCTCCCAGTCGGTTCGTGAGCGTGGGATCCGTGGCCATTCGCAGTCCCGGGATGCGGACCCGCATTCCCTGCCAATGTTCGCAGCCGGTGGACCGCGTCGGATCGAAGATCTCTTCGCTCGTGTCGGGATCGCCGTCATCCACGCGCACCAGTTCGGACAGCGGCACCCACTCCGGCTCCGGCAGCCCGTAACCCGCCTGCAAGAGCCGGAAGGAAAAGTCGTACTGGGGATCGATGCTGTGTCCCTCGTTGATGTTCCTCTTGCCGCCATAGAAAAGGGATTGGTTCACGGTGACCTCCACCAGATCCCCGGCGCGGAACCGATGACCGGTCTCGGGGTCGTGCTCCAGCCGCAGGATCTCGGCCACCCAGGCCCGGTTGGTGTAGCTGAGGTCGCTGTTTCGGATCCAGGGCAGGTTGCCGTAGTTCTGTCCCATCCAGCAGGCGGTGCCGCCGCGATCTTCGGGGTCCACCGCCTGCAGGAAGACCTGCCATTGCCCGCCGAGCTGGCCTGCATGGGCGCCGTTGTCCCAGGGCAGGAACGCCGGCTGCGGATCCAGCAGATCCTCCGGATTGTTGAGCCACACCCCGCGCAACCGGAACGGGAACGATCCCGTCCATGCGCTGGTACCGTCCTCGTTGACGGCCTGCAACCGGGCATGCGTCTCGAACGGTTGCGCGTTGACCCGGCCCGGAAGGATCGTGACCAGGGCGACCCAGAGGATGAACCCGACCGCGCCGGAGGGGGCGGGCCGGAGGGCGCCGCCGCCCGGATGCCGTGCCTGCGGGGGTTGATTCATACGAACTTGCACAATATTCATACGCACGACCATCCTGGCCCGTTGGTGTGGTAGGAAGCAAGTACAAAATCGTATGAAACATGTGAGGCGGGGCTGCCCGGGCCGCGGGACCGTCGGGGCTGCGAGTGTCGGAGCGATTCAGGTGTCGGGTGCGGGAGACGTCGGCGGGCAGGGAGGTTGTCGCGCGTGCACACCGGCGAGAGGGGCACCTTTCGGAAGGGCCGGCACCGTGCGGTTTGCACAGGTTTGGTCGCTGGTGTTGGTGGGATCCGCTGCCTGCCGGGCGGCATTCTCCGGCCGGAGGCTGCGCCGCTGCGGCCGCCGGGGGCGCGGGGAACAACGGAGACTGCACGGCCGGACCGGTTGTGCGTCGCGCTTGCGAGCCGAGCCGGAGGGCCCTCGCCGCGAGGGCCGGGATTCAAGGGACACGAGGGGGTTATTTCGCGTCGAGCATTTCCCGAATGCGCCTCAGGAGGAGCTCGGGTGGGAACGGCTTGGGCAGGAAGGTCTGGTGCGGTCCCAGTTCCAGCAGTCGGCCGGCCATTTCCTCGCTGTAGCCGCTGAACAGGATCACGCGGAGGTTCGGCCGATCGGCCTGCAGGTGCCGGGCCAGTTCCCGGCCGTTCATGGGGCCGGGCATGACGATGTCGGTGAGCAGCGCGCGGATCTCGCGGCGGTGCCGGGCCCAGACTTCCAGCGCCTCGGCGGCGTCTCCGGCCTCGTGGACGGTGTAGCCGTGGCGTTCCAGGGCGGCGCGGGTGAGGCGCCGCAGGGACGCGTCATCCTCCACCAGCAACACGGTTTCGGTGCCGCGCGGGGGGCGACTGCGGGGTTCTGCGCCCGGCCCGGTGGCCGATTGCGTTTCCAGGGGCAGATAGATTTCGAAGGTGGTGCCCTGCCCGGGTGCGCTGCGGACCTCGATCCAGCCCCGATGCTGTTGGACGATGCCGTACACGGTGGCCAGGCCCAGGCCGGTCCCTTTGCCCGGTTCTTTGGTGGTGAAGAAGGGTTCAAAGATGTGCTCGAGGACCTCCCGGGGCATTCCGCATCCCTCATCGCGCACGCGCAACACGGCGTAACGGCCGGGGGCGGCACCGGGGCGGAGTCGCGCCTGCGCCTCGTCCACGAGGCTTTCGGCTGTCTGGATGGTGAGCGACCCGCCCTGGGGCATGGCATCTCGCGCATTTACGGCGAGGTTCATGAGAACCTGGTCCAGCATGCCGGGATCGGCACGCAGGAAAAGCGGTCCGGGATGCAGATCGAGTTGGAGCCGGACATCCTCACCGATGATACGCTGGAGCATCCTGGCGATGCCGGTGACGCTTTCATTGAGGTCGAGTATGCGCATTTGCATGACCTGGCGCCGGCTGAAGAGCAGGAGCTGGCGGGTCAGGTTGGCTGCGCGCTCGGCGGCGGCGTGGATTTGTTGCAGCCCTTCGCGGAGGGCAGGGGTGAGGGCCTCCTCGTCACTGAGCAGTTCGGTCTGCATGATGATGGCGGTGAGGATGTTGTTGAAGTCGTGTGCCACGCCTCCGGCGAGGCGGCCGACGGCCTCCATTTTCTGCGCCTGTAACAGTTGCTGTTCCAGTTCGCGTTCACGGGTGATGTCCCGGGTGACACCCACCCAGCGGTTGACCCGGCCGTCCGGTCCGAGCACCGGGTAGATGTGGGAGCGCACCCAGCGGACGCGGCGGTCGGGACGGACGATGCGGTACTCGACATCGCGGGGGCCCGGCTCGACAGATTCGGCGTTGAGCAGTTGGATCCGGTCACGATCCTCCGGGTGCACGAAATCCAGCCAGGCTTTGGGGTTTTCTTCCAGCCGTCGGGCGGGGATGCCCCAGATCCTTTCGAAGGCGGGGCTCACGTAGAGGAATTGCTGGGAGTGTGCGTCCTTGATCCAGAATAAGTCCTCCAAGGTGTCGGCCAGTTGCCGGAAACGTTCCTCGCTGGCGGCGAGGCGCGCCTCGGCCTGGCGGCGGGCCTCTTCCCGGGCCGCGGCTTCGAGCGCGAAGCCGATGTCCTGGGCCAGTTCGCTGAGCAGCTGGGTTTCCTCGGCGTCGAAGAAGCCTGGCGCGGGCGCGTAGAGGTTGAGGACTCCCCGGACCCGACCTTCCACGAGCAATGGGAAGGAGGCCATTGCGCGGTAACCGCGAGCAAGGGCCGCTTCTTGCCAGGACTGGGCTTCCGGCGCGAGGGCGATGTCATTGCACACTGCCGGGCGTGCCGTGGCGAGTGCGTCCCGGGTGAGGGTGCATCCGAGGGCCGGATCTCCCAAAAACCGGTTGACGATGAGGAGGGTGTCGGGATCGGCTCCGGCGCTGGCGACGACCTGCAGCGGGCCATCGGGCTCTTTGGTGAGGGCGGCACAGGCCATTACGAAACCTCCCGTGTGCACGGCGATGCGGCAGGCACCTTCGAGCAGTGCCGTGGGGCGGCCTTCGCGGACGATGAGCTGGTTGATCTGGCTTAGAACGGCGTAGGTGCGGTTGAGCCGTGCGAGCCGTTCTTCTGCCAGGCGTTGCTCGGTGATGTCCTGGGAGGCGCCGTATACCCGGATCACGCGGGTTCCGGTCTGGTCGAAGACCGGCTCGGCATAATCCCGCAGCCATCGGATCTGACCGGCCGGGGTGATCCAGCGCATTTCGCACACGTCGCGTTGGCCTGCGGCCACCTTGCGTGCGTGCTCCAGAGCCTTGGGCAGGTCATCGGGGTGGACCAGGGTTTGCCAGCCGCCCCGGGCGATGACCTGCTCCAAGGTCAGGCCGAACACGCGGGTGAAGGATTCCGTGACCCATTCACCGATCAGTTCGCCCTCGGGGGTGACGCGGAAGATGTAGGCGTAGTCGGAGATCAGGTTGGCGATGATCCGGTTGCGTGTGTCGCTTTCCCGGAGGGCTTCTTCGGCCCGTTTGCGGTCGGTGATGTCGATGGCACTCCCGATGGCCGCCGGGCGATTCTCCCAGAGGATGGCGGCGGCTGCAAAATCGATCCAACGTTCCGTGCCATCCTTGTGCAACAGCTTGAACTCGTAGCGCGCTGGCACAGGTTCGCCCCGTTGTCGGGCCAGGCCGCGATGGCGGACCAGTTCACGGTGATCCGGGTGAACAACCTCCCAGAACCGGGTTTGCAGGAGTTCCTCTTCAGACCGGCCGGTCAGGGTGCAGGCTGCCGGGTTGACATACACGAACCGTTCTCCGGCGTACACGAAGATGGCGGTGGCGGAGCATTCGGCCAGGCGCCGGAACCGTTCCTCGCTCTGGCGGAGGGCTTCCTGGACCGCATGCAGGTCGGTGATATCCCACAACACATTGACCGCGCCGGTCAGACGGCCGGATGCATCGGTCAAAGGCGCCGCGCAAGCCAGGGCGTGTCGCCGGGACCCATCGGGTCGCTCGACGATCACTTCGCCGCCGGCGACGGGTTGTTGCGTGCGCAGGCAGTGGGCCGTCCAGGACTCGGTGGGGTCCAGGGCCGTGCCGTCCGGGCGATGGAGGCTGAATGAACCGCAGAAACGATCGGCCGGATCGCGCAAGCGCGGTTCCCGTCCCCAGAGTTCCCGGGCCCGTGTGTTGTAGTAGGTGATGAGGCCCTCGGCATCGCAAATGTATGCGGCTGCGGGCAGGACCTCGAGGGTCTGCCACAGTTGGTCCTGCGCGCTCTGGAGCGCCCGGTTGGTCTCCCGCAGTTCGGCACATTTCTTTTCCAGTTTGCGCAGGAGCGCACGGGCATAACGTTCCTCCAGTTGGGCCGGATCGGGGAGCGGGGCCGGCTCCGCGGCACGCATGGGGCGCTGCCGTGCCTGCTCCAACAGGCCGCGCAACTCTTCGAGAAAGGGTTCCGGTTCGGCGGGCTTGACGAGGAATGCATCCGCGCCGAGGTCGCGGGCGAGCTGTTCGTCCTCGGGCTCCGTGTAGGTTGCGGTGTAGACCAGCAGGGGGATGGCGCGCAGTTTGGGGTCGGCCTTCCATTCCCGCAGCAGGGTGAACCCGTCCATCACCGGCATGAGCAGGTCGGTGATCACCAGGTCGGGCGGCTGTTGCCGGGCCAGTTCGAGCGCTGCGGCGCCGTGGGAGGCTTCCACGACCTCGTACCCGTACCCGGCCAGGAGCGACCGCAGCAGGTAGAGGTTTTCGGGATGATCATCCACGATGAGGATGCGCATGGTTCATCGAGTGGTTGAGGGACGAAAACGGGATGCGTGGCGAGTGCCCGGCTCGACCCGGGGAGGTTGGCCCGGGGGCTGACGGAGGCAGGTGCGGAGGGTTTCAGACCATGGCCGGGGCAGCATGGCGTCATGCCGGGTTGTGCCGGTTCTGGCCGGGCGGGTGGGAAGGCGTGCCGGCGTGGGTGGCGGCCAGCGCCTCCACTTCGCGAACGAACGTGTCGGGTTGGATCGGTTTCTCGATGTAACCGGTGCAACCTGCGGCCAGCGCCTTTTCGCGGTCGCCTGTCATGGCGTAGGAGGTCACGGCTATCACCGGTGTGCGTTCCAGTCCGGGCACCTGGCGCAAAGCCCGGGCCACTGCGTAGCCATCCATGCCGGGTAACTGGATGTCCAACAGGATCACGTCATACCGTTCCTGGGTGGCCAGGGCCAGACCTGTCCGGCCATCGGGGGCGGTCGTCACCGTGTGACCGGCCTTCTCCAGCAAGTAGGTGGCCAGGTAACGATTGGCTTCGTTGTCTTCGATCATCAAGATGCGCATGAGACGTGGGTGGGGTGGGGTTGTTGTTTCGAACAGGCGGCTGTTTTCGGGTGACGGCCGGCCGGCTCCGGACGGTGTCACGGAGGGGACGCTCGGTGGGGGGCGGTGGAAAGGCTTCGATGGACCGCCACTGCGGGTGTGACTGCCCGGGTGGAAAGCTTGGTCTCATGGTGGTGGCGTTGCTTTGGCGTTGGGAGGGTGCGGTTGTTCAGGGACTTCCAACGGAAGGAGGACGGTGAATGTGCTGCCCCGTCCCGGCTCGCTCTCGAGCTCGATCCGGCCGCCCAGCAGCCCGGCCAGGCGGCGGCAGATGGCCAGACCGAGGCCCGTTCCTTCGTGCGGGCGGTCCAGCCCGGTTTGGAGCTGTTGAAACGGTTGAAACAGTTTGTCGAAGTCTTCTCTTGCGATCCCGGGACCCGTGTCTGCGACCTGGAATCTCAACAGAGTACCGTTCTCAACCAGGTCCACCTGCACGCGGACGCCGCCCTGCTGGGTGAACTTCACCGCGTTGGCGAGCAGGTTGAGCAGGATCTGTCCGAGCCGCCGGGCATCGCCCAGGGCCCGGCCCACGGTTGGATCCATCTGGACTTCCAGAGTCAGGCCCCTGGCTTCTGCGCGGGGTCGGACGGAGGCCACCACATGCTCGACCACCGCGCGAACGTCGTAGGGGGTGCGTGCGATCCTGAGCTGGCCCGCCTCGATCTTGGAAAGGTCCAGCACGTCATTGATCAGCGCCAGCAGGTGGCGGGCACTGTCCCGAACCATCGTGAGCTGTTTGCGTTGTTCTTCATTGAGGGCTCCGGGCAATTCCTGCAACAGCACGCCGGCGAATCCCAGAATGGAGTTCAGCGGGGTGCGCAGTTCATGGCTCATTGTGGCCAGGAAGGCCGACTTCACCCCGTCCGCCTCCTGCGCCCGTGCGAGGGCGGTTTCCAAAGCGCGGTTCAATCTCCGCAGCTCTTCCTCGCTGCGGCGCCGGCGCTCGACTTCTTCCCGGATCCACACGAAGCTTGCCACGATCGCCGCCACGCAGGCTGTGCCGAGGAGAAGGAACCCGAGCTCGAGCCAGTCGGGCAAAGGGGCTGCTGCCGTCCAGAGGAGGATCGCCAACCACACGGTCGTCAGGAGAACAACCGCCAGGAAGAAGGCCGCGGAAGCGCGCCGTAGCGTTTCGGGGCGGAACATCCCGAAACACCCGGCTCTGCCGTTGGAGGCGGGCGCGGACATAGCGTACGGCCCACTTCTTAGCTCCGATTCCGGCGAGCCGGCAAGCCCGGAGGAGCGGTCGCACTCCGGGTGTGGCGGTTCGGGAAAAGGCTGACGGAACGTTTCTGCTCGGCAGAATGGGGCCCGTGCGGAAATTTTGGAGGACGCTGGTGGCGCTTTTGTTGGTGCCGAGCTGTGTGGGGGCGGCGCGCGTGTTGTTCCGCGTGGTTTCGGCCAGCGACGGGCTCGCCACCTTTTGGCTGCCCTTCCTTTGCGGGGTCGCCTGTTGGGTGGTGATCTTCTGGCTGTTGCCGCGGCCGATGTGGCTTTATGTGTTCGGGCATGAACTGACGCATGCCCTGGCGACCTGGTTGTGCGGGGGGCGGGTCAGGCGGATGCGCGTGACCTCACGCGGGGGCCATGTGCTCGTGAGCAAGGCCAACTGGTGGGTGACTCTGGCGCCGTACTTCGTGCCCATTTATGTGATCCTGGTTCTGGCGGGTTACGGCCTGGGCCATCTTTTTTGGGGCTGGGGCCGGCATCCGGAGTGGCTGTATCTGTTGCTGGGTGCGGCCTATGCCTTTCATCTGACGCTGACCGGCCAGGTTCTCTCGCAAACCCGGCAGACGGACATCACCAGCCAGGGCGTGTTGTTCTCGGGGGTGATCATTGTCCTGGGCAACCTGATCGTGCCCATGTTGGGTCTGCCGCTGTTGACCGGTGTGGCTCCACTGGGGACGGTCTTGGCGTGGTGGTGGCAGGAAACCGCACGCGTCTGGCTCTGGTTGAGCCGGGTCTTCTGAGCCGGTGGGAAGGGATGGTCCGGAAACATCCGGCCGGGTTCAGGCGATCGGCTCCGACCAATACCCCACCGGGCGGGTCACGCGCCGGATCTGACGTTGCGCGGGGCTTTCCAGCGTGTAGATGGCGAACTCGAAGGGTTCCTGCCGGTAGCAGCCGTGCCACCACCGGCTCAGCCGGTGCGTGAGCACCCACCAGGGCGCCAGCAGGCGCATCCATAAAGGGGCGCTTTGGCGGAGCCGACGCCACTCGGCCCGGGCCTGCTCCTGACGGCTGAGGTTGCTTCCCGTCCAGGTGAAAGCGGAGGTGAATCTTCCGAGTGTCCCCATGCGCACCCCGGCGCGCAGGAGGCGGACCATCCACTCGCCGTCCCCGCCGCAACGCCAATCGGGGTCGAGCCAAAAGCCGCCGGGATCCAACAGCCGCCTCCGGAAGAACATTCCGCAGCTGTAGGTGCCGAGGTGACAGGTCCAGGTGTGTGCCAGGCGTGGCGGTTCGACCTTCCGGTGGAAGAGGTAACGCCCCTGCGCGTCCACCATCACCACGTGGCCGAAGACCACATCCACGTCCGGATGTGCCTCGAACCAGGCCGCCACCGCACGGAGCGCTCCGGGCAGGTACTGCTCATCAGCATTCAACCAGGCACAAATCTCGCCGGTGCCCCGACGGAGCCCGCGGTTGATGGCATCGTACATGCCGCCGTCCGGCTCCACATGGAGTTGCACGCGGGGATCGGCCCGGACCCAGTCCAATGTGCCGTCGTCGGAACCTGCGTCCTGGATGATATGTTCCGCAGGTACGCCCTGGTCGGCCACGGAGGCGATGCAGAGCCTCAGCCACGGACCGGGGCGGTAACTCGGCGTGACGATGGTGAACTGCATGAGCGGATGGACCAGGCGCTTGAAACCGGAGCGGTGCGTCCCCTGGCCGCGGAAGGCCGGCGCCGGAGCCGGGCCGATCCTATGGCGCGTGCGCCGGTACGGGTCGCAACACCCGGGCCGGGTTCCCTGCCACGATGGTACGGGGCGGCACGTCGCGCGTGACCACGCTGCCCGCGCCCACGATGGCGCCCTCCCCGATGGTGACGCCGCAGAGGATGGTGGCACCGCTGCCGATTGAGGCCCGGCGACAGACGCGCGTGGGTATCACCTGCCAGTCCTTTTCGCTCTGGGGCGTGCCGTCCGGGTTGGCCGCCCGGGGGTAACGATCATTGATGAAGACCACGCCGTGTCCGATGAAGCATTCGTCCTCGATGATCACGCCCTCGCAAATGAAGGTGTGACTGGAGATCTTGCAGCGCGCCCCGATGCGCGCGTTCTTCTGGATCTCCACGAAAGTGCCGATCCGGGTTTCGTCACCGATCTCGCATCCGTACAAGTTGACGAACCCGTGGATGCGTACATCCCGTCCGAGTTTGACATCGGGGGCGATCCTGGAGAATTCGGGCATTCCAGATGTGCTCATGCCGGCAGCATAGTTTGACTGGCGACGGAAGCCAGTCCGGGGTTCGTTTTCGTGCCGGCCTTCGAGTGTTCAACGGGCGGCAGGACCGTGGGCATTCCCGATGTGTTCTCTCACGGGGGGCTGGGGGAGTGCCTTGGGAGACGCGTCCGGAACAGGGGTTTCTCTCCGGGAATGCGGAGACCGGCGCTGTCCGAGGGTTGGGTCCTCGAGGGCATGCTCCGCGGGACTGCCGGGACCTGGCGGATGGACGGATGATCCCTGGTCTGCCTGAAAGGCCGGCTCATTGGGGGAGGCTGGCACCCAATGCCCGCTCTGCCGGGGCGGCGTGAGGTGGGCGGCACGCGTCGGGAAGCCAGAAGGCGCAAGAGCCGGACAAAGGCCTTGCGGATGGGCAAAAGGAAAGACCTGTTGTGGAGACGGTCCGACCGGTTGTCAGGGGTGGCCGAAGGGGGCGAGCCGGCGGAGGCGGAAGGGTTGGCGCGCGGCAATGGGCGGGGGTAGCATGCGGTTCATGCGGGCGTGGTACAGAGGCGGCTTTCGGGCCGCGTGCGTGAAGGGTGCGCTGATCCTGGTGTTGGGTACCGCTCGAGCGGCCGAGGCCGGGGCGGCGCGGTGGAGTTGGGAGGAGGAGCATGCGGAGGTGGATCCCCGTGGGGATTTGCGGTGGCAACCGCGGCCGTTCCGGTTCGAAAAGGGCGGATCGGTTCGGTACATCGATTACGAGCAGGGGGATGACGGGAACCCTGGGGACGAGCCGGACCGGCCGTGGCGGCATCATCCCTGGGATCCGAACGCGACCGGGCGTGCGGCGGCGGAGCGGGGTGTGCACACCTATGTTTTCAAGCGGGGCGTGGTGTATCGGGGTCGGTTGGTGGTGCGGGATGCGGGACGGCCGGGGGAACCGATCCGGCTGACGAGCGATCCCGGGTGGGGAAGCGGAGAGGCGGTGATTTGCGGGTCGGAGCGGGTAACAAACTGGGTGCGGGGCGCGACGCATCCGGACATTCCGGAGCCGGAGAAGGTATGGTGGGCGGACGTGGACTGGTTGCCGCGGTCGGTCTGGTGGGCCGATGCCCCGGGCGGGGTGAAACGGATTCCGCTGGCCCGGACGCCGAACTGGAAGGTTTCGAACCCGGACGATGTGAAGAGCGAGTGGTGGGAGTGGGAGAATCCGGGTCGGCCGTTCGGCAACGTGACGACGAACCGGCAGGGCCGTTTTTTGCACCTGGGGATCGACACGCGGCACATAAGGGAGAAACCGGCTGAGTATTTCCTGGGTGCGCTGGTATGGACGGAGTTCGGCTGGGTGATGAGCGCCCCGTACCCGACGGAGGTGGAGGTGGTGGATCTGGAGCGGCACGGGCTGGGTTTTGCGGGTTGGACGGGTGGCGGCACGAACGGTGTGATCATGCGGGGGATGCGGTATTACCTGGAGGACAAGCCGCATTACCTGGACGATCCGGAGGGCGAGTTTTGGTTCGAACGGCGGGGGCGCGGGGGGCGGTTGTATTTGCGGCTGCCGGAGGGGGTGGATCCGCGGGTGGCGCAGGTGGAGGTGGGCCGGTGGAGCAATCTGGTGGAGGGTCGCCGGGTGGAGCATCTGCACATCACGGGCCTGACATTCCGGTTCACCACGCCGCACTGGGATCTGACGGCTCCGCCGTGGGATTTTCGGACGGTGCCGTGGTTGCTGCGTCCGGAGCAACATCCGGGGTGCGTGTGGATCTGGGGCGAGGGCCGGGACATCCGGATTGCGAACTGCCGGTTCGAACATGTGGTGATGCCGGTGCGCATCCGGTCGGTGGAACGGGGCCAGGTGGTGGATGGCGTGCGCATCGAGGACAACGAGGTTCGGTTCACGGATCACGGGATTTTTTCGGTATGCGACGGTGGTGCCTGGGGATATGCGGATTTGCGGGGCCGGCTGGGGGACGTGCGGATTTACCGGAACCGATCCTGCGAGACGGCGCGACGTCCGTCGCGGTACAGCAACGGGATCGGGATCGAGGTGGCGGGGGCTCGTACGGTGGAGATCGCCGGCAATGTCATCGAACGGACCTATGCGCAGGGGATCGATGTCGTCGGCGGCAAACGAAACGGTGCCTGGGGCGACGTGCCGTTCACGCGAATTCTGATCCATCAAAACAAGGTTTGGGATTGTTTGTTGAACTGTAACGATTTTGGAGGGATCGAGACCTGGCAGGGTGGACCGGCGTATGTGTTCAACAACGTGGTGCACAATCCGCTGGGGTACCGACATTGGAATCGGTACACGGGGACGGATGCCGGCTTTGGTCACGCGTATTATCTGGACGGGGCGTTCAAGAATTATCATTTCAACAACATCGCGTGGGGCCGGGGCCGGGATCCGAAGGGCCCGGTGGTGAATTGCTCGGCGTTTCAGGAAATCATCAGCTATCAGAACACCTTCTTTCACAACACGGTTTACAACTTTCACACCGGCTCGCGCCGGCAGGAACCGCGGGCGGGCCGGAACAAGTATCTGGGCAACGTGTGGGAGGGGATCGGGACCCATGTACTTCGGCATGCGGACCCGGCCCGGTCGCGCCCGGAGGGTGAGGTGCGCCAGTGGCAGCCTTCGAAGGTTCGGTACGCACTGGAGCTGAACGCTTACGCCCGGAATGTGTTTCATGATTTCGGGCAGATGGGTGTGTTGGAGCCCTCGGGCCGGTGGTTGTCCGGGTTCGACGATTTCCGCAGGGTGTTGCTGGAGCAGGGGAGTCTGGCCTGTGACCTGGGGGTGGTCAGCCGGGAGCCGGTGTTGGAGGATCCGGAGCACGGAGATTTCCGGCCCCGGGCGGGCTCGCCTGCGATTGACGGCGGGGCGCGGGTGTTTGTGCCGTGGGCGCTGTCGGGTGTGGTGGGGGAATGGCACTTTTACGCGCCGGTCGGGGATCCCACGGTGATTCCGGACGAACACTGGTATCTGACGGACTATCACGTTTCGCGGGACACGTATGATCAGCGGCCGACCCATCCGTTGCAGGTGGTGAACGGCCGGGCGGAGGACTACGAGGTGGGGTGGTTGGAGGATTGGACGCGCGGGGCGCTGCGGTTTCGAGCGGAGCGGCGGATGTATGCGCGGGTGTCTCATGCGGAGATGATGCGTCCGTTTCGGTTCACGGATCTGAAGCGGAGCCGGCACGAGAATCCGCAGCCGGAACCGCACGTGGTGGAAGGGGAGGCGTTGCGGAATCCGCAGGTGCATCGTTCCGGTTTGCTGATCGAGGTGGTGTTCCGGACGGTTGCGGGCCGGGCGGGGGCGGTGCTGGTGGAGAAACGGCGCGGCACGGGCTACAGCCTGGCCCTGACGGAGGATGGGCGGGTGCGATTCGAGGTGGGTCCGGTGGAGGGCGGCTGGCGGGTGCTGAGCGGGAGCGCGGTGCATGACGGTGACTGGCATCATGTGGTGGCGGAGTTGGACCGGGCCGGGCGACGGTTGAGGTTGTACGTGGACGGCCGGCAGGCGGGCGAGGCGACCGGGCCGGACGCCACCGTTTCACTGGCCAACGACGGGGATCTGCACGTTGGAGGGACTCCGGAAGGGCGCTGGCTGGATGGGTGGCTGGATTTCGTGCGGATTGCGCTCGGCACGCTGCGGGAGGCCGACACGACGATCGAGGAGCTGTACGCGTGGGAATTCGACGGGCCGTTTCTCAGGGATTTTGCCGGGCGGCGGCCGGTTGGGGCGCGGCGGGACGCCGGTGCGCTGGAGCGGGTGGAGTGACGGGCAGGGGCGCGCCGGGAAAGGGCTTTCCAGCGATGGGGTTTTTTCGGCAGGTTGGCCCGGCGTTTACGGGCTGATTTGCGAGGGAGCCGAAATGGACCGGTACGAACAGACGCTGGAAAAGCTCCGCGCCCGGCCGGCGAGGTGGCTGGTGACGGGCGCGGCGGGTTT
The DNA here is from genome assembly GCF_049537155.1 of Limisphaera sp. 4302-co. NCBI lineage: Bacteria > Pseudomonadati > Verrucomicrobiota > Verrucomicrobiia > Limisphaerales > Limisphaeraceae > Limisphaera > Limisphaera sp. 4302-co. Next base: position 48,024 of record NZ_JBMVQZ010000013.1, read on the forward strand.
CATAGGATCGCACCTGCTGGAGCAACTGCTGTCGCTGGATCAAACGGTGGTGGCGCTGGACAACTTCAGCACAGGCAAGAGGGAGAATCTGGATGCGGTGCGGCAGCGGGTCACGCCGGAGCAGTGGGGGCGGTGCCGGGTGGTGGAGGGTGACATAGCGGATCCGGCGGTGTGCGCGGCGGCGTGCGAGGGGGTGGACTATGTCCTGCACCATGCGGCGCTGGGGAGTGTGCCCCGGTCCATTGCGGAACCGCGGGCGAGTCATCGGGCGAATGTGACCGGGACACTGGAGTTGCTGGAGGCGGCGCGGCAGGCACGGGTCCGGCGGTTTGTGTATGCATCCAGCAGTTCGGTTTACGGGGACGAGCCGGGTTTGCCGAAGCGGGAGGACCGGATCGGACGGCCGCTGTCGCCCTATGCAGCCACGAAGTGGATGGACGAGATCTACGCCGACACGTGGGGCCGCGTGTACGGGCTGGAATGCATCGGCCTGCGGTATTTCAACGTGTTCGGGCCGCGGCAGGATCCGCACGGTCCTTATGCGGCGGTGATTCCGCGTTGGATGGAGGCATTGTGGCGCGGGGGGACGGTGACGGTGTACGGCGACGGGGAGACTTCCCGGGATTTTTGTTACGTGGGCAATGTGGTGCAGGCGAATCTGTTGGCCGCGACGGTGGAACGGCCCGGGGCGGTGCATCGGGTGTACAACATTGCGGTGGGCGAGCGCACCACGCTGAACGAGCTGTACGAGATTCTGGTGGCCGGGTTGAAACGGTGGCGGCCGGGGCTGGAGCCAGCGCGGCCGGTTTACGAGGATTTCCGACCGGGTGACGTGCGGCACTCCCTGGCGGACATCAGCCTGGCGCGGGAATGGCTGGGGTACGAGCCCCGTCACCGGCTGGCGGAGGGGCTGGAGTTGACGTGGGAATGGTTCGCCACGCGCCGGCCGGCGCCGGTGGGTGCGTGAGCCGGGTGGGGCCCCTCGGGCAGCGTTGTTCGCGGAGAGGAGGGGCGGGAGGGTTGAACCGGCCGGCCGGGGGGCGGTTGGACCGGGGGCGGGCCGACCCCGGTTCAGGTGGCCAGGAGGAGCTCGGCGATTTGGACGGCGTTGAGGGCGGCGCCCTTGAGGAGCTGATCGCCGCAGACCCAGAAGCAGAGTCCGTTGTCGAGCGCGCAATCCTTGCGAATCCGGCCCACGGCGCAATTGTCCTTGCCGGCCTGATGCAGGGGCATAGGGTATTCGCAGCGGGCGGGATCGTCAATGACCTCCAGGCCGGGGGCCTGACGGAGCACGTCAAGGGCGGCCTCCACGGAGACGGGTTTTTCGAATTCCGCACTGACAGCAACGGAGTGGGCGCGGTACACCGGGACGCGCACGCAGGTCACGCTGGCGCGGAAGGTGGGGTGATGCATGATTTTGCGCCCTTCGTTTTCGAGTTTCATTTCCTCGCGCGTGTAGCCGTTGGGCAGAAAGCTGTCCACGTGGGGCAGCACATTGAAGGCAATCTGGTGGGGGTAAACCTCCCGGGTGACGGGTTCCCCGTTGACGATTTGGCGGACCTGCCGCTCGAGTTCGGCGATGGCGCGTGCGCCGGTGCCGGAGACGGCCTGGTAGGAGGAGGCGAAGATGCGGCGGCAGCCGAACGCCTGGTGGAGCGGGTAGAGGGCCATGAGGGTGATGGCGGTGGTGCAGTTGGGGTTGGCGATGATGCCGCGGTGCCAGCGGACGTCCTCGCCGTTGATTTCAGGGACGACGAGCGGGACGGAATCGTCCATGCGAAAGGCGCTGGAATTGTCCACCACGACGCATCCGGCCTTGACGGCCTCGGGGGCGAACTGTTTGGAAATGCTCCCGCCGGCACTGAAGAGCGCCAGATCGATCCCCCGGAAGGAATCGGCACGCAGTTCCTGAACGGAGATTTCCTCCCCCCGGAAGGGGATGCGTTTGCCGGCGGAACGGGCCGACGCCAGCAGCGTCAGCCGGCTGAGGGGGAAATTCCTCCGTTCCAGCGTACGGATCATTTCGATGCCGACGGCGCCCGTCGCACCGACCACGGCCACATGCGGTTGACGATTCATGGTCACTTGGCGGGGCATCTTATCCGAAGGGCGGGGGCTGTCAACGGACCCGGGGTTACGGGGATGGGAAAAGCGCATTGACCCGGGGGCGGCTTCATCTATGATTTTTGCTTAAATTTGCGGGTCATAAGAACGAAAGGACGAAGGACTCTATGGCAGTCAAAGTTGCGATCAACGGGTTCGGCCGCATCGGCCGTTTGGTGTATCGGGCCCTGGTGGAACAGGGGATGGTGGGTCGGGACATCGAGGTGGTGGCCGTGGGCGACATTGTGCCCGCGGACAATCTCGGCTACCTGCTGAAGTACGATTCGACCCAGGGCCGGTTCCAGGGCACCATCGCTTCGGAAAAGTCCAGCCCGGATCGTCCGGACGACGACATTCTGATCGTGAACGGCCACAAGATGAAGGTGGTCAGCGCGAAGGATCCCTCGCAATTGCCGTGGAAAGACCTGGGCGTGGAGGTGGTGATCGAAGCGACCGGGTTGTTCACCGACGTGGAAAAGGCGAAGGGTCACCTGGCGGCCGGGGCCAAGAAGGTGATCATCACCGCGCCGGCCAAGGGCGACTGCCTGACGGTGGTGATGGGGGTCAACCACGACAAGTACGACCCTGCGCAGCACCACATTGTGTCGAACGCATCGTGCACGACGAACTGTCTGGCACCCCTGGTGTACGTCCTGTTGAAGGAGGGCTTCGGCGTGGAGGAAGGTCTGATGACGACCGTGCATGCGTACACGGCGACGCAGAAGGTGGTGGACGGGCCGAGCCGCAAGGATTGGAAGGGCGGCCGGACGGCCGCGATCAACCTGATCCCCTCCTCGACGGGTGCGGCCAAGGCGGTGGGCCTGGTGCTGCCGGAGGTGAAGGGCAAACTGACGGGCATGGCCTTCCGGGTGCCCGTGCCGACCGTTTCCGTGGTGGACCTGACGGTGCGGACGGTCAAGGAGACCAGCTATGCCGAGATCTGCGCGGCGATGAAGAAGGCCAGCGAAACCTATTTGAAGGGCATCCTGGGCTACACCAACGAGGAGGTGGTGAGCACGGACTTCATCCATTGCCCGTTGTCGTCCATTTTTGACGAGGGCTCGGGCATCGAGCTGAACAAGCGGTTCTTCAAGCTGGTGAGCTGGTACGACAACGAGTGGGGGTACAGCTGCCGCGTGGGCGACCTGCTGAAGCTGATGATCCAGAAGGGCGTCTGAGGCGCCTGTTTCCTGCGGAGCACACCCGTCCTCCGCTCCAAACGACCGGCGGTTCTCCGGAGAAAGGGGGCCGCCGGTTTTGTCTGGTGGGAGGTGGGGGCAAGCCCGGTTTTTCGGGCTGCAGCGGGAGCGGGCGGGTGAGAAAGGGTTGCGCCGGCAGGAGGTGGGCGCTATGAATGCGCGCGGCTGAAGGATCCGGAGAAGAATTCGGGTCCACGTCGCGTTCCGCCCGGCGCATCGGTTCCTCACGACTGGGAGCGGTCAACGAGACGTGTGGATATGAAGTGGCCCCTTTTTTTTGCCGCCGCGGTGGTGCGTCCGGTGTCCACCGAGTGGGAGCTTGTTTACGTTTGGAGCCAGACGCGGCCGGAGGCGAAGGTCATCATCGTCTGTTTGTTCCTGTTTTCGGTGATGGCGTGGTCGGTGATGATCTCGAAGGCGATGCAGATGCGCCGCGCGCGGAAACTGAACCAGTACTTTTTGGAGGCGTTTCGGTCGCAAAAACGGGTTCTGGAGTTGTTCGATCGCCGGGTGCAGGCGGAGGGCTGTCCGTTGTTCGTGGTTTACCGGGCGGGATGCGCGGATTTGGACGCGCGATTGCGGGGTGCGGATGGAGAGACCCGCCGCCGGCACCTTTCCCTGAAGGGGATGGAGCATGTGAAGCGGGTGCTGGAGAACGCGGTGGCGCAGGAGGCGTTGAAGCTGGAGTCGGGACTGATCCTGCTGGCGATTGCGGTGAGCGGGGCGCCGTTTCTGGGTTTGTTGGGGACGGTGTGGGGGGTGATGAGCACCTTCGCCGGTGTGGCGCAGCAGGGGGTGGCGACGCTGACGGCGATGGCGCCGGGGGTGTCGGCCGCCCTGAGCACGACGGTGGCGGGGTTGTTGGTGGCGATCCCCTCGATGTTCGGCTACAACTGGCTGGTGCATCACCTGCGCGTGTTGACGGTGGAGCTGGACAACTTCGCGCAGGAACTGGCCTCGCGGATGGAGACGGAGTACCTGACGGAGGAGTGAGGCCGCGGCAGGGAGGCAGCACATGCGCCGGTTCAGCCAACGCACGCACCTGGTGACGCTGAGCGAGATCAACATCACGCCGCTGCTGGATCTGGCGTTTGTGTTGTTGATCATCTTCGTGATCACCACGCCGCTGTTGGAGCAGAGCCTGCCGCTGAAGCTGCCGCAGGGCGGGCAGCCGGACGTGCCGTTGGATCCGCGGCTGGTTCGAACGGTGGAGATCACCGCGCAGGGGGTGTACGTTCTGGACCGGCGTCCGCTGCGGTTGGATCAGCTGGAGGCGGTGCTGGCGGCGGAGTACCGGGCCAACCCGAATCTGGTGGTGTACATCCGTGCCGACGAGAACGGTCCGTACAAGCATGTGGCGGCGTTGTTGGACCGTTGTTTGCGGCACGGGATCACGCGATTTTCGCTGCGGACCGAGGCGGTGCGACGATGATGGACCGTTGGCAACGGCGGGGTTTGGCGGTATCGCTGGCGCTGCACGCGCTGTTGTTGGCGGTGCTGGTGCTGGGGCCGGCGTTTCGTGCACCGGACCGGTCGTTGCCGGACCTGCCGGTGATCGAGTTCGTCCCGTTGCGGTTGGTGGACGAGCCGGATTTCCGGGGAGGCCAGCGTGAGGTTCAGCCGCCGCCGCCCCAACCGAAACCGCCCGAGCAGGCGCCCCCTGAACCGGCGGTGCGCCGGGAACCGCCCCGCGCGGAAAGGCGGCCTGAACCGGCCCCGGAACCGCGGGTGGAACCGGCGTCGCGGCCGGAACCGAGCGCCCGGGCGAGCCGCCGGTTGCCGGAGGTGAGCACGCGGCTGGTGCGGCGTCCGGTGGAGGGTCGGCAGAGTTCCGGCAGCCGCGCGGACGAGGCGGAGGTGCGGGCAAGTCAGGAGGCGTTGCAGCAGGCGTTGAACCGGTTGCAGGAGCTGGCGCGGTCGAGCACCGAGGTGGGGGTGCCGGGTCCGGGCGGGGAGGCATACGCCAACTATGCCCAGTACGTGAAGACGGTGTACACGCGGGCGTGGTTGGTGCCGCCGGATCTGGATGTGGAGGATGCGACGGTGGTGGCCTCGGTGACCATTGCGCGGGACGGGACGGTGTTGTCGGCGCGGATCATTCGGGGCTCGGGGCATCCGGGTGTGGACGCCTCGGTGCAGCGGACGTTGGACCGGGTGCGGACGATCGGGAGGGAATTCCCGGCCGGGAGCCGGGAGGATCGCCGGACTTTTACCATTCATTTCAACCTGAGAGCGAAGCGATTGACGGGATGAAACGCGACCTGTTTGCGAGCTGGTGGTGGTTGGTGTGGGGTTTGTGGATGGGGGCCGGGTCCGGCCTGGCCCAGGAGATCCAGATTCGGAAGGAGGTGTTGTGGCAGCCGGGGACGGGCCGGCCGATTCCGATCGCCCTGAGCGGGTTCGAAGGCGAGGCGGCTTCGGTGCTGCGGTTCGATCTGGAGGTGGCGGGTTTCCAGGTCACGGGAACGGACACGGCGCTGTTCGAGCTGAAGGGCGGCAGGAGCGGCGGCGGCCTGGAGGGGGCGCTGCTGGATCGGGAGTCGAAGGTCACCTTGTGGGCCCGGGTTTACAACGGGGGGACGCTGCGCCAGCAGGCGCATGCGATGGCCGACGACGTGGTCCTGGCGGTGACGGGCCGGCCGGGGATCGCGCAGACGCGGATTGCGTTCAAGGTGGAGTCCGGCGGCGCGAGCGAGATTTACGTGAGCGACTATGATGGACACGGTGCGCGTGCGGTGACGCAGGACCGGTCGCTGGTGGCGGCGCCGTGCTGGTTGCCGGGTCGCCTGGTGCTGTACTACACCAGTTACAAGAGCGGCAATCCGGACATCCTGCGGCACGATTTGACGACGGGCCGGCGGGAGGTGGTGGCGGGACATCCCGGTTTGAACACCAGCGCGGCGCTTTCGGCGGACGGGCAGCGTCTGGCCATGATCCTGAGCAAGGACGGCGCCACGGAGTTGTATGTGGCCCGTGCGGATGGCAGCGGGTTGAAGCGGCTGACCTTCAGCCGGGAGGACGAGTCGTCGCCCACGTGGTCGCCGGACGGGCGATGGATCTGTTTTGCCACGCGGCAGAACGGGCGGCGCGTGCTGGCCCGGATTTCCCCGGATGGGGGATCGTTGCAGCGGATCGTGACGGCCGGGGTGGCGAATCCCTCCGAGCCGGACTGGTCGCCGGACGGCAGGTGGATTGCGTTCACCGCGCAGATGGGAGGGTTCGAGATCTGCGTGGTGCCGGCCGAGGGCGGGGCGGCGACGGTGTTGGTGAGCGGGGAGGACCCGAGTTGGGCGCCGAACTCGCGCACGCTGGTATTCACCCGCCGGGTGGGGGGCGGGAAGGTCCTGTCTTTACTTGACGTGGCCACGCGGCAGGTCAAGGATGTCGCGCGGGTTCCGGGCAACAGCTCGCAACCGAGTTGGGCGCGGTAGGTGGCATCCGGACGGAGTCGACGAACATGAAACATGCACGGTTTTTTGTGGTGGGCGTGCTGGCGCTGGTGCTGGTGGGATCGGTGACCGGTTGCCGGCGGAGTCCGCAGGGGATCACACCTCTTCCTGCCCCGGCGCGGGTGGGTCCGAGTGAACCCCCGCCGGGTGGGATCATCGGCGCGCCGGGCGGCCCGGGTGTGAGCGGGGCCGAGTTGCCGAGTCCGGTGGGGACGCCCCTGCCGCCGCGGGGCAATTACGAGGGCTGGCCGCAGGATCGGGAGACATTCAAGGCCCAGACGGTGTACTTTGATTTCGACAGCTCGGTGATCAAGAATGCGGAGCGGCCGAAGATTGACGTGGTGGCGGCGCATTTGAAGGCGAATCCGTTCCACGCGGTGATCATCGAGGGGCACTGTGACGAGCGGGGCACGGAGGAATACAACCGCGCCCTGGGCGAGCGACGAGCGCTGGCGGTGCGGGAGGTCCTTCTGGCGGCCGGGATTGAAGCCGAACGGATCGTCACCATCAGCTACGGAGAGGATCGGCCGGTGGACCCCGGCCACAACGAGGAGGCGTGGCGGAAGAACCGGCGCGCCGAGTTTGTTCTGTTGACGCCGCCGCGGTGAAGTCGGCGTGCTGTGGTTCGGGGGCTTTACGAGGCCGGGTTCCTGCACTAGAGTAGCTCGGTTGTGGCCCATGCGGCGGAGCAGCTCTTACCGGACGGGATACCGGGAGGGTGTCGGCGCCGGTGGGTGGATTCAGAAGGCGAACGCTTGGCGGGCGGCAGAGACGGGGGTCGCAAGTGAGAAAGGTGTAGAGAGGTGTCATGAGCAACGGGATCATGTTGGCGTTCCTGGGGTGGGGCGAGGTGATCTGCATTCTGGCGATTCTGCTCCTGCTGTTCGGGGCGAAGAAGTTGCCGGAGCTGGCGCGTGGGCTGGGCAAGGGTATTCAGGAATTCAAGAAGGCCACGCAAGAGGTTCAGAGCGAACTCGAGCGGGTCATTGAAGAACCTCCTCCGCCGCCCCCCCGCCCGATCAACCCGCCCTCGAATCAGGGTGCGTCCAGCCCTCCGGGTGCCGGCACACCCACTTCTGCTCCGGGTGCCTGAGTTGGGCTGCCTGATCCGGGAACGGACCATCTTCGATGGCCGGCGAGAGCGAGGATATTTGGCTGGACGAAGAAGAGAGCGAAGGAGGTCCGGTCAAGCCGTTCTTGGAACACCTTGAGGACCTGCGGTGGACGCTGATCAAGGTGTTCGCCTCGCTGGCCGTGGGGATGCTGGTGTGCTTGGTGGCCGGCAACCACCTGGTCAGTTTCCTTGTTTATCCGCTGAAGGTTGCGTCCCGCTTTCACACCCCCGCCCCTTCGAGCGTGCTGACGGTGGAGTGGGGAACGAACGTGCTTGCGCGGGTGGATCGGTCACTGGCGCAGCGTTGGCTGGGTGGGCTGGCCACCAATGTGCAGGCGCTGCAGGTGGTGCCGGAGCAGGTGGAAGGGCGATGGGTGCTTGCCTTGAAGCCGGAGGAGCGCCCGCAGGCGCCGGAGCCGGACACGTTTGTCCTTCTGAAGAACTACAGTCCGATCAGCGCGTTCATGGTGGCGATCAAGCTGGCCCTCTATGGAGGGTTGGTGCTGGCGCTGCCGTTCATGTTGTACTTCATCGGTGATTTCGTGCTGCCAGCCCTGAAGGTGCACGAGAAGCGGTTCGTGTTGCGGGCGCTGGCCATCGGGGGGGTGTTGTTTCTTCTGGGGATGGCCTTCTGTTATTTCGTGATGTTGGAGGTGGCCCTGAGCGCGACGGTGCAATTCTCGGCCTGGCTGGGATTCCGTGCGGACGAGTGGCGGGCGGAGGATTACGTGACGTTCGTGTCGTTGTTCATGCTGGTGATGGGGGTGAGCTTCGAGCTGCCGATCGTGCTGTTGGCGCTGGTCAAGGTGGGCCTGCTGGATTACGAGAAGCTGAAGAATTTCCGGTCGTACTGGGTGGTGGTGGAGCTGGTGTTGTGTGCGTTCCTGACGCCGTCGGGCGATCCGTTCACGATGCTCTTGATGGCGTTCCCGGTGCACCTGTTGTACGAGGTGAGCACGTTCATCGCGTGGTTGTGGTGGCGGAAGGAACGGCGATTGGAAGCAGCCGGTGAGAAGTGACCTCGCGTCCGGGGGCCGCCCGTGGCGGTGCCCGTGCACAGCCGGTCCCGTGCATTTGACGATGCTCCCCCATGACGGCCCCGGGAAGGGCCGCTGCCGCTGCTGTTTGCCCGGGTGAGTCCCCGTCAGACACGCGCCCCGCCGGTGGGCTTCCTGCCTGCCTGCGTACGTCACTTGCTCACGGATTGGGACCGGACCGCGTGGTGTCGTGCGGGGGTGGCTGCCTGCCGCGGGTGTGGAGGGTTCGGCCCTCGCGGCCGGGGTGGCTTGCGGGTTGCCGGGCTGCTCCCCGCCTGAACCGGAGGATCGCGGCACACGGATCGGGATGCAGGGCCGGTGGTCCCGTGGCCCGTTTTCGGACCGCCGACGCGGGCAGACCGGGCGCAAAGCAGTGGCGAAGTCTGCGACGACCCTCCGGCTTGCAACGGAGTCCCGATGATTCAGGAAGCTCGCGCCGCCGGGTGCTTGACAGGGTCCGCAACGGCCGTCAGGATTGCCTTGTTGTCAGGGCTTCAACAGTTTCGTCACGGGTATATCACGGGGAATTATGAAGACATCCGACGGCTCGCGGTTGTGTTGGGGGAATGTTCTTTTTCCGTTCTGGGCTCGGGTTCTTCAAGTGGCCGTGGCGGTGTTTGGGGCGGGTGAGGCTGGGGCGGCGGTCTCGCTGTCGGTGTCGCCCTCGTCGGCCCCTGCGACGTACGCCGGTATGGTGGAACTGACCGCGCAGGGCCTGCAGCCGGGGGAAACGGTGGCGATCCGACGCGGGCTGGATCTGAACGGCGACGGTATGTTGGGCGGTGACGAACCGGTTACCCTGGTGGTGACGGTCACGGATGACGCCGTGCCGTTGGTGGCGGGTGTGACGAATTGGAATGTACCTTTCGATCAGGACCCTGCGGCCGGCAGCCTGAAAGTGCGGTTGAACTATTACCAGACGTGGCTGGACCACGCGGTGGGTACGAACGTGTGGGAACTTTCCAGTCCGACCGGCCGATTCTCCGCGGTCCGCGCCACGCAGGCATTGACCCTGCCATCCCTCAACCAGGGCGTGCAAGGCGTGGTGCGAGGTGGAGGGACGAACCAGCCGCATGCGATGGTGGTGGCGTTGGACGTGATGGCCGACCAATCTCTGGCCGCCGTGGCGGTGGCGGATCGACAGGGTCGATACGAACTGCGGTTGCCCCACGGGTTGTATGCCGTGATCGCTGCGAAGCCCGGCTGGGTTACGGACGTGGAAAGTGCGTTTCTTGTGGGGTTGGATGCCGGGCAGATGGTGACTGCGGACCTCGATCTGTTGCCCCCTTCGAGGACGCTCAGGGGCCGGCTGGTGCGCGCCGATCTGCCCGACGAGGGATTGCCTGCCGTGTTTTTGGATGCGGAGTCGGATAATGGTTTGTTTGCTCCGGGTTGGACCGATGTGGATGGCAACTTCGAGCTGGCTGTTCGCGGCGGGACCTGGTACGTGGAGCCGGCCTTCGAAGATCTGGCCCTTCATGGGTGCCTGTACGCCTCGGCAGAACAGGGGTATCTGACAAGCACCGGCAGCGTGACCGGGGTCCGACTGGAGGCGGTTGCTGCCAACGCGGCATTTTACGGTCGAGTCCTCGATGCGGGAGGCCAACCGCTGGCGGGTATTCGACTCAATGCTCACGGTCAGACGGGCAGCCGGTTCTATGACGGGCATGATCCGGTGACGGATGACCAGGGCCGCTACACGGCCATGGCCGTGGGTGGCACGCCTTCGTGGTGGTTGTTGCGGGCCGACCCGCTTCTGAACCGCGGGCTGACCAACCACGTGGTATCGGGTTTCCGTTTCAACCAGGCATTTGCCCCGGGTCAGGCAGTGGCGCAGGACCTGCGTGTGCTGCAGGCCACCAACCAGATCACAGGGACCGTCCGGGATGTAGAGGGGTTGGGGGTCATGGGGATCGGCGTGTTCGGCTGGTGCAGGCTCGGCGGTGAAACGTACTACGGCTCGGGCGGGTGGACCGACCCGGCGGGACGATATCGGATGCCGGTGGCGGGGGATGCATGGCAGATGCAACTGGCGTGCGACGAACTGCAGGACGGGGGTTACAACTGCGTGCCCGTGCAGTCGGTAACCGTTTCGGCCGGGGGCGCCGTGGTGGATTTCGTGGTGTTTCCGCAACCCGCACCGGGCATGAGTCAGCCGAGGCGGCTCGGCCCCAATCAGTTCCAGTTCCAGGTTCACGGGTTGCCCTTCACGACCTACGAAGTGCAGGTTTCCAGCGATTTGCGTCAGTGGCAGACGCTCACGACCGTGACGCCGGCCATGGAGGGGCCGGTTTACACCAACGCGCTCGTCACGGATTTCGTGGCCGGTGGGCCTCAAAGGTTTTACCGGTTGTTGCGCCGGTGAGGAGCGAGCCGTTATTGCGCTGTTGGGCTGTCCGTCGAAAGCGGGAAGCCCGCCGGTGAGGCGGCGCTTGTTCGTCCGCCCTCCGGTGTTAGAATGCTTCTGTGAGCGAGACTGCGAGCAAGCCTCTGAAGATGGTCACCTGCGACGGTTGTCATACCAAGGTGTTCATCCCGGGTGACCTCGAACCGTTGTCCACCGTTCCCTGTTCCAAGTGTGGTCATCCCATCATGATGCCGATGATGCTGGAGCACTTCGAGCTGCGCAGCGTCATCGGCAAGGGGGGCATGGGCAAGGTGTACCGCGCCTACGACACGGTTTTGCAGCGGATGGTGGCCATCAAGTTGATGCGGCCCGAGCTGGCGGAGGATCCGAAGCAACTGGAGGCGTTTTACCGCGAGGCGCGGATCTGCGCCTCGCTGAACCACACCAACATCATCCACATCTACAGCTTCGGGAACTGGCACGGTCAGTTGTATCTGGTGATGGAACTGGCGGACCAGGGGAGCCTGGATTCTCGAATCGAGGCGCAGCATCGCCTGCCGGAGCTGCAGGTGTTGGACATTGGGATCAAGATCGCGTCCGCACTGGACCTGATGCTGAAGCACAACCTGATCCATCGCGACATCAAACCGGGGAACATTCTGTTCAATGCGGACAATGAGCCGAAATTGGTGGATTTTGGCCTGGCCCGGCGTGCGGATGCGCCGATCACCGACGAGGACGGTGCGTGGGGCACGCCCTACTATGTGGCGCCCGAGAAGGTGAAGCGGGAGGGGGAGACCTTTCTTTCAGACATGTACAGCCTGGGCGGGACCTTGTATCACGCGATCACGGGGCACGTGCCGTTCGAGGCGCCCACGGTGGAGGAACTGGTGGCGGCGCACGTGCATACGCCGTTGACCCCGCCCAATCTGGTCGTGCCGGAGATCACGCAGCCCACCAGCGACGCCATCTGCAGGATGATGGCAAAGAACCCTTCCGATCGCTTTCTGAGCTACGACGATCTGATCATGGCCCTGACGGCGGCGCGCAGTCAGTTGCTGGTGCAGCAGTTCACGTCCAAATCGGCCACCCAGCAGATCAAGGCCAAGACGAGTTGGTGGCGGCGCTGAGGGGTCGGGTCGGGCGAGCGGCGCAAGGGGTGGCGCTGCCCGGGCTGCGCCGGGTCGTTTCGTGTCAGGCGGAGGGTGGTGGCGGCGGAGCCGGCGGGGGTACGGCCTGGATGGCGGCGGTGTCGACCGGGGGCGGGGTGACGCGTGGCTGGCGGCGCATACCGTTCTGCAACCAGAGGCGCCAGACCATGACGAAGGCTTCGCGGATGATGTTCCCGCTCATCTTCGAGTGGCCCTGAAGCCGTTCGGTGAAGACGATCGGGATCTCCACCACCCGCATGCCCTGGCGCCAGAGTTTGTGGGTGAGCTCGATCTGGAAGCTGTAGCCGTTGGAACGGACGGCGTCGAGATCGAGTGCCTCCAGGGCCCGGCGGCGGAAGCATTTGTAGCCGCTGGTGGGGTCGGTGAAGGGCATGCCGGTGATCGCGCGCACGTAGGTGGCGGCGGCCTTGCTGAGCATGAGCCGGCTGAGGGGCCAGTTCATGATGCGGATGCCGCCGAGATAACGGGATCCCAGGACCAGATCGGCGTGCGCCGCTGCGATCAGGAAACGCGGGATGTCGTCCGGGTTGTGGGAGAAATCCCCGTCCATTTCGAAGACGAACTCGTAACCGCGTGCGAGGGCCCATTTGAACCCGGCCACGTAGGCGCGGCCGAGTCCTTCCTTTTGTTGGCGGTGCAGGACGTGGATTTCCGGGTGCCGGGCGGCCAGTTCGTCGGCCAGGCGACCGGTTCCATCCGGGGAATTGTCATCCACGACGAGCAGGTGCACCCGGACCGGCAGCGCCAGGAGGCGCTGGGCGATCAGGGGCAGGTTGTCCCGCTCGTTGTACGTGGGCACGATGACGAGGGCGTCACTCATGGCACCGGCCGTTCGTGGCCGCTACCAGTGGATACCCCCGGCCGGTTCGGTTTACAAGGGCCGAAATCCGGTGGCCGTGCAACGGGCCGGGGCGTGGGGTTGCCGGCCGGACCGTTGGGGCGGGGCGAGGGGGGCTGGTGGCGCGGGGCGGTTCCGGGTCGTGGCATAACACTTGCCAAAGCGCGGCCGACCGGTACCTTGGCCGTTACTTGTGACGACGCTCATGATCGAACCCGTGGTTCAAAGCTTGGTTTTTTTGGCACAGGCCCGGCCGGGTCAGGAGACGCCGCCGTTGTGGACGTCCCTGGTTCCCATCGTGCTGTTTGTGGTGATTTTTTACGTGCTGTTCATTCGCCCGCAGCGCAAGCGGGAGAAGGAACACGCCGAATTGCTCAAGAAGCTGAAACCCGGTGACGAGGTGGTCACCAGCAGCGGGATCATCGGACGCATCACCTCGGTGAAGGATGACCGGGTCATTTTGCGGTCCGAAGATGCGAAGCTGGAGGTTTTGAAGTCCTCGGTGGCGCAGATCCGGCAGTCTTCGGGTCCTTCCTGATCGGGGGAACATCGGTTCTCTGAATTCGCGGGGTGCCTGTCATGGGACGGAACACTTGGAAATGGGTCGTGGTTGTCCTGGCGATCGCCTGGTCGCTTTACAACATTTATCCTCCCACCAGCCGGGACCTGGTGCAGGTCTTCCGCGAACGGGCCGTCAACAAGGACACCACCTTCTCGAACATCTGGTATCAGGTGGTGCAGTTGCAGCAGCAGCGCGCCGACCGGGCGTATGCGAATCTGCTGGAGGCGATCGGCACCAACGACATCCGCCGTTATTTTCCGTTCTACAACGTCGAGGGCGAGTCCCAGCCCACGCTGGCGATTCTGAACCGGCTGCAGCGTGAGGCGGCTGGGAAGATCCGTTTGGGACTGGACCTGCGTGGGGGCACCTCCTTTTTGCTGGAGATGGACACGAACCGGTTGGCCACGGTGGAGACGGTCACCAACCGGGCCGGCCAGGTGGAGACCCGGACCAACTATCTCAGTGAAAGCGAGGTGGAGACGGCCCTGGCCCAGGCCGTGGAGGTGTTGCGGCGGCGCGTGGACAAGTTCGGCGTGGCCGAGCCGATCATCCAACCGGCGGGAAGGAACCGGATTCTGGTGCAGTTGCCGGGCTTGTCCGAGGCGGATCGGCTGAGTGCGCAGCGGCAATTGCAGCGGGCGGCCTTCCTGGAATTCCGGCTGGTTCACCCGCGCAGTGACGAGCTGTTGCGGGAGGGGCTGATCGAACCCGGTTACGAGGTGCTGACGGAGGAACGGCGCAACCCGGACGGCACCAAGACGCTGCGGCGTTATCTGGTGAAGAAGCGGCCGGAACGCGGCATGACGGGTGCCTACATCAAGAGCGCCATGGTCGTGCGCGACAACCTGGGGCAGCCGCAGATCCATTTCCAGCTCACGCCGGATGGGGCGAGCTTGTTTGCCCAGATCACACGGGAAAATGTGGGCCGGCAACTGGCCATCGTGTTGGACGGGGTCCTGTACTCGGCGCCGGTGATCCGGGAACCGATCCTGACCGGGTCGGGTTCCATCTCGGGGAATTTCGACCTGCGGGAGGCGATCGAACTGGCCAATGTACTGGAGAATCCGTTGCGCGCACCGTTGCGGGTGGTGGAGACGCGCGACGTGGATCCCACCCTGGGGACGGACTCGATCCGCAGCGGCATTCGGGCGTGCCTGGTGGGCGGGCTTGCGGTGTGCGGTTTCATGCTGGTCTACTATCTGGTGGCGGGTGTGGTGGCCAACGTGGCGTTGTTGCTGAATCTCGTGCTCCTGCTGGGGGTGATGTGTTCGCTGGGGGCGACGCTGACGTTGCCGGGCATTGCGGGCATCGTGCTGACGGTGGGCATGGCGGTGGACGCCAACGTGCTCATTTTCGAGCGGATCCGGGAGGAGTTGGCCGCCGGCAAATCGCTCCGGGGAGCGATTGCGGCCGGTTACGAAAAGGCCTTCGGCACGATCCTCGATGCCAACCTGACGACGCTGATCGCCTCGGTGATCCTCATCAACATGGGCACCGGCCCCGTGAAGGGGTTTGGCGTGACGCTGACCATCGGTCTGGCGGTGAGCATGTTCACCGCGCTGTTCGTGTCGCGTCTGGTTTTCGATTTCATGGTGGACCGCGGCTGGTTGCGCTCGCTGCGCATGTTGCATTTGATCCGGCAGACGCAGATTGATTTCCTGCGATGGGCCAGGCCCGCGTTCATTGCCTCCTGGCTGCTGATCCTCGTGGGCAACGCGTACGGCATCTTCGTGCGCGGACAGGATGTCCTGGGTGTGGAGTTCACGGGCGGAGCCGACATCACGCTGGCGTTCGATCCGGAGCATCGGGTGGAGGTGGACCGCCTGCGCGCAGCGGCCACGGCGGCCAGTGGCGGGGACGTGCTGGTGGGTTACCAGCGTGATTTGGGGACGGGGAGCGACATCCTGCGCATTACCGCGCGGCTGCCGCGCAACGCGTCCGAGCAGGCCGTGGAGGGCCTGGCGCAACGGGTGGTCGAGGAGCTCCGGCGCCAATTCCCCGAAGCCGGCTGGAAGGTGTTGGGCGTGGACACGATCGGGCCGGTGATCGGGCGGGAGATCCTGCGGTCGGCCATCGTGGCGGCGGGTCTGGCGATGCTCGGCATTTTGGTTTACCTGGCGTTCCGTTACGAGTTTCCGTTCGCGCTCGCTGCGGTGGTGGCCACGGTGCATGATCTGTTGATGACGCTGGGATGGTATTGCCTGGCGCAGCATCAGATGAATGCCACGACGGTGGCGGCGCTGCTGACCATCATCGGCTACTCGATCAACGACACGGTGGTGGTGTTCGACCGGATCCGGGAAGACCTGAAGCTGGGCATGCGGGGTTCGTTCCGAGACATCATCAATCACGCGGTGAACCAGACGCTGAGCCGGACCTTGATCACCTCGGGGACCACTTTTCTGTCGGCGATGGCGCTTTACGTGTTGGGCGGGCCGGTGATCAACGATTTCGCGTTCACGCTCCTGGTCGGGATCATCACCGGCACCTACTCCAGCATCTACATTGCGGCCGCGCTGGTGTTGTGGCTGTACAAGGGGCAGCGCCCGGCCATCGGTCAGCCGGTGGCCGGCCAACCCGTGGCGAGTCAGCCGGCTGCGGCCGCGTCATCCCCGGCTGTGCGCGGCGTGGCCCCCGGTCGTGCCTGAGCCATGGAAGCCTGGATCGGAGTTCCACCCTGGCAGTGGGCCGTTTTCATCGCGTGCATTCTCTTTTTTCTGGCCCTGGACCTGGGTGTTTTCCATCGCCACGCCCACGTCGTTCGGTTTCGTGAGGCGTTGTGTTGGACGTGCTTGTGGGTGGGGATGTCGCTGGTTTTCGGCCTGGTCGTCGCCCCCCGCATGGTGGAAGGATGGACGCACCAGGAGACGTTGGAGTATCTGACCGGGTACCTGGTCGAGTTGTCCCTTTCGATGGACAACGTGTTCGTCATCGCGATGATCTTCGCGTACTTCCGCGTTCCGCCGGAGTATCAGCATCGGGTTCTGTTCTGGGGGATTCTGGGCGCGCTGGTGATGCGTGGGATCATGATCGCGGCGGGGGCGGCCCTGGTGCAGCGGTTTCTCTGGACGTTGTATATCTTCGGTGCGTTCCTGGTGGTGACCGGGGTCAAGATGCTCTTCAGCCGGGAGGAGGGGGTGCATCCCGAACGCAACCCGGTGCTTCGGGCGGCGCGCCGTTGGTTTCCGGTCACCAGCGATTACGTCGGACAACGGTTTTTTGTGCGGCAGGCCGGCCGGAGGGCGATCACGCCGCTGATGCTGGTGCTGCTGATGGTGGAGACCACGGACCTGATTTTTGCCGTGGATTCGATCCCGGCCATTTTCGGGATCACCACCAAGCCGTTCATTGTCTTCACGTCGAATGTGTTTGCGATACTGGGCCTGCGTTCATTGTATTTCGTGCTGGCGAATCTGATTGCCCTGTTCCGGTACCTCAAGACGGGTCTGTCGCTGGTATTGGTGTTCATCGGGGTGAAGATGTTGGTGGATCCGCACGGGCACAAGGTTCACTGGTGGCAGGTGGAGGTGCCCACGATGGTGGCGCTGGGCGTGGTGGCCGGAATTTTGGGCGCATCCATTCTGGCATCGATCCTCCAGGCGGCATGCGAGCGCCGGCCCGGTGGGGAAGCCTCGGCGAAGAACGCAGGGGGCGCGAGGCCGGCGGAACGCCCGTGAACCGGCGGAATGACCGCGCCGGGCTGGTGCCCGAGGAGGCGCCGGGAGGGATCAGGATGACCTCCCTAACACAGACGGAAGGCAACGAGTCGGCCCACGAGCCGCTCTCCCGGCAACTGGAACGTCTGTTGCGCGGACGGTCGGAGCAACCGCTCACGGCAAACGGGTTGCTGGCGGCGACGGGCGGCCGTGGCGGCTGGTTGGTGATGGTGTTGCTGGCACTGCCGTTTGTGGCCTGGGTGTCGGTGCCCGGTCTGAGCACGGTGGCCGGGCCGATGATCGCGATCCTGGCACTGCGGATGAGCTCCGGTCGGGTGCCGCGTCTGCCGGCCCGGTTGGGTGAGCGCCCGCTGCATCCCCGGACGCGGCAGGCCATTCTGACCGGCGGGTTGAGGGTCTGCCGGTGGATCGAGAAGGTGATCCGGCCGCGTCGGACGCGTTGGATTCGCCGGCCCTGGGCGCGGCGGTTTCACGGTTGGTTGATCGCGTTTTTGGCGATGTTGATGGCCCTGCCGTTGCCCTCGCCGCCGTTTTTCGGGTCGAACACGCTGCCGAGCTACGCCATCATCCTCCTGGCGTTCAGCCTGATGGAAGAAGACGGCTGGATGATCTGGGCCGCCTATCTGATGAGTGTGGTGGCCATCGGGTATTTCGTGGCATTGGGCGGCCTGGTGCTGTGGCATTTGAGCGAATGGATGGATCTGCTCCTGCGACTGTTGTGGTGGGCCGGTTGAAACCGCGATGGGAGCTGGCCCCGGCACAGCCGTTGCTGGCCGCGCATCTGGGGGAGCGATTGGGCGTGTCATCCCTGCTGGCGCAGTGTCTTCTGAACCGCGGGCTGACCGAGCCGGAGGCATGCCGGGCCTTTTTGGAGCCGCGGCTTGCGAGCCTGACGGATCCGTTTCTGTTGCCCGACATGCGGGCGGCGGTGGACCGCCTGGAACAGGCCCGGCAACGGGGCGAGACCGTGGTGATCTTCGGCGACTATGACGTGGACGGCGTGACCGCGTCAGCCCTGTTGCAGGAGGTGCTGGAAGGTCTGGGTTGGTCTTGTGCGGTGTACCTGCCGCATCGGTTCGACGAGGGTTACGGGCTGAGTCGCGAGGCGGTTACGAACTGCCTGCGCCGGCATCCCGCCAGGCTCCTTCTGGCGGTGGATTGTGGTTCCACGGCCTGCGACACCGTGGCGGAGCTGCGGGAGCAGGGCGTGGACGTGATCATCCTGGACCATCACCAGCCGGGTCCGCGCCGGCCGCCGGCGGTGGCTTTTGTCAACCCGCGCGCGTCCGGGGGCGGATCCGGCCCCTGCGAGGGCCGGGAGCTGTGCTCGGTGGGGTTGGCCTTCAAATTGGCGCATGCGCTGGTGAAAGAAGGCCGGCGCCGCGGAGAGGCCGAAGCCCACGGGTTGGACCTCCGGGACTGGCTGGAGCTGGTGGCTTTGGGGAGCATTGCGGACGTGGTGCCGCTTACCGGCGAGAACCGCATCCTGGTGAGAGCGGGTCTGGCAAGGTTGAACCGCACGAAGCGGCCCGGGCTGCAGGCGCTTTGCGAGGTGGCACGATGCGCGGGGGCGTTGGACACGTTCCACGTGGGGTTCCAACTCGCGCCGCGTCTGAACGCGGCGGGCCGATTGGAAACCGCGCAGACGGCGCTGGACCTTTTGCGCGCGTCTTCGCCCGAGGCGGCGCGGGCTCTGGCGACCCAACTGGATGATTGGAATCGCGAGCGGCAGGAGGTCGAACGCGAGATTCTCGGCGAGATCCGGCGTCGCCTGCAGGAGGGGTTCCGTCCGGAGACCGACTGGGTGATCGTGGAAGGCGATCCGGAGTGGCATTTGGGCGTGGTCGGCATCGTCGCGGCGCGATTGGTGCAGGAGTTTCACCGGCCGGCCCTGGTGCTGGGGGGTGATGGCGGGTGTCTGCGTGGGTCGGGCCGGAGCATACCGGGTTTCGACCTGGCGGCGGCGCTGCGTGCGTGCGGGGATCTGCTGGTGAGCCACGGGGGGCACGCCATGGCGGCCGGCGTGAGTCTGGAGCCCGACCGGCTGGAGGCATTCCGGCGCCGGCTCAACGATCTGGCCCACCGCACCCTGACCGCGGAAGCCCTGTGTCCGGCGCTCTGGTTGGATGCGGAGGTTCGGTTGTCCGACCTCACGCCGGAGGTGTTGGAGGAATTGGACCGGCTCAAACCGGTGGGGCCGGACAATCCGCCGGTGCACCTGGTGGCGCGCGGGGTGAGCCTGCAACGGCCGTTGCAGCGGTTCGGTCGGGAGCAGCGTCATGTACGGCTCTGGGTCACCGACGGCCGTGCGGTTTGTGAGACGATCTGGTGGTCCGGCGGGTTGGAGCCTGACCTGCCCGTGGGTACGTTCGATCTGGCCTTCGCCCCGCAGTGGCACGTCTGGAACGGGCGACGCCGGCTGCGCCTTCGCCTGCTGGACTGGCGGCCGGCCTGACGGGGCGGGCGGGGGCTTCCGCCGGCTGCGGCCGGTTTGCCGGGGCATCCCTGAGGTGGGCGGCTCGGACCTTAGGAGGTGCGATTCAGCCAGCCTGCGAACTCGCGGATTTGTTCGTGGGTGCCCAGCACCAGCAGTTCGTCGCCCGGCTCGATCCGGTCTTTCCCTGTGGGGATTGTTTGGCGTTGTCCGCGTCGTTGGAGGGCCACGACCTGGACGCCGAACTGCCGGATCGGATCCAGCTCCTGCAACGTGCGACCGGCTGCCGGACTGTCCGGTTCCACCACGACGGTTTCGAGGGCCAGATTGCCGAAGCCCGCGGACGTTTCGGCACCGGTCGTTTGGTGCAGGAATTCCAGCGCCCGCTGGAGGGCGTCCGGTGTGCCCAGCAACAACAACTTGTCGTGTGGATAGACGGGTGTGCGTCCGTCCGGATTGAGGATCGGCCACCCTTGTCGTTCGATGCCGACGACGGTGCAGCCGTATTGTTCCCGGAGTCGCAACTCTCCCAGGGTGCGACCCGCGTGAGCGGTTTGCCCCGGCAGCTCCACCTCGGCCAGGTCGAGCGGCCACTGGCCGGTTTCCGAAAGTGCGGCCAGCGAAACCGACTGCAAGCCGGCCTCCGTTCCCGGCCACTCCCGGCCCAACTCCAACTCCAGTCGGCTCTGCCATCGGATCAAACTGCGCCGGAACACAAGGGCGGCCAGGATGAGGGTGAGGACGACCGAGCTGGCGCTGCCGACCAGGGAGATTCCTGGGGGCATCCACAGCCCGAACCAGAGCAGCAATCCCACCACGCAGACGGCCCGCACGGCGACCTGGATCAGTGAGCGGAGCCGACCGGGCCGGGCGCTTCCTGCCGTGGCTGCCTCCGCCAGGACCATGGCGATGACTTCCAGATTGCGCCATACGGCCAGTGCCATTGGAAGGCTCAAGAGTCCCACGCCCAGGCCAAAGCACCATGCCCACCACCATGGCGCGGGCCCGCCAGCGGTCAAAGCCGGTTCGAGCGCCCGCCAGATACGGGGCGCGGTCACCAGCAACGCGGTCAGAACGCCCGTCCAGGCTCCGATCTGGAGCACGGGGCGCCGGAGCAACCGCCAGAGCAGGCGGCGGCCACGGCTGACCCGGAGCCGGCCCAACCATCCGCCGTAAAAGGCCAGCCAGTTCCGGATGGGGCCGGAGAAGCGGCCGATCACGCGCCAGCTCCAGGTCTCCGAATGGCGCGCCACCCATGGGGCGGCCAGGCTGGTGAGCAGGGCCGCGCCCACGACCGCGCCGTAGAACGAGCCCGGCAAGACCCCGGCCCCCACGGCCAGTTGTGCCAGTACGAAGGAGAACTCGCCCAATGGCGTGAGCAGCAGCCCGGCCTGGAGGGCCTCGCGCAACCGCGTGCCGGTAAGCAGCAATGCCAGCCCGCACGAGAGCGGGCGCACAGTCCAGGCCAGTGCGGCCAGGCCCATTGCCTGGGGCCAGACCGACAGGCTTTCGCGCACGTTCACCTGCATGCCGATGGCCACGAAGAACAACGCGCCGAATGCCTGTTGCAGCCCGTCGAACACACGTTCCAGTTCCGGCCGATGACGGGTCCCACCCACGATCATCCCGAACAGGAACGCGCCCAGGGCCAGGGAGTAACCCGCACGCACCGCCACCCAGGCCAGCCCGAGCAAAAGTCCGCCCACGATCAGTGTCCGAATCTCCGGCAGCTCCTCCCGAGCCAGCCTTCCCAACAACCGGGGGACCACCAGGAGGGTCAGTACCAACACCAACACCACGAATCCCAACAGCCCGCCCAAAACGTCCCCCAGGGCCGGCCGGGTCCCTCCCAGGTGCACCACGGAGGTCAGCACGGTGAGCATCACCACCGAGACCAGGTCCTCCATCAGCGTCATTCCCAGCGCCAGTTGGCCCGGCCGATCGTGGATTTGCTGGGTTTCCTGCAGGACCTTGGTGATGACCGCCGAGCTGGAGACCATGATCACGCCGGCCAGGAACAACGAGGCCACGGCGTCCAGCCCCAGAGCCCACCCCAGCAACCGGCCCAGCTGCAGCGTCAGCAGCGCCGCGCCCGCCGCCGCCGCCACGACCGACCAGCCCAGTGCGCGGAACCGGCTCAGGCTGAGGTTCAGCCCGATGGAAAAGATCAGGAACACCAAACCCAGCTCCGCCAGCAGTTCGACCCGTGCCTGGTCGCGGATCAGCGAAAAGGGCGGGGTGTGCGGGCCGATCACCATGCCGGCGAGCAGATAGCCCACCACGACGGACAGGCGCAGTTTCACACACACCCACGCGACTGCGCCTGCGACCAGCCATGCCACCGCAAGATCCCGGATCAGTTCCACCAGCCGTCTCCTCGGATGTCTGCCGGCTCCGACGCGCCATACGCCGCCGGCCCGACCTGATAAACAACGGAAACGCCGTCGGTGCCGCAACCCGATTCGCAATCCCGGCGCCCCGCCGCCGCGGATCCGGCGCCGGAGGGCGGGGATTGCCCCTTGGCGCCCGGGAAGTCACGCCTAGACTGGTCAGCATGAACAGCGCGGTTTTGGTGGCTGCCGGTCGCGGCACGCGGATGGGCGGCCAGGTGGACAAGCTCTGGCTGGAGCTGGCCGGTCGTCCCGTGCTGGCCCACACCTGGGCCGTGTTCGATCGGCTGCCCGAGGTGGAGGAGGTGGTGATTGTGACGCGTTTGGAGCGGATGGAGGATGTGGCGGAGCTGGCCCGGCGCTACGGGCTGGGCAAACCGTACCGCGTGGTGGCCGGCGGGGCGCGACGACAGGATTCGGTGCGGAACGGGCTGGCGGCGGTGGATCCGCGGGCGGAACTGGTGGCCGTGCAGGACGCTGCCCGTCCGTGCACGCATCCGGAGTTGATCCGGGCCTGCTACGAGGCGGCCCGGCGCACCGGCGCCGCGGTGGCGGCCCGACCGATGACCGACACGATCAAGGAATCGGAGGACGGCCGGTTCGTGAAACGGACGCTGGATCGCACGCGGCTTTGGGCCGTGCAAACGCCGCAGACGTTCCGGGTCGAGGTCCTGCGGCGTGCGCTGGAGGAGGTGGAACGGCGGGGTGTGGAGATCACCGATGACACCGCCGCGTGCGAGTTGATCGGTCAACCGGTCGAATTGGTGGTGCATCCGGCGCCCAATCCCAAACTCACCCGGCCGGAGGACGTGCCTTATTTGGAGTGGTTGTTGGGGCGGATGCAGGCCCGGGCGGGCGCGGCGTCCGGGGGAGCGGCTTCTTGACAAGCTGCCGGCGGACGGAACCTTTCTGCTCTCCGATGGCCGAGCGCGTGGCATTGCCGCCCATTCGACTCCGCGGGGTGCGACAGAACAACCTGAAAGGGTTCGATCTGGAGCTGCCGCAGCACCGGCTTGTCGTCATCACCGGCCTGAGCGGTTCGGGCAAGAGTTCACTTGCGTTCGACACCCTGTACGCGGAGGGCCAGCGCCGGTACATCGAAACGTTTTCACCCTATGCCCGGCAGTTTTTCGATCGGATGGACAAACCGGCCGTGGACGAGATCGAGAACATCCCGCCGGCCATTGCGCTCGAACAGTGCAACACGGTCCGCACGACGCGGTCCACGGTCGGCACCATGACCGAGATCTGCGATTACATGAAGGTGCTCTGGCCGTTTCTGGCCACGTTGCATTGCCGGGGGTGCGGCCGGCCGGTGCGGCGGGACACGCCTTCGGCCGTGTGGGAGGCGGTGGTGCAGGCGTCGGCCCGACATCCCGGTTGCGAGGCGGTCGTGACGTTCGACCTGCCCCTGTCCGAGCGCATGTCGCTGGCGGATTCGCTTTCCCTGCTCGAGCGCCAGGGCTATCGCCGTCTCTGGTGGGAGGATCGGGTGGAACGGATCGAGACCTGGCAGGAGCGGGCCGCCTCCGATGCGGTTCGACCGGCGAGCCTGACGGTGGTGCAGGATCGTGTGGGTCCCGGGCCGGCGGGCCGCGGGCGGTTTCTGGAGGCGTGTGAACAGGCCTATCATTTCGGGCGCGGCCGGCTGACCGTTCGCCTCGTGTCGGCGGTGGCGGGCGGCGCCGGGGAGGCGGAGAACGGCGGCCGGCGTTTTGTTGTCCATGAGCAACTGCCCTTTTCGCTGGGCCGCCACTGCCCGCACTGCAACATCGAGTATCCGGAGCCCTCGCCGGCCCGGTTCAGCTTCAATCATCCGCTGGGCGCATGCCCGGAGTGCAAGGGGTTTGGTCGCATCATCGCGATTGATTACCGGAGGGCGGTGCCCGACCCGAACCGCACGCTGGCCGAGGGTGCCATCCGGCCCTGGCAGACCGGCATGGGCCGCGAATGCCAGCGGGATCTGCTGCGGATGTGCCGGGTGCTCGGCATTCCCACGGACGTTCCGTTCGCCCGGCTCAAACCCGAATGGCAGGAATGGATCCTGGAAGGGGATCCGGAGTACGGCAAGGACGAGGAACATGAATGGCCGCGCACGTGGTACGGTGTTCGGGGTTATTTCCGCTGGCTGGAGAGCAAGACTTACAAGATGCACGTGCGGGTGCTGTTGTCCCGTTATCGTGCCTATGTGACCTGTCCGGCCTGCGGGGGCACACGGTTCCGGCCCGAGACGCTCCTTTACCGTTGGCTGGTTCCCGTGGCGACAGGCGGGACCGAACAACCCGTTGTCCGGCCCCCGTCGCGTTCGGGACCGAAGGATCTGCCGCCGTTGCCGGGCTTGTCCCTGGCTGATTTCTATGCCCTGCCGGTGCGGGATGCCCGGGCGCTCATAACCGATGCGGCCCGGCACCACCGGGGCCGTCCGCAGGACCCCGTGACCGTGGCGCTGGAAGAGGTGTTGTCCCGGCTGCGCTACCTCGATGAGGTGGGCTTGGGCTATCTGACACTCGACCGGCCCACGCGCACGCTGTCCGGCGGGGAAACGGAGCGTGTGAATCTGACGGCCTGTCTGGGGTCGTTGCTTGTCAACACGCTTTTCGTGTTGGACGAGCCGAGCGTGGGGCTGCACCCGCGCGACACGGATCGGCTGGTGCAGATCCTGCGCCGGCTGCGTGACGCCGGCAACACGGTGCTGGTGGTCGAGCACGAAGCGGGCGTGATTCGCGCGGCGGATCATTTGGTGGAGCTGGGCCCCGGTCGGGGCGCGGCGGGCGGGCAGATCGTTTTCCAGGGCACCTACCGGCAGATGCTGCGCTCGGCGCGGTCGTTGACCGGCCGGTATCTTTCGGGCCGTTGTGTCATTCCCGTTCCCGTCCGGCGGCCGGTGCCGGTGGCGTCGCCCGAACCGTCCGTCGGCCCTGCGTCGGAGCGGCGGATGGAGGCGGAGACGGCGGTCCTGCGGGATCAGCCCTGGAGCGGGGCCCCGGCTGCGGAGGTTTCCTGGCTGACGATTCGTCACGCGCGGCGGCACAATCTGCGGGATCTGACCGTGGCGATCCCGCTGCGGCGTTTCGTTTGCATCACCGGGGTGAGCGGTTCCGGCAAGAGCACCCTGGTGCGCGAGGTGTTGGTTCCGGCACTGGCGGCGCGGGTGGCGGCCGTCGAAGGGGGCAGGGACCGTGACTGGAACCCGGACGGCTTCGACTCCGACAACGCGCCTGAACCGGATGAACCGGTCGGGGCCGATCCCGCGGGGGCGGTTCTCGAAGGATGGGAAGCGGTGAGGGGCTGGGCGTGGGTGGATCAGTCACCCCTGGGCCGTACGCCCCGGTCCAATCCGGCCGTGTACACCGGGGCGTTCGAGCCGTTGCGGGAATTGTTTGCGGCTTCGGCCGAGGCGCGGTCTCGCGGCCTGCGTCCCGCGGCCTTCAGTTTCAATTCCTCGCAGGGGCAGTGCGAGCGGTGTCGCGGCGCCGGATTCGAGAAGATCGAGATGCAGTTCCTGAGCGACGTGTTCGTGCGGTGTCCCGACTGCCAGGGGCGGCGGTACCGGCCGGAGGTCCTGGAGGTCAAACTGACCCCGGAGGGTGCCGCGGCGTGGTCCATTGCCGATCTGCTGGAGGCGACGGTGGACGAGGCCGTGACGTGGCTGGAGGCGTTCCGGGAACGGCCGGCGGCGGTGCGGGAGGCGTGCGCGGCGTTGCGGCTGTTGCAGGCGGTGGGGCTGGGGTATTTGCGGCTGGGTCAACCACTCAACACCCTGAGCGGCGGCGAAAGTCAGAGGCTCAAACTGGTGCGGCATCTGGCGGCCGTTTCCCAGGAGGAAAACGTTTCGCGTGCCGGGGGCTGCGGGACGCTGTTGCTGTTGTTCGACGAGCCCACGACGGGGCTGCATTTCGATGATGTGCGGATTCTGCTGGAGACGTTTCAGCGGTTGGTGGACCGGGGGCATTCGCTGGTGGTGATCGAGCACAACCTCGAGGTGATCAAATGCGCCGACTGGGTGATTGACCTGGGGCCCGAGGCGGGCGACGGGGGAGGCCGCCTGGTGGTGGCGGGACCGCCGGAGACGGTGGCCGCCTGTCCGGAGAGTCACACCGGCCGGGCGTTGCGCGACGTGCTCGCGGGAGCGGCAGGGGTGCAGCGGCGGATGGTTCGGGCGGCACCGACTGGGTGAAACCCTCGCGTGAACGGGGCGCCGCGGCTCAGGGTGCGGTGCGCCGGGCACGGTTGCCGGTGCCGGCGCGGGGCCGCGGGTACTTCACCTTGGGCCCACGCGACTCTGCGACGGGGCCGGTCCCGGCGGAGGCGGGACCGGTCGCGAGGGCGCGTTTCAATTCCCGGATCTGGTCGCGCAGGAGCGCGGCCTTTTCGAATTCCAGTCGGTCGGCCGCCGCCAGCATTTCCTCCTCGAGTTCGCGGATGGTCTCGCTGAGGTCAGCGTCCATGCCCGTTTCGCGCAGGACGGTGTCGGCCTGTTGCCGGGTGGTTTCCCGGAGGTGCAGGCTTTCTTCGACGGCACGCCGGACGCTGCGGGGGGTGATGCCGTGGATGCGATTGTATTCGAGCTGTTTTCGGCGCCGGTACTCCGTGACGGCGAGGAAGCGCCGGATGCTTTCGGTCATCACGTCGGCGTAGAGGATCACCTCGCCGTTGAGATGTCGGGCGGCGCGGCCGGCCGTCTGGATGAGGCTGGTCTCGCTGCGGAGGAACCCTTCCTTGTCGGCGTCAAGGATGGCCACCAGCGAGACTTCCGGCAAATCCAACCCTTCACGAAGCAGGTTGATGCCGACCAGGACGTCGAACTCGCCCTTGCGCAGGGCGCGCAGGATTTCCACCCGCTCGAGAGCGTCAATTTCGCTGTGGAGGTACTGGACGCGGATGCCGATCTCCCGGAGGTAATCGGTGAGTTCCTCGGCTGTGCGTTTGGTCAGTGTGGTGACCAGGACGCGTTCGCCCGCGTCGGCCCGTTTGCGGCATTGCTCGATAAGATCGTCAATCTGACCGCGCAACGGTTTGACGGTGACCTTGGGATCCACCAGGCCGGTGGGTCGCACCACCAGTTCCACCACGCCGGGCATCGGCCCGGCCAGCGGGTTGTCGGCCTGCGTGCCGGCCTGCGGCAGGTCGGCACCCGGGACGAGGACCTTCCGGCCCAGCCGGCGGAGGGCGTCTTCGCGGGCCCATTGGAGTTCGCGCGCGCCGGGTGTGGCGCTCACGTAGATGGTCGGTCCCTGGAGGGCCTGGAACTCGTCGAACCGGAGGGGCCGGTTGTCCAGGGCGCTGGGGAGGCGGAATCCGTGGTCCACCAGCGTTTGTTTGCGGGAGCGATCGCCCTCGTACATCCCGCCGAGCTGGGGGATGGTGACGTGCGATTCGTCAATGACCAGCAGGTAATCTTCGGGCATGAAATCCAGGAGGGTGCAGGGTCGCGACCCCGGGGGGCGCCCGGCAATGTGGCGTGAATAGTTCTCGATGCCCGAGCAGAAACCCATTTCCTCGAGCATGGCCAGGTCGTATTCCGTCCGCATCCGCAGCCGCTGGGCTTCCAGGAGCTTGCCCTGTTTTTCGAACCAGGCCACGCGTTCTTCGAGTTCCTCACGGATGGTCACCAGGGCGCGTTTGAGTTTGTCGGCCGTGGTGACGAACTGTTTGCCGGGGAAAATGGTCAGTTGCCGCGGTTCCTCCAGTTTGCGGCCGGTCAGCGGATCGAAGCGGGTCAGCCGCTCGATTTCGTCCCCGAAGAACTCGACGCGGACGGCCTCCTCGCTGTAGGCCGGGCAGAGTTCCACCGTGTCCCCGCGCACGCGGAAATGCCCCCGCTGGAAGGCGATGTCGTTGCGGCTGTACTGGAGCGCGACCAGTTTCTCCAGCAACTGTTCGCGGCTCAGGTTCTGGCCCACCCGGAGGTGGATGAGCATGGCCTCGTAATCGTCCTTGCTGCCGATGCCGTAGATGCACGAGACACTGGCCACCACGATCACGTCGCGCCGGGCAAAGAGGCTGCTCATGGTGGAGAGCCGCATCCGTTCGATCTCCTCGTTGATGCTGGAGTCTTTTTCGATGTAGGTGTCGGTGCTGGGGATGTACGCCTCGGGCTGGTAGTAATCGAAGTAGCTGATGAAGTATTCCACGGCGTTGTGGGGGAAGAATCCCTTGAACTCGGCGTACAACTGGGCGGCCAGCGTCTTGTTGTGCGAGATCACCAGGGTGGGACGTTGCACGCGGGCGATGACATTGGCGATGGTGAAGGTCTTTCCCGAGCCGGTCACGCCCAGCAGGACCTGGTGCCGGGCGCCGGCCTCCAACCCTTCCACCAGTTTTTCGATGGCCTGGGGTTGATCCCCGGCCGGCTCGTAGGGTGCCACCAGCTTGAACTCCACGGTCCGGACCGTAGGCCACGGGCCGGGGCCCGTCAATGCCGGCAGCGCCGGGCACCTGTCCCTGCGCGTTCAATCAACCTGCATGCAAAACCTGCCGGACCTGGCGGTCCCGGTGTTCGAATGCCCGTGCGGCCTGAGGGATTAGGGCGGCGTAGACAGCCACCATGCCGGCCAGGCAGACGAGCGAAGCCATGACAACGACCGGTCCGCGTGGCAGACCCACTGTGCGCTCCAGCAGGGTCCCACCCAGGAGTGCGCCGGCTGCCGGCGACGCGGCCACCAGATGGATCAACAACGAGGGCATGGACGAAACCACTGCGCAGGGCGAAAAGACGGACCGGCGGGATGTGCCTCGCTGGATTCGATGCCGGTCCAGCGCACTCAGGAACATACCGCCCAGTCAGCGCAGCATCGTGATTCCCAGATCCTGCAGGATCACCGCTCCGGCTTCCCATGCCGGAGGTCGGAGGCAGACGATACCCGGGGCCAGTGAGGGCCAGAGTCCCAACCACGTCAACGCCAGCCATGCGGGGTGGTGCCTCTGCACCATTCGGGTTCGATCCAGGCGACTCAGGACCCAGAGCGCAACGCCCGGGCCGGCCAAACCGTGCTGGTTGGCCAGCCAGCTGGCCTGGAGTGTGCCATCGCCAACAGGGCCCGGAGCAGCAAAAGCCATCCTGACGGAGGCGTCCAGCGCCCGCCCGGCGAATGCAGCCACTACTGAAGGAAGAACCAGGGAATCGCAACGGCAAGGGCGAGCGACATGAGAACCTCCGGGTCACGTCGCGTGGCATGAAACATGGCGCGTGCCACTGCGGCTGTTCCGGGCAACAAACCGGGCAGGTCCCAACCGAACCTCGCACGTGCCGGGCCCTGGGCTGCTTCACCCCGTTCCAGCCCGGCCCTGATGCCCCGGCGCCGCCCCTTCTCACTGTGGTACCCTTGCCATGTGACGCGGCAGGCGATCCACCAGCCGAGCCCGGCCCATGGAGTGAAGGCCGCGGTGACAAGGACGACGGGCGTGAACCGACCTTCCGCGAGTTGCCCGGCCGCGCGGCCGGGTGAGAAGGGTGGCAGCCAGCTTTCCAAGGGCCGCAGGATCCGTTCCCAGACGGCGATCTGCAAGACCGCCTGCTGGCGGGCATCTTGCGCCGGATCCGCCTGAAGGACCCGGTTCGGACCCGGCGTTCGTTGGGCGGGAGGCGTGGGCTGCGCATGGTGCGCTGCCACGCTGACCAACAGCAGGAGAAGTCATGCGTGCCCACTCCCTGGGAGGCGGCGTCCTGCCGGATTGCGGACCCGGACCACGCTGAGGGCGTGGGCGTAGTACCGCGAGACGCCCATTCCTGCCAGCAGGACGGTGACGACCGGCATCAGCCACAACCAACGCGGTCCGTCTTCAGGGCCGGGCCCGTGAGAAAGGCCATTGAAGTCGCCCAAAGCCCCACGCGCATGTGCGAGAGCAGAAAACCCAGCCTGTGCGCCTTGAAAAGTTCACCGGGCTAGACCGGAAGGATGAGCAGCTTCCGTATCTCCGGGAGCTTCCCCTGGAGGGCGACGGACAGATCCAGGATCTCGACATACAGCACGGTTGCTGTCAGGCCGTGCCCGATCAGCCGGTGGACGCCAGGGGGCATGCCCGGCGCCAAGTATGGATCCTGCCAGAAAGCCGGTCAGCGACCCGATGCCCAGCAGCAGTGCCCCGGCGCCCACTGCCACGGCTCCGATGATCTGCAGGATCAGCTGTCCCAGCCACCACTGATGCCGTGCCAGCCTCCAGCGCAGCCAGAGCAGCATCCTCAGCGGCCGGATCTTGGCGCAGCCTCGATCTGTCCACCAGCTGAGATCGGGGCTGTCGGCGGGTGACCGCCGCGATAGCGCCAGGAATCGTTCTTCCAGCCGGCCTTCCCGGGCGAGTTCATTCAGGCTGCCGTGCAGCCGGAGCCGGCTAGGGACGATGATCCCCACTTGTGTGCAGGGTTTTTCCACGATTTCGAGGACGTGCGACGTCAGGAACACGGTGCCGCCCCCGTTCCACGAACTGTCGCAGCAGGTCGCGGATCCCGCGGATCAGGACCGGGTCCACGCCCTCAAAGGGTTTGTCCTGTAAGAGGACCTCCGGTTGACCCATGAGAGCCATGGCGAGGCCGAGTTTTTTCTTCACGCCGTGTGAATACTCGAGCACCAGTTGGTCCGCGCCGTTCGCCAGGTCGAGCCGGTCCACAGCGACAAAGCCGTTGAAGCAGCGTGTCAACCTGCGGGGTTCCACCGCTGGTGCGCCCGGCTGGGCTTGGCAGGGTGGGGCCTTCATGGGCTGTTGGGGGCGAGCAAGGTCAGGGTGTGGGGGCCTTCGGCAATGGACGGCCTTCGCGTGCCGACGTGCAGACCTGCCGGGGCATTCCGCTGGGAGCGGAGCGGGCGGAGGACGCGCTTGCGAGCGTTGGTTGCCCCGGATGTCGGGGGTGCCGGCGACACGGGCGCCGCGGCACCCGTCTGATTTTGGATCGCGCGGGCCCGGGCGCAAGGCTACAGTGCGGGCGGCATACATGGCAGATCATGTGACCAGTCCGTCCGGATTCAGGGTGCGTGGGCCGGGGGAATTGACTCCGGCGATGTTGGCCGCGGCGCGGGAAGTGGTTGACCGGATTTCGCGCAATATTGCGCGGGTGATGCAGGGGCAGGCAGCCGCCACGCGGAAGTTGCTGGCGGCCTTTGCCAGTGGCGGGCACGTGTTGCTGGAGGATTTCCCCGGCACCGGCAAGACCACTTTGGCCAAGGCACTGGCCCGGTCCATCGCCGCCACCTTCAAACGGATTCAGTTCACGCCGGATTTGTTGCCCTCGGACATCCTGGGCGTTTCGGTCTTCAGCCAGTTGGACCAGCAGTTTCATTTTCACGAGGGACCGGTCTTCACGAACATTCTGCTGGCCGACGAGATCAACCGGGCCTCACCGCGCACTCAATCGGCGTTGCTGGAGGCCATGGGCGAGGGACAGGTCAGTGTCGAGGGGGAGCGACGCGATTTGCCGGACGTGTTTTTCGTGATTGCCACACAGAATCCGGTCGAATTTCGCGGGACCTATCCGCTGCCGGAGGCGCAGATGGACCGGTTTGCGATGCAGTTCACGCTGGGGTATGTGCGGCCGGAGGAGGAGGTGGCCATTCTGACGGCGCAACAACACAACCATCCTTTGGAGGACCTGGAGCCGTGCGCAAGTTTGGACGAGGTGCGGGCGTTGCGGGCGGTGGTGGAACAGGTCCGGATCAGCGAGGAACTGAAACGCTACATCGTGGATCTGGTGCGGGCCACGCGAACGGCCGAGGGTGTGCAGCTGGGGGCCAGCCCGCGCGCGTCCATCGCCCTCATGAAAGCCGCCCAGGCACTGGCGCTGTTTGATGGTCTGGATTTCGTGACGCCGGATCAGGTGCAGGAGCTGGCCGTGCCGGTCATCGCGCACCGGCTGGTGATGCATCCGCAGGCGCGTTTTTCCGGTCGCACGGCGGTGTCGGTGGTGGAGGAGATCCTGCACCAGGTGCCGGTGCCGGCGTGAGGCGCGGCGGCCCTGCGGCGGGTCCGTTTGGGCGCGGCATGGTGGTGAGGCCATGAATCTTGGACGGCTTCGGCGACGTCGTCCGGTGCGCAGTTTGCATCGGTTCCGCCGCTGGTTGCGACGGCGGTTTACCCCGGCCGGGCTGGCCCTGCTGTTGGCCATGGTGTTGAGTGGTTCGATGGGTTTGGACCCGGAAAACGCCCTGACCTACCAGGTCTTCAGCCTGTTGTTCGGCCTGTTGTTGGCTTCGGCGCTTTCGGCCGGGTGGATGCGGGGCCGGTTCGAGGTCCGGCGCGAGCTGCCGCAGTTCGTGACCGCCGGCGTGCCGTTTCGTTACCGGGTCCGGGTCCGCAACCACACCCGGCGTACCCAACGCGGCCTGATGGTGTTGGAAGAGGTGGGGCCGGCGTGGGAGAGCCCGGTTGAACGCGCCTTGTGGCGGCGGGCGGAGCGGCGCCGGCTACGATCGTTCCGGCCGATGCGCCGTCCCCGGCGGCTTTGGCGGCTGCCGCAGCTCTGTCAGGGGCCGCTGCCGCCGCTGGCCCCGGGTCAGACGGGCACAGTGACGTTGGAGGCCGTGGTGTGGCGGCGCGGCCTGCTGGAGATGGATGAACTGGCCCTGGGCCGCACGGATCCGCTCGGTCTGGTGCGGGTGCTGCGGCGGTTCCGCGTGCGGCAGAAACTGGTGGTCTTGCCGCGTCGGTATCATGTGCCGCCGCTGGAGCTGCCGGGACAACCGCGTTATCAACCGGGCGGGGTGGCCCTGGCCACGCACGTGGGACAGAGCGAGGAATTCGTGAGCCTGCGGGACTATCGCCGCGGCGATCCGGTGCGGCACATCCACTGGCGAAGCTGGGCGAAGGTGGGCCGGCCGATTGTCAAGGAGTTCGAGGATGAGTTCTTCGTCCGGCACGCGCTCGTTCTGGACACCTTCACCGACTGGCCGGAGCACGAGGCTTTCGAGGCGGCGGTTGCGGTGGCGGCGTCCCTGGCCTGTGCGGTGCCCACGCAGGAGTCGCTGTTGGACCTGATGTTTGTGGGGCCGGAGGCGTACCGGTTCACCGTGGGCCGCGGCGTGGGGCATGTGGAGCAGATGCTGGAGGTGCTGGCGTCGGTGCGTCCCTGCGGGTCCCGACCCTTTGCCGCGTTGGAGCAGTTGGTGCTCGGGCATGTTGGCGAGATCAGCGGGTGTCTATGCGTGTTGCTGGCATGGGACGAACCGCGGCGCGGCCTGGTGGAGAAACTCGTCCAGGCCGGCGTGCCGGTGCGGGTGCTGGTGGTGCCGGTGGATCCGTTGCCGGGCCGACCGGATCCCGGCCCGCTGCGGGATCGGCCCGGGTGGTTCACGGTGCTCGAACCGGGCCGGTTGGAAGAGCAACTTGCCGGCCTGAGCTGAGGGGACGGGCCGTGCGGGTTTGACCGGCCGTGGCCGGATGGCTGCTCCGGCTTGCGTGGTGCGAGCCCGGGGCAGGGCTCTCGTGGCCGGGCTGAACGATGAGGTCTTCAGGGAGCGTCCGGATCCTCTGCCAGCTCGAGCCGGAGATAATCGTAGAGGACGCCCTGGGTCCAGGACTCGGCCGGGAGGTGCAGCGTGATCCGGTTCTCACCCGCACGCAGCAGGGCGGCGTCGAAACGGACGCGGCGCTCGGTCCAGTACCCCGTGATGCCATCCCGATGCATGGTGCTGGTGGCAGGCAACAGGCCGGTGTCGCCGACCGGGCGGCCGTTGACGGCCACTTCGATCCGGCAACGCGGGCCGGCTCCACAGAAGGCCATGCGCAGGACCGCCGTCCCTCGCACGGGCTCCGGCAGGGCAAAGCGGATGGTCCATGTCGTGGGCTCCACGCGGGTTCGGGGGCCTGCGTTTCCGTTGGCGGGTGGATCGGGTTCCTCGGTGATTTCCTGCTCTTCTGACAAGGGTATGCCGGGCAATGCGCGGATGCGGGGCGGCTGCACGTAGTTCCAGTCCCGGCGCCAGTCGCTGCGGCCGATCACGTAATCCACGTCGTGCGGGAACTCCTGTGGGTAACGGAGGTAGAGGCCCCACTGCCAGTAGTGATCGCCGTGTCGGAACTCGCGGGCGGTGCGGTCGGGCACACCGATTTCCCAGAGCGTGCGGCCGAAACGCTCCGGTTGCCAGGGAATCTCTCCGAGATCGAGCTGCTGCCCGGCTCGGACCGTTACGCCGGTTCGCACCAACTCACCGAGCACGCCCTCGGCGAAGGCGTGCAAGGTCCAGGTTCCCGGCCGGACGTGCGGGATTTCGAAGGAGCCGTCGGGCCGTGCCCGGGTCCAGAACTGGTAGTGTTTGCCGTCGCGCTGCCAGTCCACCAGCGGTGGAAAGCCCCGGAAAAAGTCGGGTGACCGGTTGGTGAGCCCGGGTGGGGCGGTGGGCGTGGCATTGGTGAAGGCCAAGCCGGGACGGTTGAAGCGGCGCCCGCGGCCCCGGATCGCGGGCACGGGATGGTCCGGTGCGGTGAGGCCCACCCACATGCGGCCGTGGCGGGAAGGGGTCGTCTCCGGATTCAGGAGCCGGATGC
Organism: Limisphaera sp. 4302-co; assembly: GCF_049537155.1. Lineage (NCBI taxonomy): Bacteria > Pseudomonadati > Verrucomicrobiota > Verrucomicrobiia > Limisphaerales > Limisphaeraceae > Limisphaera > Limisphaera sp. 4302-co. The sequence goes on from NZ_JBMVQZ010000013.1 coordinate 82,820, forward strand.
GGCCTCGGACGACCGCTCGTTCGGAGGCGGGCGGGTAGTCGGGATCGCGCACCCAATCGTACGGCCAACGGGCGGCTTCGGCACGGGCGCGTTCGAGTGCGTCGCCCCAAAGCTGCGCCGGCCGGCCGCCTCGATTGCAGTACAGGGCGATGGGACCGATGAACTTGCTCCAGGTTTCGTTGGTGCCCACCACCAGGGAGCTGCCGCCGTAGTGGCTGCCCAGCCACATCCACAGGAGCGTGGGGGTGCCACCCGGGTTGACGTCGAGATGACCGGTCAGTTCCACCTTGGTGGGGCCGCCGGCCACCGACTCCCACGAGGGTTGCACGATCCAAAGACCGATTCGTTCGCGTGTGCTGCTCCAGCCGTAGGCGGGGATTTCGTACAGCGGGGCGGCGTAGTCGTATTTGTGTTCGACCGTGCCGGCGTGCCGCCCCGTGACCAGGCGACGAGCCTCTTTCAGGTTGGTGGGTTCGCCCCGGTCCCAGTCTGCCGGGGCGGGCATGTGCCGTTGACGGGTTTTGTCCACCGACAGGAAATCAAACAGGTCCGGATTCAACTTCAGCGCGTAGCGGGCTTCTCCCACGGCCAGGGGCGGATCGCCGGCCCGATGCCTCCAGACCGCGCTCACGTAGAGACACGGCTCGCCGCGCAGCATGGTGTAGCGAAGGCTCATCTCGACGGAGGCGGGTTCCCGCTCCGGGTCCTGAAGGAACTCGGTGGCCACCTCGGCCAGGGCACCCCCGTTGGTGGCGGGGTCGATGCGTACCTGGCCCACGCGCCGGGGACCGGGAGTGAGGAGTCCCACCCAGGACCAGTACCCTCCCAGTGCGCCGCCGGCGCTTTGTTGTGCCAGCAGTTCGCGCCCTTCGAACCGGAGGGAGACCAGGACACCCGACCGTTGCTCGATCCGGGCGCGCAACAACCCGTTGTCCAGTATGAAGTGCCCTTGCGTGACGACGAGGCTGACCGGTGTCGGCGCCCGCCTGGCCGGAGAAACCGGCGCAAAAGAACACCCGGCCCCCGCCAGTCCTGCCATCAGGAGCGCGGGAAGCCAGGTGTGGCAAAAGGTCCGGATCGGTCCTTCCGAAGGCCGACGGCTCAGCGGAGGCGTCGGTGCCATGCCAGGAAGAGGAGACCGCCCAGCGTGAGGAGCGCGGGCAGGGTCGGCTCCGGTACCACCCACGCCACGGTCAGCTGGGGCCGGGCATCGGGATTGGTGTTTTCTCGCGACCCGAAGGCGAAGCCGCGCCCGCCTTCCGTGGTGGCGAAGTCGAGGATGAACGTGACCAGGCCGCCCGAATTCAGACGGTCACTCAGGAAACTGACCAGGTTGGCGCCGCTGATGGTAGCGAACCCGGCCGTGTTGTCGGCCACTTCGTTGCCCAGGTCATTGTCGAAACTGGTCACCCGGGTCGGATCGAATTCATTCGGGTTGGTCCATTCGGCGCCGATGGTGTTGAAGGTCAGGCTCAGTTCGTCCCAGTTTTGGGGCGTGTTGCCGTCCACTTCGTTGAGGCCCAGGATGCGCAGCCGGCCGGTCGTCAGGGTGTCGTTCCGGATGCCGCCGGTCACCTTGGTCAAATGGAGCGACGCGTCGGTCAATTGAATCCCGGCCGGCAACGAGGAGAGGTCGAAACGCACGTACGAAAAGTAATCGCGTGCGGTGCCGTTGCCGTACAGCTCGAGGTACTCGAGCGAGCCGTAGTTGTTTTCCTGGTTGATCCCGTAGCGGACGAAGGTGTCCGCGACCGGAGTGAAGACGTTGGTCTGGGTCTGGGCACGGGCCGGGACCGCCACGGCGACCAACCCGGCCAGCAAAATCCCAACATGACGCGGATTCACTTTCATAGACTGTTTGAGGACGTGGTTTTTGTCGGGTTTCACGTTTCGTTCTGACCTCGGCGCATCTGCTGCGCCGTCCCGTTTTGCGTGGGACATTATTCCACCGGGGGGCCTCCTTCGCCATGGCCAATTTTGGCCATGGTTCCAGAGGCAGGCCACCCGGGGGAGAAAGCACCCCGTCGCCGGCGGGTGCGGGACCGTCGCAAGCGGGTGGGCGCCAGATCGGTTCGCGCGGAGGAACCGCCCTTGTCACGGGGACGGGGTGACACCTGGTGCGCCTGCCTTTGCCGGCGCGGTATCGCGCCGGGCAGGGCCTCGAAATCTGAGCAGGTCCTGCAGGCTTGGGCGGTCCATCCGCGTCGTGGATGGACCCGGGGTTGGTGAGGGCCGGGTCTTCACCGACCCGTCGGGGAATGCCGGGGCCTGGAAGCCCGGCTTGGAGCTGGACGGCGAAAGGGGCCGCGCGCCGGATGCACGGCGGACTGGATCGGAGGTGTGGGAGGTGGGGTGGACCGGGCCGGCACCGTGTGGGTTTCCGGTCACGGTGGGTTGGCGGTGGGCGATTGCGGGACGGTGGTCGGTGCGTCGGGAGCGTGCGTCCGGGGGCTTTGACCCAGCCAGACGCCGGCCAGCACCAGGGCCAGGGCCATGAAGAATCGGACGGTGACGGGTTCGTCGAGAAACCAGGCCGCCCACAACATCGTGGTCAGGGGAATCAGGTTGTTGAACAGGAGGACGCGGCTGGCCTCCCAGTGTTTCAGGGCATGAGTCCAAAGGCCGAAGGCCGCCACGCCGCCGGCCAGGGCGCAATAGATCTGGACACCGAGCAGGTCGGCGCGCATCGGGACGGGGCGGGTCATCCATTCCGCGGCGGCCCAGGGGGCCAGCCAGACCGCCGCCCGCCACATGGAATGGGCGGTTACCTCGGCTCCTTGGAGGTGCTGGCCGAGCCAGCGGCATTGTCGTCCGTAATGGGTCCACAAGACGCTGGCCAGCAACCCCAACAGCTCGCCTCTCCAGCTCCAGCCCGATTGTTGGAGCTCCGGCGCCACCAACACGGCCACGCCACCCAGGGCCAGCGCGGCGGCCCCGTACGCGCGGAGGGCGTGACGGGCGGATGGGGGTCGGCCCTCGGCGAGCAGGGCCCACACGGGCGAGGCGGCCAGGAGGAGTGCCACGTGGGAGGCGGAGGTATGGCGGAGCGCCTCGTTGAAGACCACGATGTAGGCGGCGAGACTGAAGCCGCCGCGCCACCAGAGCGGACCGTTCAGTTTGCGGGGCACGGGTTGCCAGGGCCCCAGCCAGTGTGTCCCGCGCAGCACGGCCAACAAGAGCAACCCCGCCAGGAGGAATCGTGTGCTGCCGGTGAACACCGGCGGCCAGGATTGGACAAGGTAGCGCACGCCGGTGTTGTTGCCGCCCCAGAGAAAGACCGCTGCAAGCAGTCCCAGGGAAATCGGTAACGAGGATGGACCGGACCTGCACATGCCTCAGTTCGGAGGTGCGGCGGCGATCCGGCCCGTGTGGGTGCGGGGCCGGGGCGGGTGCGTCCGCCGCGCGAGCAGGGAGGGGAAGCGGGGTTTCGCCGGTGCGCTTGGCGTGTGAAAGGTGCGGAGGTAGGCTGACGCCATGCAGCATTCACCCGGGTTTCTGGCGCTGGTCAACGAGGCAAAAAAGAAGATCACGGAAATCAGCGTGGCCGAATTGCGCGCGCGCCTGGAGGTTAATCCCTCCGCGGTGTTGGTGGATGTGCGCGAGGACCATGAATGGCAGGCCGGCCATGCACGAGGCGCGGTGCATCTGGGCCGGGGCATTTTCGAGCGGGACCTGGAACGGCGGTTTCCTGACAAGGACATGGAGCTGATCCTGTACTGCGGCGGAGGGTACCGGTCGGCGCTGGCCGCGGAGTCGGCGCAGCGGATGGGGTATCGGCGCGTGGTATCGCTCATTGGCGGATATCGCGCGTTGTTGATGGCCGGTTGGCCGGTCGAAACGGGCTCTGGCGGATCGTCAGGAACGGCGAACCGACCGGCGGACACAGGCGGGTGATCGGGCTGAACGCAGGGCGCCGGGGCAAGGCACACCAGAGGCGCGCGCCGGCTTCTCCGACGGGTTCAGCGCCCCTCCAGAATCCCGGTCGGAAGACCGGTCTCCCACTGTTTGGGAGTGTTCCAAGGACGGGCCGAACGGTTGGCCGGGTCGGTCGAACTGCAACCCCAGCCGGCCACGCAGACCCATCCCAACCACAGGGCCAGCCAGAACGACCGTTTCATGGACGGTTCAGGATGCCGGGTGAGCCGGGAGGACCTCGTCGCCCTCCACCGGCTCGCCGAGTTTCCAGCCGGGCACCAGGTTGGCAACGGCCCGGTCCTTTTCCACCTTCCGGACGATGGCCTTGCCGACCAGTTGGCCGTTGCGGCTGATGAGCAGCTCGCCGTATTCGAGGAGACCCTGCTCCTCGCCGACGTTGACCACGACGAAATCCCACTTTGGATCGTAGGCGATGACCTTGCCCCGCAGATGTGCCGGGAGGCGGACCACGTACTCGGTGCCGCCCAACACGCGGGCCAGTTCGTTGGTCAGACGGGAGTTGGCCCGGATCAGGGCCTCGATCTCCTCTTTTTGGACCTCAACCTGTTCGAGCAGGCGCCGGTTCAGTGCCACCACTTCCTTGACCTGTTCGACCGGGATCCCGAGCACGTTCCAACGGGCCAGCTCGGCGCGGGCATCCTCGAGAGTTGCCCGGGTCTTTTTGAGTTCCTCGTCCAGTTGATTGGCGCGGCGGGTCTGGGTTTCGGCCGTGGCGACGGCTTCGTCGCGTTCTTTGCGGGCGGTGGCCAGTTCCTCCTCGGCCTTCTTGAGCTGCGCGGTGGTTTGGTTGAGTTGTTGCCGGGTGGAACTCAGCTCGGCCAGTGCCTGTTCCTTGAGCGATCGCTCGTTGTTGCGATCGGCCTTGAGCGTTTCGAACTTGGTCCGGACCTGGAAGAGGTTGATCCCGGCTGTTGCCAAACCGGCCACCAAGGCAATAATGAGACTGATGCGAATCAGCATGTGTGCGTCCTCTCCACAGCGATCAACGGTCGCAGCCTAGGGGCGGGTGCTCCACCTGTCAACCGTGTTTCCGCAACCGATGTCCGGTCGGGCGTGCGGTCCGACCCGGGCCGGGCGACGGCCGCCATCCGGCGCGGGCAAAGGCCGGACCGCGGGCGTGGACCGGTCAGAGCCCTTCACCGAACAGGTTGGCCAGACGCGCCACCAGTTTGCGCCGGGCCACGGCAAAGGAGAAATATTTCAGGCCGAGCTGATAGTTTGTCCGGGCCCATTCCTCGCGCAGCCGTGCGTTTTGCAGGATCTCCCGCACCTGTTCGACCACCTCGCGGGTGACCAGGTTGGACATGGCGATGGTGCGGAAGCCCAGCGGGGCAATGTCGCGCGCGTAGACGGCGTACGTGTTCACGACCACGGGCTTGCCGAAGTAGATGGCTTCCAGGAAGGCGTTGCCGAAACCTTCGTAGTAGCTGGGGTAGGTGACCAGGTCGGCGTGGGGATAGACATCGAACAGGGTGTAAACCTTCCGGCCCGCGGCGTTGAGGCCGCGTTTTTCGCCCACGCGGTCGGCGATGAATTTGACCTCGATGCCGGCGTCGGCGATCCGGTCCTGCAACATGGCCACGTAGGCGTTGCCCTCGTCGCCGGCGGGATGGGAGATGACCAGTTTGGCCCGGGGATCCTTGAGGCGGCGGACCAGTTCGATGGCGTGTTCGATTCCCTTGCGCGGCACCACGCGCGTGGGCTGGAGAATGAACCAGTCGTCATCGGCCAGGCCGATTTCCCTGCGCAGGTCACGGTTGTAATCGTCCATGCCCGGTGGCGGGGTTTCGTAATCCAGCACGTTGGGGATGATGGCGGAGGGGAGGCTGCAACGCCGGGCCAGCTCCTTCTGGGCCATGGAATTGATGACCACGTGCTCGATGCGGTGCAGAGCCGGCGGAAACGCGCAGCGCAGGTAATCGTTGACGGCGCTGATGACGAACCGCTCGCGTTCCCAGGTGAAGTCGTGGTGGTGAGCGATGGTGGGCAGGCCGGTTTCGGCCAGCACTTCCACCATGGCCAGGCCCAGCGGCACGTGCATGGGCAGCGAGAGAATGTTCTCCGAGATCACGACCTCGATGTTGAAGCGGTCGAGGAAGCGGTAGATCTCCTCCTTGAGCTGTTGTTTGATGGCCTGGATGCGGTCGGTGGTTTCCCGGCTGCGCGTGGTGACGCCGAAGAGCCGCGACTGCAGGTCGGCGATCTCGGGATGTCCGAAGAAGGCCAGGGGCACGTGATGACTGACCTCGGGGGGCGCGTCCAGTTCGCCGGCCATCCAGAAGCACTGGTGATCCATGTCTTCCAGGATGCGTGCCCATTTGCGGGCCTCCAGCGTGACGCCGTCGGTGCCCTTGAGGCGTGTGGAGATGAACCCGATGCGTTTTGGGGTGCCGATGCTGAGGATGCAGGTGGTGCTGCCCATGATGAAAACGGTGAGGGCCGGAGGGTTCCGGGACGGCGGTTAAAGGTGTTTGATCAGGATTTTCGAACGCCGGCCACTTTGTTCGTATTTTTCACGTCGGGCCGGCGGCAGGTCCTCGGGCGACCCTTCCACGAAGCCGGCCTTGGTCTGAAAATACATGAACGTCTGGGTGGAGAGGGCGAACAAGGTGCGCAGGCCCATCTCGCGGGCGCGATTTTCCACGAACTGGAGCAGTTTGCGGCCGATTCCCTGGTTTTCGTGGCTGGGTTTGACGTACAAGCAGGCCACCTCGCCCTTGGCTTCCTCGGGATACGGGTGCAGGGCCACGCAGGCCACGGGGTTGCGGTCGATCTCGAAAAGGTAATAGTCCCCGATTTGTCGCTCGATGCCGGCGCGGGTCCGGCGCATCAACTCTTCGGTGGCCACCGCCTGTTGGATCAGGGCATAGATGGTGCGGGCATCCTTTTTGAGGGCGCGCCGGATTTGCTGGTACTCGTCGGCGTAGACCAGCGTCCCGACGCCCTCGTTGGAAAAAACCTCGGCCAACAGACCTTCGTTGATCCGGCCGTTGATGATGTGGACGCGGTGCACGCCGGCGCGGCAGGCGGCCGCGGCGTGACGCGCCTTCGAGAGCAGCTCGCGGGGGAACCCGTCCGGCTGCTGGGCCAGCAGTTGTTCCAGGTCGGCCACCATGATGTGCCGGATGGGTTTTCCGTTGTGTTCCAGGGCATCGCGGGTGGTGACAAAAATCAGTTTGACGGCCTTGAGTGCCGTGGCCACCGCCACCGCCACGCTGTCCGAATTCAGGCGGTAGGTGTGGCCTTCGCCGTCGAAACCCAGCGGCGGGACGACCGGAACGATCCCGTGTTGGATCAGGGTTTCCAGCAGTTGGACGTCCACCCGTTCGACCTTGCCGGTGTAGAGGCGGTCCACGCCGTGCAGGATCCCGGCCGGGTAGGCCACGATTGCGTTCGGACAGGCGGCCCGCAAATCGGTGGCGGCCAATCCCTCCAGGATTTCGTGCGTGAGCCGGTTCGAAGCCGTCAGCGCCAGACGGAGCGTGGCCGCGTCTGTCACGCCGTCGCCGTCGAGGTTGGAGGGCTGGATCTGTTGTTCCCGGGCCAGGGCCTCGATCTGCGCCGCCGCCCCGTGCACCAGGACCACGTGGATGTTCAGTGACCGCAGAACCGCGATGTCCAACAGCAGGTTCGGGAAATTGTCGTCCGTGATCACCGCACCGTCCACGGCGATCACGAACGTGCGGTCCCGAAACTGCGGGACGTACTGCAGGATGCCTCGCAAATCGGTCGGTCTCACGGTCCCAACCTCCCATTCGCGCCGCGCGACCTTGCGCGGCAGACCTTTCGCTGGTGGGAATGCCTCATTCGTGTCGGGCTCACTCAGGCGGCATCCGCCGCAGCGGAGCCGGCTGGATCCCTGTCCCCGGCCGGTGCACAATCGCGGTACCGGATGCCCTGACGGGGCGCGGCCATCATCGGCGCCACTGTGTCACGCCAGACCGCGTAATGCGCGGTGGCCTTGTGTGCAGCCGCGGCTTCGGCATCCCGGTAGATCTCCACCAGCACGAACCGCGTCGGATCGTCTGCCTGCTGGAGGACATCGAATCGGATCACTCCCGGTTCCTTCCGGCTCTCACGGGCGTTGAGGCGTGTGGCCTCGAGGAACGGCTCGACGCACTCGGACCTTACCTGCACGTGGACATGCACGATATGCATGGTGTTCGTTGCTCCGGGCCGGACCTTACCGCAGGGGCCGCCGGTTCTGCAATCCCACGGACCGGACCACCGGCTGGTCCGCTCCCGGCGGTCGGCGGCGCGGCGGGCCCGTTTCGAATGGCGGATCCACATTCCCCGGGTGCGGGCGAAGCCGCCTTGGACGAAGGGCGCCGGAGCCCTTGGATGTGCCCGGCCGCTGGTGCAGGTGGGCGGGCGGGTGGGTTTGCCCGAGATCGCCCTTGCAGGGCTCGGGGCTCGGTGTGTGGACGGGAAGGGACCCGGGGCTGCCGTGCGGGGCGGCGGGATTGCGGGGCCCCCTTCGCTGTATGTTGCCGGGCGCCTGCCCGGTGCGGCTGCGTCGGCCTCTTTCCTCCGGGAACAAGAGGCTGCCCTGGCTTCCCGCCGGGGGAGTTTCCTCACTCAGGGGTCCGTTGGCCTGTGCTCAGCAGGGAACCGAAGGGTCGGTTGTTCAGCCCACTGGTCGCCGGCCTGGCGCCGGCAGGGGGCCCGGCGGCTACCGGGCTCTTTTCCGGCTTGGGCGGCGCCGGGTGGAGGGCCTACCTTTCCTGCGTGGCGGAGGACGACCTGTTCAGCCGATCCCAGGAAGCTTCAGGCGGCGGCGACGCATCCGCGGCGGCCGGGCATTCGGCCATGCCGTTGGCGGCCCGGATGCGGCCGCGGACATTGGAGGAGGTTGTCGGGCAGAGGCACATCCTGGGCCCGGGCCGGTTGTTGCGCCGCGCCATCGAGGCCGATCGCATCCAGTCGCTGATCCTTTACGGCCCACCCGGCACGGGAAAGACCTCGCTGGCGGAGGTGATCGCCCGCCATACACGCTCGCATTTTGAACGGCTGAGCGGTGTGGAGACCGGCGTGGCGGAGGTACGGCGTGTGCTGGCGGCGGCGGCGCACCGTCTTCAACGGACCGGCCGGCCCACGGTGTTGTTTCTGGATGAAATCCACCGGTTGAACCGCGCGCAACAAGATGTGCTGTTGCCGGATGTGGAATCGGGCGTCATCCGCCTCATCGGGGCCACCACGGAGAACCCTTTCTTTTTCGTCAACGCCCCGTTGGTGTCGCGCTCCCAGATCTTCGAACTGCAGCCTTTGTCGGAAGAGGACCTGATGGTGCTGATGCGACGGGCGCTTGCTGATGCGGAGCGCGGCCTGGGCCACATGCAGCTGGAGGTGAGCGAGGAAGCCCTGCGACATCTGGCCCGGGTGGCCGACGGCGACGCGCGCAAGGCGCTCAATGCGCTGGAGATCGCCGCGCTGACCACCGCGCCGGGTCCGGACGGCGTGATTCGAGTGGACCTGGGCGCGGCCGAACAGAGCATCCAGAAGAAGGCCGTGGTGTACGACGCGGCCGGGGACGCGCATTACGACACGATCTCGGCCTTCATCAAATCCCTCCGGGGTAGCGATCCGGATGCGGCCCTCTACTGGCTGGCCAAGATGATCCACGCGGGTGAGGATCCCCGGTTCATCGCCCGGCGGTTGGTCATCTGTGCGGCCGAGGATGTGGGTTTGGCCGATCCCATGGCGTTGGTGTTGGCCGTGGCGGCGCAGGAAGCCGCCGAACGCGTGGGCTGGCCGGAGGCACGCATTCCCCTGGCCGAAGCCACCGTCTACATCGCCACCGCCTGGAAGAGCAACAGCGCCTACAAGGCCATCGAAGCTGCGCTGACCGATGTGCGCCAGAACCGCACGCAGCCGGTCCCGCGGCATCTTCGAGACACCCACTACCGGGGCGCCGAACGACTCGGCCATGGTGCCGGGTACCTCTATCCGCACGATCACCCCGGACATTTCGTGGCCCAGGATTATCTCGGTGTGGAGAAGACCTTTTATGAGCCGTCCGACCAAGGGGCCGAGAAACGCATCCAGGAACGGCTTCGATACTGGCGCGGCCTCCGGGAACAAGGGCGGCCATCCCCGGGGGACCAGCCGTAGGGAACCCGGACCGATTGAGCCATGGGCGAATGGGAAGAGGCCGGGCGCGCCGCCGCCGAGAGTTTGAAACTGCGCTGGCGGGCGGAGATGAACCGCCGCCTGAACGCGATGGACGAGGCGCAGCGGGCCGAGGAATCGCAACGAATCTGCGAACACCTGCTCGGCAGCGCGGTCTGGCGGCGCGCGCGGGTCGTGATGTTGTTTGCGCCGATGCGTACGGAACCGGACGTCAGGCCGCTCTGGTTCCGGGCCCTGGCCGAGGGCAAGGTGTTGACCCTGCCCCGTTACAATCTCGAGACCCGCGATTACGCGCCGGCGGTGGTGACCGAACCGGAGCATGACGTCGTTCGGGCCCGGTTCGGCATCGAAGAGCCCCGGGCGGACCTGCCCAGCGTGGGCTGGGAGGAACCGGACCTGTTGATCGTGCCCGGGATGGCGTTCGACCGCCGCGGGAATCGGCTGGGGCGGGGCTGGGGTTACTACGATGTGTTGCTGGCCCGCACGCGGGGCTTTCGCTGCGGGGTTGCCTTCCGATGTCAGTACATCGAACGGGTGCCGGTGCTCCCGCACGATGTGCCGGTGCACGCCGTGGTCACCGCGTCGGGCTGGTTCGACCCGGGCGGCGCCGGGGGGGCCGGGCGGGCCGGCGAACCGGGTGGTTCCCGGCCGGACTGAGGCGCGGGCAACGGCCGGGGGAGCTCGAAAGGCCCGGTTTCAGGTTCGTATCTGTCCCTGGCCGAGGCCGATCCACTTGTAGCTGGTCAGCTCTTCCAAGCCCATCGGACCGCGGGCGCCCACCTTGTCGGTGCTGATGCCGATTTCGGCGCCCATGCCGAACTCGCCGCCGTCGGTGAACCGCGTGGAAGCGTTCCAGTACACGGCTGCGGCGTCCACACCGGCCAGGAACTGTTGGGCCGTGGTCTCATTGCGGGTGACGATGGCGTCGCTGTGGGCGCTGCCGTAGGTGTTGATGTGGCGGATGGCTTCCTGGACGCCGTCCACCACGCGCACGTTGAGGATCAGATCATTGTATTCGGTGTACCAGTCCTGTTCGGTGGCCGGGCGCAGCTCCAAGGGCGGCTCGGTCTGCAGATTCTGCAAGAGTTGTTGGGCGGCCGAATCCACCCGGAGCTGGACCTTGCGCGCGGCCAGGGCACGGCCGATGCGGGGTAGGAAGGACGAGGCGATCCGCCGGTCCACCAGCAGGGTTTCCATGGCATTGCAGACGGCCGGGCGCTGGCACTTGGCGTTGAGCACGATTTGCTCGGCCATGTCGGGATCCGCCTCGCCGTCCACATAGACGTGGCAGACGCCCTTGTAATGTTTGATGACCGGCACGCGACTGCACTCGGCCACGGCACGGATCAGACCCTCGCCACCGCGGGGGATGCACAGGTCCACGTACTGGGTGAGCGAGAGCAGGATCGGGATGGCCTCGCGATCGGCCGTGGGGACAACCTGGATGGCGTGGGCGGGGAACCGGTCGCCCAGCGCCTCCCGGCCTGCGCCGACGAGGATTTGTGCGATGAGCTGATTTGAATGCAGCGCCTCGCGGCCGCCGCGCAGGATGGTGGCGTTGCCGGACTTGAAGCACAGGCCGGCCGCGTCGGCCGTGACATTCGGGCGTGCCTCGTAAATGATCACGATGACGCCGATGGGGACGGCCACCTTGCGGAGGCGCAATCCGTTGGGTCGTACGCGTTCCTCCAGGATCCGGCCCACGGGATCGGGCAGGTCCGCCACCTCGCGCAGGCCGCGGGCCATGGCGCGAACGCGGTTTTCGTCCAGCCGCAACCGATCCAGCATGGCCGGCCGCAGACCCGCCGCGGCGGCGGCTTCCATGTCCTGCCGGTTGGCCTCGAGCAAAGCCGGGGTCTGTTGCTCCAGTGCATCGGCCATGGCCCGCAGGCAGCGGTTTTTCTCCTCGGTGGTGAGAAGGGCCAGGGCGCGCGAGGCGGCCCGCGCCTGACGGGCCAGCTCGGTCAGTTGTTCCTGCAGATTCATGGGGTTCAGCTTACCGCCCGTTGCGCGCAGTGCAACGCCGGGTCGGTTCAGGACGAACTCCCGCCGGAGCCGGGACCGGGTGGGGGCGAGGCGCGGTCCAGCCAGGCCACGAAATGTCGGATACCCTCCTCCAGCGGCACGCGGGGTTGGTAACCGAGGCGTGCAGCCGCCTTTCGGATGTCGGCGTAGGTGATGGGGACGTCGCCGGGTTGGGCGGGCAACCACCGGCGTTGGGCGGGCCGGCCCAGGGCCTGTTCGAGCAGTTCGATCAGGCGATCAAGCCGGACGGGCCTTGAATCGCCCAGGTTGAAGATTTCGAAGCCGAAGTCCTGGCGCATGCAGGCCTCGATGCCGTCCAGGATGTCGGTGATGAAGGTGTAATCGCGCGCGCTGGAACCGTCCCCGTAGACCGGCACGGGCCGCCCCTCCCGGATCAGCCGGGCAAACTTGTGGATGGCCAGATCGGGTCGCTGCCGCGGCCCGTACACGGTGAAGAACCGCAACATGACGACGTCCAGCCCGTATACGTGGTGGTAGACGTGGCCCAGCGCTTCGCAGGCGATCTTGCTGGCGGCGTAGGGGGAGATGGGGGCGGTGAGGGGATCGTCCTCGGCAAAGGGGACTTTCGCATTGCAACCGTACACGGAGGACGAGGAGGCCAGCACCAGCTTGCGCACGCCGCTTTCACGGGCCGCCTCCAGGACGTGGACCGTCCCCTCCACGTTGACGCGCTGGTACAGCGCGGGCTGTTCCAGGCTGGGCCGCACGCCGGCCCGCGCCGCCAGGTGCACGACCTGGTCGAACCGCACCTCGTGACAGAGCCGCCGCAGCGGCTCCGGCTCGGTGATGTCCCCCTGCACGAAATGGAACCGGTCGGAGATCCGCGTGATTTCGCGCAGGTTGCCGCGTTTGATCTCCGGATCGTAAAACGGATCCAGGTTGTCCAACGCCCACACGCTGTGCCCTGCGGCCAACAAACGCTCGCACAGGTGCGAGCCGATGAAACCGGCCCCGCCTGTGACCAGCACCTTCATGCGTGGATTCTCCGGCTGACAGGCACCACCAGGCGGCGGGCCGGCCCGGGAAAAGTTGCCGGCGCCCGACTCACCGGTCGGGTTCCGAGGTTTGCCCGAGACCGACGGACTTTCATGGTTTCAGCACGATTTTGCCAAACCAGCTGCCCCGGCCGTGCAGGGTGCTTTCCTCCTGCAGGCGATGCGCCCGCGCCGCTTCCGCCAGCGGCAGCACGTGCGCGATCCGTATCCGGAGCCGGCCCTCGGCGGTCCATCGGTTGATCGCTTCGGCGGCCGGCCGCAATTCGGCCGCCGGGTAGTTGAACATGGCGAAGCCGTACAGCGTGAGGTTCTTCACGTAGAACGGACCGACGGGAAAAGGCGGGCGGGCGTCGCGACCGGCAAACACCACCATCCGCCCATTCAGGGTCGTCAGACCCACCATGCGATCGAAATCCGGGTTCCGGCCCGTCTCGATCCACACCTGGACGCCCTCGGGCGCGAACTTTCGGATGGCATCCGGCAGGCCGGGATCGTGGTAGTCCAGGGCGAGGTCGGCGCCCCACTCGCGGCATGCCGCGACCTTCTCCGCGCTGCCGGCCAGGGCCACCACACGGGCACCCGTCAGCCGCGCCATTTGCAGGGCCACCGATCCCACCGCACCGCCCGCACCACAGATGACCACCGTCTCCCCCGCAATCAGGCGGGCGCAGCGGAACAGTGCCAGGTGAGCCGTGATTCCCACGAGGGAGAGCGCCACGATGGTCTCGTACTCGACACCCTCGGGTATCGGGTGAAGCCACTCTTCGTCCACTGCGGCCAGCTCGGCAAACGTGCCCGGCCGGCCTGCGAACCCCTGACCGGTGGCCCACACCCGGTCGCCGGGCTTGAACCGGCGCACTTCCGCGCCCACGGCGATTACCTCCCCGGCGAGGTCGCGTCCGGGGATCCACGGAAAGGAGAGCGGGGCGGGAACGGCGCCGCTGCGCACATAGACGTCAATGGGATTGACGTCCGCGGCACGGACCCGGACCAGGCACTGACGCGGGCCCGGTTGCGGATCGGGCAGTTCACCGTACTCGATCACCTCCGGCGGACCGGTTCGGCGGATGAAGGCCGCTTTCATGCCAGCCAGCCAAAACCGAGGGCCCTCGCCCTGTCAAGGTGGGGCGTCCGTTCGCCCGTCACCGGGCGCGGACGAAGATCTTGCCCGGCAGCTGTCGGATCAACCGTTTCATCTCCAGGGCCAGCAGGGCGACGGCGACGGTTGCAGCCGGCAGACCGGTGAGCCGGATGATCTCGTCCACGGACCGTTCCTCCGTGCCGAGGGCGTCCCAGACCCGTTGCTCGGTTTCGGGCAGTTCGAGGGCCGGCCCCGGAGCTGCCGGTGGACCGGTTCCCGTCCGGTTGGACGGCGGGAAGAGGTATTCGAACTCCGTCAGGATGTCCTCGGCGCTTTCGCAGAGTTTGGCCCCCTTCTTGATGAGATCGTGGCAGCCCTTGCTTTGCGGGGAGTCTATCCGCCCCGGCACGGCAAACACCTGGCGCCCGTAGTCCAGGGCGAAGTTGGCCGTGATCAGCGCCCCGCTGTGCAGTCCTGCTTCCACCACCACGGTGCCCAGGGTCATCCCGGCCACGATGCGGTTGCGGATGGGGAAACTCTGCCGGTCGGCCGGGCGATTGAAGGGGAACTGGGTGATCACCGCCCCCTGCGCGGCGATGCGCTCGAACAATTCGGCATTTTCGGGCGGGGTGACCAGGTTGATCCCGGTGCCCAGCACGGCCACCGTGCGGCCTTTGGCGGTCAGGGCACCCTGGTGGGCCGCCGTGTCAATGCCGCGGGCACCGCCGCTGACCACGGTCACGCCCACCCAGGCCAGTTGGCAGGCCAGTTTCCGCGCAGCCTCCATGCCGTAATGGGTGGTCATGCGCGAGCCGACGATCGCCACCGCGTTGCGGTCGCGCGGCAACAACCGGCCCTTCACATACAGCACCAGCGGCGGATCGTAGACCTGGCGGAGCAGTGCCGGGTACTCCTCGTCTGAGGGGATCAGCACCCGGCAGCCGAAGTCGCGGATGCGTTGCAGTTCCCTGCCGAGATCCACCTGTTCCTCCCACCGCACGATGGCCTCGGCGGTTTCCTCCCCGATGCCTTCCACGCGCAGCAGTTCATCGCGCGTGGCCCGGAGGATGCGGGCGGCGGATCCGAAGTGGTTGAGCAGATGTCGGGCACGCACCGGCCCGATGTGGTCGATCATGTTCAGCGCGATGAACGCTTCCCGCTCGTCCATGCCGCTGCTCCCCTTACCGCGGCGGAGGGTTTCGGGCAAGCTCCCGGGCGTGCGGGCGCCGGGCGTTCCGCGGTTGGACCGGCGGTTCAGGCCTCGATCAACACGTGACGCACCGTGTCGGGCCGGGCCGGGTCATGGGGACGATTCGTAAAAGCCACCAGCACGATGGGGCGGGTGCCGATGTTCTGGATGACATGAGGCACCCCGGGCGGGAAAAAGAAGCGACGGGCCTCGCCCTCGGCCACGACCGTTTCCTGCCGCCGGCCCTCCTCTTCCCAGCAGACACGCGCCGGCCCGGTGACCAGCAGGATCTCGGTTGTCGCCCGGTGATAGTGATTGCCTCGCAACCGGCCGGGTTCGGTCCACACCACGTGGACGTTGCGGATCCCCGGCAGATGCCGTTCCTCCACCGGTTCGACCACCCAACCCCGGGCGTCGCGGATCACCGGCAGGTTTTCCACCGTCACCGTCGGATTCATGCACCTCCACCGTAGCACGAACGGGCGATCGGGCCAGCCCCGATCCGGGCGGGGGCGGCCTTGGGAGGGGTTGGTAACCGCGGAGGTGCCGGGGATTGCGGGCTTGAGATGGGGCCGATCCGCTGTAAGATGCGTTTATGAGCGGGACGGGCCGTCCGCGGGCGGCCCGGGCGGGGATCGCACGAGCGGAAGAACGACATGAGCACCACGTTGATACCGGACGCAGCCAGGACGGCGCCGGTGAACGCCTTGCCGCGCCGGAAACCGGTTCTGTTAATCGTGGATGACGAGGAGGGACCTCGCCAGTCCTTGCAGGTGATCTTCAAGGACGAGTTCGAGGTCCTGCTGGCGGCCGACGGTCCCACCGCCATTGCCCTGGCCCAGCAGCATCCGGTGGACGTGGCCATCACGGACATCCGGATGGCCGGCATGTCCGGCATCGAGGTTCTCGAACGGCTCAAACATGTCAATCCGGGGATCGAGGTGGTGGTCATCACCGCGTACGAAACCACCGAGACCATCCGGCAGGCGCTGCGTCTGCAGGCGTGCGACTACATCAACAAGCCGTTCGACGTGGCGACCATCCGGGCCGCGGTGCGCCGGGCGCTTCAGCGGCACACGCTCGATTATGAACTGCGGCACAACGCCGAACACGTCCAGGCCCTGCGCGCCGAATTGCAGAACCAACGCATCTCCGAGCAGATCGCCCAAACCCGCGGAGAGATTTACGCCAGCATCATCCACGACATCAACGGGCCGCTGACCGTCATCTCCGGTTATCTCCAGATGCTGAACCAGCGGCTGAGCCAGACCGACCGACTCGAACCGGCCGATCTGGAGTTTCTGCGTGAGCGGTTGCGGGTGATCACCCGGCAGGTGACCAACTGCATCGAAATCTCCCGCCGTTACCTGAGTTATCTGAGGCGGGGAGGCGAGGACACCCTCAGCGGGCGGGTGGAACAGCTGCTGGGAGACCTGGCCCAACTGGTGCGGGTGCATCCCAGCTCCCAACGGCACGAGTTCGTCCTGCATCCGGTGACCGACCCGGTGGCTGTGCGCGCCAACGGCACGGATTTCATCCAGGTGCTGCTGAACCTGATTGTCAACGCCTTCCAGTGCAGTCCCGAACCGCATCGCGTGGAGGTGGAGGGACGCGTGTACGAAACGGCGCTCGACCTCTCGCAGTTCCGCGACACGCCCCGTACGCGCTTCATCAACATGGAGGGATTCGATAACACGCCGCCCCTGTTGGCCATGCAGGTCCGCGACAACGGACCCGGCATGGCGCCGGAAGTGCTGGCCCGGATCTTCGATCCTTGGTTCACCACCAAGGACCGGCAACAGGGCACCGGCCTCGGGCTGAACATCGTGCAACGACTGGTCAAGGCGGCGCGTGGGGCGATTCACGTGGAGACCACTCCGGGTCAGGGCACCACCTTCACCGTCTATTTCCCGGCCGTGCGTCTGCCCTCGGCCGGCGGGGGGGCGAGCTGACCGGCTCGCGGGAGGCCCCGGAGTTCCGTTGCCACGGGGGGAGGTTGCTGGCGCGTGGCTCGTCCTTTGCCCGAGAATCGCGACCAGGGTGCGGAGCGCACCCTTTTTGGCTGCGCAGGTGCGGCGTCGGGCTCCGAGACGGAGGCCGCAGCGGGCGGCGCGCGGAGGCGCGGCGTGAGCCCGGCGGTGCTGCGCGAGAAAACCTACTACTACGAACGCTGGCGGGCGGTGGCCAGCGGCATTCTGGAGACGGCCGGAACGACCTTCCTGCTGCTCATTGCGGTGCGTTGGTTCCAAGCCGGCGCGTGGGCCAAGGCACTCGTGGCCGGCGGTGGCAGCGTGGGATTCCTGCTTTCACCGTGGTTGGTTTCCCGGGTCGAACGGGCCGGTTGGCCGGTGACCCGTGCCGCGGCAGCGCTGGCCTTCACCGGGGCGGCTGTTCTGATCGCCATGGCCACCTTCCGCATCCTGCCGGTCTACGTGACCGGCGCGGCCGTGGCCGTGGCCTGTCTGGCCATGGCCGTGCCCCTCATGACCCAGGTGTTCCAGGACAATTATCCGGAACACGAACGCGGCCGGTTGTTCTCGCGCACGGTCATGATCCGGATTGCCGTGGCGGCCGCCTTCAGCGAGGTGGCGGGTCGGGCCCTTTCGGGTCGGGTCGAACGCTGGCCGGTTTTGCTGCTGGTGTTCTCCCTGGCGTTTTTGCTCGCGGGGTGGGCCATGAGCCGATGCCCTTCCCGGCCGTTGGAACGCTCCGGCGGCACCCACCCGTTCAAGGCCCTGCGGTTCGTGCGGGAGGATCCACTCTTTCGCCGCACGCTGGTGATGTGGATGCTGATGGGTTTCGGCAACCTGATGATGCTCCCGTTGCGGGTGGAATACCTGGCCAACGCACGGCACGGAGTAACGGTTGGAGGCCAGCCGCTGAGCGTGGCCGGAGTGGCCTTTCTCACGGGAGTGATCCCCAATCTGGCCCGGCTGTTGATGAGTCCGTTCTGGGGTTGGCTGTTCGACCGGGCCAACTTCTTCGTGCTGCGCATCGCGCTGAATCTGGGATTCGCGGTTGGAATCGGCACGTTCTTCACCAGTGATCACTTGGTGGGACTGGTGCTGGCGGCCGTTCTTTTCGGAGTTTCCAACGCCGGGGGCGACGTGGCCTGGAGTCTGTGGGTGACCAAGTTCGCCCCGCCGGGTCGGGTGGCCGATTACATGAGCGTGCACACGTTTTTCACGGGGGTCCGGGGTCTGCTGGCACCGGTGGCGGCTTTTTTCCTGATCGAGCATTGCACGGTGGGTCAGGTGGCGGCCATGAGCGTGGGCCTCATCCTGGCCGGCACGTTGTTGTTGGTGCCGGAGATTCCGGAGGGCCGTCGCGGCCGTCGCGCCGGTGCATTGGTGGAGGAGGTGTCGGAATAAAAGGGCAGGGCCCGTTCGCAGCCGGTCGGCGAGGGCATTCATTCAACCCACGGGCACTGAACCCCCTGCGAGTGTGCTCCGGGGTGAGCGGGGCCACGGTGGCATCTGCCGGACCCGGCGGCAGGAGGTTCAACACAGGTGCTTGAGACTTTTTTTCATCCTACAAACGGTCTCGTGATGATCAGGGTGTGGACCAAAGCGTGCGGAGGGTCGAAGCACCTTTCCCTCCCTGCGCAGATGGGCCCAATCCTCGTACACTCACGCCTCGGCGGGACAAGAGTGGCGGTGCCTGGCATCTTCGTTGGTGACAGGAGCCGCCGCACGGAGCTTTCCATAAGAGAACAGACGGGCACGGACCTTGGCGTTGTTGCCACGTCCAGGACCCGTCTGCGCCTGCGCCGTTCGCGATCTTTCGCCTGATGAACGTCTGCCTGCTGAGCCTGTGGTTGCTGCAATGCGGTTTGCCAGGATGCATGGGAGGGGAAACCAACGCAAACGTCAACTTACTCCAACAGTATTGGGAAGGTCCTTCGTGGATCCGGAGGATCGCTTTCCGCTGACCACGCAACTGGATGCGATGCTTCATCCAGGGAAAGCACATCTCGGGAAGAGCCCAGGGTTGGGCCCGCTTTGAGTGGCCTTGCAACCGGGCGGCTGGTACATCAAGCACATGGAGGACTCTCCGCAGTACGACGTTTTTGTCCGGGACGGCGTGCCGCGGCTCGGAGCACCGCCTCGAGACACGGAGGAGGTCGTGCAGGCCAACTCGGAGTATTACTGGGAGTTCGGACCCGGCCGCCCTGATTCGGCGCCCATGGGGCTGGGGCCGGGCAACGATTTGCTTCGCCTCATCCCGAGAGAGGGACGGCCGGGATACAGTCCAACCAACCACGGCGTTTTCCGGATGCATTACGGGCGGACCAACGATATCGAGCCTGTTCGGCTGGTGGGATTCTACCGGCTGTACCTGCTCAAGATGAAGGTGGAATGGACCGACCGCGGCAGGTTTGTGGCAGGGGCCCCGGACGGTTCAACTGCGGAAGGAAGGGTGACCAGCTGGGTGGACGGGCAGCGCCCGGCGCGCCGGGAATGCATCGTTCGGCCGGCTCACGTTAACGCATGGAGCCTCTGGGTGGAGTATGAGTATGACTGTTCCCGCACTTCCCGCCGGTCCGGTTCATCATGGATGGAGCCGCGGTTGCCGGGGAGCCGATCCGTTTCGTCTTCGCCTTGGACAGATTCGAGCCCGGTCTGGATGAACGGTACGGTGAAAGGCCGCGGGCCGGAATGTGTGGCTCGGTTGAGGCCTGTTAAGATGCTTTCGAGCACCGTTTGTCATGGCGTTCTGTACCCGGTCGGTTTCTCCCTGAACCGGGAGCCGTTGGACTGCGGGGCGCCCGGGCTGGCGCTGGGGCTGGATGGCCGACCAGGACTTTCTCACGGGCGGAGGCGGACGTGGATCCTCCTCGTGCGCGTGCGGGTTGGCCGGCCTTTGGAGGACGGCCACCTGCTTGGTCAACCGGATCAGAATGTGAAATCGGGCGAACTGCCCGGTCCGCATGCCTGCACTCCCGGGGCGAGGGTCAGCACGCAATCACCTCCGCGGCCACACCGGCCAAACCCGGGGAAAAGCGCTGCCGATTTGTGGTGCCTTTCTCTCCTGCATTGCCAGGCTTCGTGACGGGTCCCGCGCGCATCATTTTGCGGCATCTCGGATGGAGCACGGGGCCCGTACCCGGTGGAGCCGGAAGTGCCATGAGGGCCGCTTCGGGTCTTGCCAGCCCGACAGCATGGAGAACCGTTTGCTGAGGGCAAGATTGGGACTGCAGGGAGAAAAGGGAGAGCTTGCTGCATGAGAACCATGGCTTCGCACGACCGGTGCACGGGCCCGACGGGGTCGGCGCGCGAGGCAAAGAGGAATGGGATGAACGCAGGGACGCAGCATCCGCAGAGACCGAAACGAGGTGGTTGCCCAAGATCCCTTTCCCGGCTCGGTCCAGCCCTGCCGGAGCTGAAAGAATGCGCAAGCCAACGGCAGGTACGCGTAAAAAGCCGGCATGGGCCTCTTTTCCAAGTCGGACCAGAGCCTCCTCCATGCCGCCCCGGGCCGCCTCTGTTCACCACCTCACGCCGGCGCCACCGCCGTGGGGACCCATCCCACTGCTTCCTCCGAGTCTCCGGCCGGGACCCACCCGAATGCGGCTCGCTCGGCTTCATGCCGGGCGCCCGAATGCCGATTTCACGCAGCACTGTCACATTGCCTGGTTCCCGACCGCCGATTCCGGAGTTTGTTCCGTCAGCATCGAATCGAACACTCCCTGTTTGACCGGGCGGAGCTATGTGACCGGGCTGAGCGACCTCAGGGCCAGGGGGACGCCCTGCCCGTCGGCGGCGATGGTCATCCTGACCCCTTTGCCCGGCTCTGTGCGCCGGAATGGTTTCCCTTCGTCCCGGCTTCGGTCCTGCTGTGGCAGGCGGGTCTGCATGCGCCGGCGTGCGTACGAAAGCAGGGGACACCGCGGTTTTGCGGCATGGCGGACTTCACCTGTGGCTCCCGATCGTGTGGAGTGTCAGTGTGCAACATGTTGCGGCTGAGCCGTATGGAATGGAATCGGGGTGGATCTGGTGCGGGCCGGTTTTGGGCGTTGACAGCGGGGGCGGTCGGGTTTTAAGGTGATCGCCCCTTGAACCGGACAGCCCTGGCGGGTTCCGTGAGGGCCTGTTCCGGGCAGAACTGGAAAGGACGGGATAGACCTTGAGCGAGATCCGACTGAAGAAAGGTGAACCGATTGACAAGGCCCTGCGGCGGCTGAAAAAGAAGCTGGACCGCGAGGGGATCCTGCGCATTGTGCGCAACCATCGGCACTACGAGAAGCCGAGCGAGCGACGCCGGCGCAAGGAGAAGGCGGCCCGGTTTGCCGCCATGCTCAATGCGCGGTACGCCGAGATGTGAACGGCGAAGGTCGCCACGCCGGCTGGAGCCCGCGGCGGCGGGCCGGCCGGTTTTTTGTTTTCAGGGGCGGGCGCCTGAAGCGAGCGGTCCCACAGGTTGGGTGGCATCGTCATGTACGCATTCTCCACATGCTGGAACTCGCACCGGCACACTGACGGCCGGGAGATGTTGCGTGAGATCCGCGAGTTGGGTTTCGAGTATGCGGAGCTCAGCCACGGAGTTCGATTGAGCCTGGTGGAGGGGATCCTTCAGGCGGTTGACGCGGGCGAGATCCGGATTTCCAGCCTGCACAATTTCTGTCCGCTGCCGATGGGGGTCTCGCACGCGGCTCCCAATCTTTTCCAGTTTTCGGCCGAATCGCCGCGGGAGCGTGAGCTGGCGTTCAAGAACACGCTCAAGACGTTCGATTTCGCCGTGCGCGTGGGTGCGCCGTTGGTGGTGCTGCACATGGGCAGCGTGGAGATGAAGGATTACACCGAGCGTTTGAAAGGATTGCTGGCCGATGGCCGACGGGAAACACCACGGTATGAAGCCCTGTTGGCCGAGGCGATCGAACAGCGCGAACGGCGGAAGGAACCGTTCGTCGAACGGGCCTACGACACGCTCCGTCGCCTGATCCCGGAGGCGGAGGCACGCGGACTGCGGCTGGGGATCGAGAACCGGGAGGCGCTGGAAGAGATCCCTTTCGAGACCGACTTGCGCTTTTTCTTCCGCGAATTCAGTCAACCGACGGTGGCCTACTGGCATGACACCGGCCATGCGCAGATCAAAGAGGAGCTGGGGCTGATCCACCACATGTTGCATCTGGAGTCGTTTGCGGATCGGTTGGCCGGATTCCACATTCACGATGTCAAACCACCCTGCCGGGACCATTGCCCGCCGGGGACGGGCCGGGTGGATTTTGCCTCGTTGCGTCCGTGGGTGCGCCCGGAACATGTGAAGGTGTTCGAACTGAGTCCGGCCCTGAGCGCCGACGAGGTGCGGGCCGGCGTGGCACACATCAAGCAGTTGTGGGGCGAGGAATAGCCGCCTGGTGCACGGACAAGCCTTGGGCGGAGGATGGCCGCCGGTGGCTGTCCCCACCTGAACGGAGATGGACCCCGCTTGACGGAGCCGGGAGCGCTGAGGACGGCGATTGCCGGCGGCGGTTTTTCGCGTGGCATGTGCCTCCAGGCGCCCGATGGGCCGGGGTCCTTCCCCGGCCGCGGGTAACCATGGCCGTCCCTTTGTCCTTCAGACCGGCTTCGAAAGCGGCCCACACATGGTCCCGGCTGCATCCGGCGTATCAGACTCCCGCCGAAGAGGCCATCGCGATGACCGGCAGGTTGCTGATCCAAGGGGGCGATGTTTCCAGTTGCCGGGTCCGGGACGGGGCCGCAGCATGCGGCTCATGACGAGCGAACCTCTGCTGGAGATCGAACTGCCGGGCATTCCCAGGCTCCGCAGCGGAAAGGTGCGGGAGATCTTCGATCTGGGGGACGAGCTGCTGATGGTGGCGACCGACCGGATCTCGGCTTTTGACGTCATCCTGCCCAACGGGATTCCTCACAAGGGTGAGGTGCTGACTCGGATTTCTTGTTTCTGGTTCCGCCGGTTCGAGTCATTGATACCGCACCATCTGATAGCCGGCCCGGACGATCCCTTGCCGCCTGCCCTCCAGCCGTACGCCCACTTGCTGCGCGGCCGTTCGATGCGGGTTCGGAAAGCCGAGCCGTTGCCCATCGAGTGCATTGTGCGCGGTTACCTGGCCGGCAGTGCCTGGAAAGAGTACCGACAGACCGGTGCGGTGGGGGGCTTGCGCCTCCCACCGGGCCTGCGGGAATCGGAAGAGTTGCCCGAACCGATCTTCACACCCTCCACCAAAGCCCGGCACGGGCACGACGTGAACATCTCCTTTGAAGAAGCCTGCCGCATCGTGGGAGAGGACCTGGCGTATCGCGTGCGTGAGCTGAGCCTGCGCATCTACGCCGAGGCCCGCGCCTACGCGCGATCCCGCGGCATCATCATTGCCGATACCAAGTTCGAGTTCGGCCGGGCCGGAGAGAGGCTGCTGTTGATAGACGAGGTGTTGACTCCCGACTCCTCCCGTTTCTGGCCGGCCGATCGATACGAACCGGGCCGTGCCCAGCCCAGTTTCGACAAGCAATTCGTCCGCGACTATCTGGAGAGCCTCGACTGGGACAAGACCCCGCCCGGACCGATCCTGCCTCCGGAGATTGTGGCGGCCACGAGCGCCCGGTATCGCGAGGCGTATGAACGGTTGACCGGACAGCCGCTCTGAAGCGGGATTGGTCCCGTTGGGGCTGGCCCGGTTCGCTCCGTCCCGGCCTTGGTCAAGGGGCCGGACCGGTCCTGCGCGAAGGTCCCCGCCCGGCTGGATGGACCTCCCCGATTGGCCCTGGCCTGAAAGGCCCTGAAGATCATGCCGGCCCGATGGTGTGGTCGCCAAAGGGCGGCCCGGATCGGCCCGGAACATGGGGGATCGAACGTTTCCGCGGCCCGGGAGGGTGTTCCTGCGGGACTTGCCAAAGGTGAGCGAACCCGGCATTGTCGGCCTCATATGAAAACCAAGGTCGTGGTGATCGTGCTCGCTCTGGTGGCGGCGGCGCTGGCGATCAGTCTTTGGATGGCGCGGCAGAAGGCCAGAGAAGATCAGCAAAAGGCCACGGAAGCGATTCTTTTTCACTCGAACCGCTGGGTGACGGCGGAGAGCAACCTGGAAAACGAGCGCCGCAGGAGCAGCGAACTGGAACGGCAGCTGACGGAGCAGGGGCAGGCGCTGACCCAGTTGACCAACGAGTTCACCCTGTTGTCCACGCGCCTGCAGCAGACCGAAGGGACACTGGCCGAGACCCGTGCCCAATTGGAGCAGACCCGCAAGGCACTGGCCGAGCGCGAGGCTCGCATCGGCGAGCTGGAGTCCCAGCGCAACGAGCTGGATGAAAAGGCCCGGGAGCTGACACTGGCGCTGACGAACCTCACCCAGCAGATCGCCGATGTGCAGGCCAAACTGGCCGCGGCCGAGGGAGACAAGGCTTTCTTGCAACAGGAACTCAAGCGGTTGCTGGCCGAAAAGGCCGAGCTGGAGCGTCAGTTCAACGATCTGGAAACCCTGCGGGCGCAGGTGGCCAAGTTGAAGGAGGAACTCAACCTGGCCCGGCGGCTGGAATGGATCCGGCGCGGTTTGTTGGGCGCGGGGACGGAAATGCGCGGAGCCACGCTGCTCATGCACGGTCCGGCCCGCCGGCCCGCCCGGCCCGCCGAGGAGTACGATCTGAACGTGGAGGTCAACGCCGACGGCACGGTACGGGTGATCCCGCCGCCGACGAACGCGCCGGCGACCAACCCTCCGGCTCGTTGACCTGCCGGTGGTTTCCACGGACCCGACCGGGCGGCCGTGCCGCAGGGTGCGACCGACGCCACCGGCGCAACCGCCCCAGGAGGAGGTAGCCATATGCCCACGTACGAATACGTTTGCGAGAAGTGCGGTCACCGGTTCGAAACCTTCCAGTCCATCAAGGAACCGCCGCTGGAGGTCTGCCCGCGCGAATTGTGCGCCCGCGAGCGTTGGGGCAAGGGGCGCGTGAAGCGGGCCATCAGTGGCGGGGCGGGCTTGCTCTTCAAAGGCAGCGGCTTTTACATCACCGATTATCGCAGCGAGAGCTACAAACAGGCGGCCAAACGCGAAGCCGCCGCCGCTTCCGGCGGAGACGGCCAGGGCGGCAAAACGGCTGCCAAGGGTGGTGAAAGCAAGGGCTCCGGAACCGGTTCGGGCAACGGATCCTGAGTCCGGGCGGCGACTTGTGCTTCCAAACTGGCGGGACAGGGCACGGCGGAAGGCATGCCGGCCCGGTCCATGGTTGCTGCTTTGCCTGTTGGCTCCCTGGTTGGCAGTTGGGGCGGGAACAGGCAGGGCCCCCTCGCCCGCTGCAGTGTTGGTGAGTCATTCCGGGCAGTTCTTGGTCAGTCAGCCGTTCTCGGTCAAACTGCCCGCCGATCTACTGGCCGTCTCCACCAACGCGGGTTTTCTGCAGGTGGACCCGGCGCTGTTGCTGGTCACCTGCGAACGGGTCCGACAGCGCCTGGCACAGGAGCTGGGCGGATTGCCGCCGGGCAGGGATCGCGTCCATCTGACCGTCATCCCCGCGCGAACGCCAACGGATCCCCTCACTCTGCTGGCCGAACGGCACCCGGGGGGATGGACCTACCGGCTGGCGGTGCCGGAGGTGGTGCAACAGCGGCGGCTGTTGGAGGGGTTGGTACAGGTGATGTTTCTCGAGATTGCCAACCGCTCCGCGGGCGAGTGGTCCACCGATCTGCCCGCCTGGCTGGTTGCGGGTTGGGCCGGGCGATTGCTCGCTCTGGCCGGGGAGGAACTGTTGTTTGCGCCGCCGTCCGGGGGCGGGCCGCTGGCCGTTCGGCGGACGGTGGTGGAACGACGGCGGTACGACCCTCTGCGCGGGGTGCGTCCGGTGCTGGAGCACCACGGGGTGTTGAGTTGGCAACAGCTTTGCTGGCCCGGCAGTTCCGGCAACCCGGGAGCAGAAACCGAGGTCTTCCGCGCCAGTGCGGAACTGCTGGTCCACGAACTGTTGCGACTCCCATCCGGCCCGGCTGCCATGACGGCGTTCATTCTCGGGCGGGCGCAGTACCTCAACTGGCAGACGGCCTTCCTGGCGGCCTATGCGGCGCAGTTCGAACGCATGCTGGATGTGGAGAAGTGGTGGGCGCTGCAGGTGGCCTGTTTCCGGCCTGATCCAACGCTGCCCGGGGCGCCGGGCGGCACCGGCGTCTGGGCCGGCCTCCGCGAGGCGGTCCGTGTGCCCGTGGAGGTTCGCCCCTCCCCGGACGAACTGCCCGCCGCCCGTACCAACTGGCCTTTGCAGGAGGTCATTCGCCGGTGGGACTGGTCCCGGCAACGGCCGGCCTTGGAAGCCTGCATGGCCCGGCTTCAGACTCTGGGAGCCACGCTGCCGGCCGAGGCACAATTGCTGGCCCGGGCCTACATCCAAACCCTGGCCCGATACCTGGAACAACGCCCGAGGGCGGATGCCTCCGTGCCTGCTTCGGGTCTGGTCCGGCCCACACCGGCCCGGCTCGTGTACGAGACCTTGGACCGACTCGACCAGCTCGACGCGGAACTCGAAGCGAACCTGGCCCGTGCCGGGCAGGCCCCGCCCGGCCCACTCCCCGCCCGGGCGTCGGCGGTCCGGGTCGTCACCAACGACCTCGGCACCTTGCCCGGCCCGCCGGAAGGCGGGGCTTCTGTTCCCCGCTGATCGCCCGGCCCGGAAACCGGCGTGCAGTCGGCCGGGGATTGGCCTGTGGCGGGCACCGCCGCTGGTGCGCCACTGGGCCGTGTGCTAGGATGCGGGCGTGAAAAGGAGCACTTCCGGCCGCGGCCCTTCGGTGGCCTCCATGCAGATTGCCAAGCAACTGGCGATCTTCCTCGAGAACAAACCCGGCATGCTGGCGCGCGTGTGCGACGCCCTTGCCGAGGAGAAGATCAACATCTACGCGCTGACCACCAGCGACACGGTGGATCACACGGTCATCCGTCTGGTGGTGAGCGATTACCGCCGTGCGCTGCATGTGTTCGAGGAGCGCGGCACGTTGGTCGTGGAAGACGACGTGCTGCTGGTGGAGGGCCGCAACCAACCGGGCAGCCTGGCGGCCATTGCGCATGCGCTGGCCGACGCGGGTGTGAACATCGAGTACGCCTACTGCGCCACCGCGCCCGGGCAGCAGAAGGGGTTGCTCGTGCTGCGCGTGCGCGACGTGGCCAGGGCGCTGAAGGCGCTGAATCTCCATGCCACACGGATCCCGGCCGCCGGACGCAAGGGCCGCGGCTGAACGGGGCGGCATGCGATGAGCCCGTTGCTCTGGGAGGTGAACCTCCGGTGCCGCTGGACGGAACTGGAATCGGTCCACGGCCGGCGGTTTCAACTTTGCGACTGGCCGGAGGAAGAGCTGGATCTTTGGCAGGCCCGGGGCGTGACGGATGTGTGGTTGATGGGCCTCTGGCCCACCGGACCTCGCGCCCGCCAAATCGCACGGGAACATCCGGATCTCCGGCTGGTGTACGATACCGTGCTGCCGGGATGGCGGCCGGACGACGTGGCGGGTTCGCCTTATGCCATCGCCGCCTACGAGGTCCCGGAGCGTTTCGGCGGTCGGGACGCCCTGCTCCGCCTGCGCGAGCGCCTTCATCAACGCGGGATTCGATTGATCCTCGATTTTGTCCCCAACCATCTGGGATTGGATCATCCCTGGGTTCGAGAGCATCCCGAGTGGTTCGTGGGCTCGCCCGGGCCGCGGCCGGGGACCTTCGAGGCGGCGGTCGGCCCGGACCGGTCCGGTCTGGGCGGCGGCGGGCGGGGGCCGGCACGGCGCTGGCTGGCGCATGGCCGCGACCCGTATTTCCCGCCCTGGACCGACACGGTGCAATGGGACCATCGTTCAGCCGCAGCTCGCCGGGCCTTGGTGAACACGCTGTGCGAGGTGGCCGGTCTGTGCGACGGTGTCCGCTGTGACATGGCGATGCTGGTGCTTCGGTCCGTGTTTGCCCGGACCTGGGAAGGTTGGCCGGCGCCGGCCGATCCCGTGGACGGGGAGTTCTGGGCCGAGGCGATCGAAGCCGTTCGGTCGAAGCGGCCCGATTTCCTCTTCGTGGCCGAGGCCTACTGGGGCTTGGAAGGTTGCCTGCGCGAGCTCGGGTTCGATTTCACCTATGACAAGGGGCTTTACGACGTGTTGGTGCGGGGTGAAGGCCCCGGGATCCAGCGGTATCTGCTGGAGCAGTCACCGGACGCGCTCGCGGCCGGCGTGCATTTCCTCGAAAATCATGATGAACCCCGGGCTTCCCGGGTTTTCCCTCCGGATCGCCACCGTGCGGCGGCTTGGACGGTCATGGCCCTGCCGGGTATGCGGTTTCTTCACGACGGACAGTGCGAGGGGGCGCGTCTGCGTCTGCCGGTGCAATTGTCTCGCCGGCCGCCGGAGCAACCGGACCCCGCGATCGTGCAAATCTACGAAGAGATCTTCCGGATTCAGAAGCGGGCCGGGATCGGCAGGGGAGGTGCCCGCCTCCTGACGCCCTTGGCGGCGTGGGAGGGGAACCCGAGCGGCCTGAACTTCGTCTTGATCGTCTGGCAACAGGCGGCCGACCGGTTCACGCTGGTGGCGATCAATCACGCCCCGCATCCCGGCCAGTGTCGGGCTCCCTGGCCGGCGGAGGCTGTTCGCTCCGGCCGATGGCGCGTTCATGAACATGGCGCGGGTTGGACGGATCAGCGGGACGCGGCGGCCATGGTCGCGCAGGGGATTTATCTGGACCTGCCTGCCCGCGGTGTCCAGGTGCTCGAGTTCACCCGGATGGAAGGACCGGTCGCGTGACCGGCGGAACCGTCGTGGATCGGGCTGGGCTGTTCTCCGCACAGCCTTTTGGCTGTCGTGATGGGGCCGGCTGTGCCGCGAGCGGAGGAGCCGCTGGAGGCCATGACAAACCCGCGCCCCCGGTACTCTTCCGGTTCCGTGTCCGCACCGGTCGTCACAGGGCTCACCGGGGTTTACTCGTCCGGGGTGAAGTGGGCCGGCAGGGGCGGCCCGGTGGGCGCGTGCGTGCCGCCCGCGTTTGACACCCTGTCCGGTCCGGGCGTAGGCTGGCACCGCAACGGAAAAGCGCGCTCGGACGTTCCCGGTTGGCCGCATGAACCAGGCCCCGGAGAAGGGACGGGGTGGGCTCCGGGGACGGGCGGGCCGCATACGCGAGACGTCGCCATGAAAAAAAGTCCTCAACTGGTCTCCCTGGTTCTTGCCGGGGTCGTATGGTGGTCGGGTTCGGCCTTCACCTCGGGTCAGGTCACCGTCAAGGTGGATTCCACCAAGACGTGGTTGGGTTGGATGAATGTGTTCAACATGGACAACACCTATGCCTTCGGGCAGGCATGGGCGCCGGCGGATTTGCGCGCGGCGTTCGAGCCGGTGCAGAGCAATGCCACGCGCGTGGTGCTGCGCATCAACACCAACACGTTCAACACGGGCGGTTACTGGAATCTCACCGACGGCACGCCGAACAAGTTGCTCGAGGCGAACTTCTACGTGGACGTGGGGACGTTGTACGGCGGACAGGACGTCACGTTCACCGGCTATGTGGAGTCCAACACCCTCCCGGCGGGTTGGACTGCGGTGGCGGTGATCAAGGAGTTTGCTCCGGGGTACGCGTACATCGGAGACACGCGGGCGGAGTTGTACGCGGGCTGGGAGTTTTCCGTGACGCGTTCGATTGCGCCGGGGAACATCACCCAGTACGGGTTCCTGCTGTACGGGCCCAATGCGGCTCCGGGCTCGCCCGAGGCGGAGGCCGGGGTCAGCATCGTGGTGGACAACGAGGATCCCTCCATCACGGCCGAGCCGCGGTCCAAACGGGTGCTGATCGGGAGCACGGCGCAGTTTTCGGTCACGGCGGTCAGTTCGTCGCCCTTGAGTTATCGCTGGAAAAAGGACGGAGTGCCGCTGAGTGAGGGCGGCCGGTTTCAGGGCGTGCAGACGGCCACGCTGACCATCGTGGATGCGCAGCCGGAAGACGCGGGCCTCTACAGCGTCACCGTGACCTCGGCAGCCGGCACGAAGGATTCCCAGCCGGCCCGGCTGCGGGTGTTGTCGCCGGCCGAGTACGCCAACTGGCTGGACAACCCGGGTTTCGAGTTCGACGTCGAGCTGCCCACGCAGGTCCCGCCGCCCTGGTTCAATTTCTCCGGCGCAGCACTGGCGAGCACGAACGATTTTTACGGCAACCAGTGGGATTACCCCGTGCAGGCCCGGGAAGGCACCAACGTCGTGCGGATTTACAACGCGGGCGAATGGAACGGTGTGTTCCAGGACCAGCCGGCGGCGCCGGGTGACGTCTTCACCGCCGACGGTTGGTTCTGGTTGTCCACGGCCGATGCCCTGGCCGGCGACACCAGCCTGCAAATCGAGGTGCAATTCCGTGCCGGGCCCACGCCCCTGGCCATGTGGGTTTCCTCGCCGGTCAGGCCGGATTCGCCCAAGGACCAGTGGTTGTATCTGGAGGTGACGAACGGAGTGCCGGCCGGTTGGACGCAAATCAGCACGGAAAACGCGCGGTATCTTGTGGCCCCGCCCGGCACGGAAACGGTGCGGTTCCAGTTGACCCTTCACAAC
Source organism: Limisphaera sp. 4302-co (assembly GCF_049537155.1). NCBI lineage: Bacteria > Pseudomonadati > Verrucomicrobiota > Verrucomicrobiia > Limisphaerales > Limisphaeraceae > Limisphaera > Limisphaera sp. 4302-co. The sequence continues at coordinate 113,703 of NZ_JBMVQZ010000013.1, forward strand.
CTGGGCGGCGGCACCGGCAACGTGTATGCCGACGCCCTGCGGCTCATGAAAAAGGAACGCGTGCGCATCACGGCGCGGCGCGTGGGCGATCAGGTCGAGCTCTCGTGGCCCACGCAGGGAGCCACGCAGTACCAGGTGATCGCCACGGAGGACCTCGGCCAGCCGGTCTGGACGCCGGTGGGCGAGCCGGTGGAAGGCGACGGCTCGGTGCGCACGGTCACGGTGCCGCTGGGAACCCGGGCGCGGTTTTTCATGGTGCTGACGCTTTGAGAGCCGCTGCTGCAAGACGTTCCGGTGGGCGGGCGGGCACGCCCGGATCCGGGGCTTCGCAACCCGGGAGGACAGGCGTGCTCGCCCTGCTGTTTCTGCTGGCGGTCGGCACAAACGGGTGGGGTCAGATCCGGCCCGGCTGGCGTCTGGTCTGGGCCGACGAATTCGATCAGCCCGACGGCAGCCGACCGCATGCGGGTTGGTGGACTTACGACCTGGGGGGCGGCGGCTGGGGAAACAACGAGCTCCAAACTTACACCGCGCGCACCAACAATTGCCGCATCGAGAACGGTTGTCTGGTCATCGAGGCCCGTCGCGAAACTTACACCGGCACCGACGGGATCACCCGGCAGTACACCTCGGCCCGCTTGAAAACACAGGGCCGGCTGGCGTGGCGGTTCGGCAGGATCGAGGCGCGCATCCGGCTGCCCCGCGGGCAGGGATTGTGGCCGGCGTTTTGGATGTTGGGGACCAACTTCCCCTCTGTGGGATGGCCGGCCTGTGGGGAGATCGACATCATGGAGAACATCGGCCGGGAACCGGGCACGGTGCACGGCACGGTTCATGGCCCGGGTTACTCCGGCGGCGACGGCATCGGCGGTCGCTACGTGCTGCCGGGCGGCGGCGCATTCGCGGATGACTTCCACGTGTTCGGCGTGGAATGGGAACCCGGGCGGATCCGTTGGTTTGTGGACAACACGCTATATTTCACGGTCTCCCCGGCCTCGCTGCCGTCGGGATCGAGCTGGGTCTTTGACCAACCATTCTTCCTGATCCTCAACGTGGCCGTGGGCGGCAGATGGCCGGGCAACCCGGACGAGACGACCGTTTTCCCCCAGGTGATGCAGGTGGATTATGTGCGCGTGTACCAGCGGGAGGACGGCGGGACCAACGGCTGCGGGGGCAACATCCTGTGGAACGGGGGATTCGAGGATCCCACCCTGGCGGGCTGGGTCCATGCCGGGAACGGAGTGTCGGCGATCGGGCCGGTGCCGGGGCTGGCGCATGCGGGCGTTCATGCGCTCGAGCTGGCGGCTGCGGAGGGCGATGCCTTTGCCGAGGTGCAGGTCTTCCAGGAATTCGCGGTGGCGCCCGGCCAAAAGTTCCGAGTGGCCGGCTGGGTGATGAATTCGCCGGTATCGGGTTTGCTTCCGGGCCAACGGGCATGGCTGGAGGCGGTGTTCCATGACGGCACGGGTGGCGTGCGGGAACTCCACCGGTCCGCGCCCATGGAAGCGGATGCACCCCCGGGTGTCTGGCAACGTTTGGAAGTGACGAACCGGTTGGATCCGGTCACGGGTGCCCTGCTCGGATCGGCCGAGGAACTGACGGCTCCGCCGGGCGCCGCCGGACTGCGGGTGCGAATGGCATTGTCGCGGCCACCCGCGGGGAGTGGAGCGGTGCTGTGGGACAACCTGGAATGCGTGACCCAGCCGGCGCCGCCGGTGCCGGTGGAAGCCGGGCTCCGACCGGAAACGCTGGTGTTGCGGTTTCCCACCTGTGCCGGCGGGAGGTACGCCGTCCTGGGTGCATCCGACCTGGGCGCCGCGCCGTGGGAGGTGGTCCGGTGGCACACGGGGGACGGCAACGTTGCGGAGGTGGTGTTGCCGCGAACCGGCGACCGCCGGTTTTACGCGGTGCGCCGGTGGTGAGCCCGGGCGTCGTGGGATCGGCCGTTGGAGGCGCAAAAGCTCGATTTATCGCGCATTTTGCGCTTGCAGTGACGGGCGGGCGCGTTTTAATGGGCCGCGCAAGTCGGACACATCGTCAACCGAACAACAACACGGGAAGATTCATATGGCAAAGGCACTCACGAAGTCCCAGATCGCAGCCACCCTGGCCGACAAGGTCGGGATCACGAAGAAACAGGCCACGCAGTTTTTGGATGAGCTGGCCCAGCTGGCCTACAAACAGGCGAAGAACTCCTTCACGTTGCCGGGCCTGGGCAAGCTGGTCTTGGTGCACCGCAAGGCGCGCAAGGGCCGGAATCCCGCCACGGGCGAGATCATCAACATCCCGGCCAAGCGTGTGGTGAAGTTCCGTGTCTCGAAGGCGGCCAAGGACGCCATTCTGGGATCCAAGTAACGCTCTGTGAAAGCGGGTTTGCGGGCACTCTGAGGTCACTTCAGAGTGCCCTTTTTGTTTTGGCGACCGGCAGATGAAGGCGGAGCAGCAGGGCATGCACCGGCCGTGGCAGGTGGCCGTGGTCGGTTGCGGGGCCGTGGGCAGCTACTACGGGGCGCGGCTCTGGCAGACGGGCGCGGAAGTCCACTTCCTGCTGCGCTCCGATTACGAGGCGGTGCGCGCCGACGGGGTGCAGATCCTCAGTCCGCAGGGGGATTTTGTGGCACGACCGAAGTGCGCCCGGTTGCCCGAAGAGATCGGGCCGGTGGACCTGGTGTTGATCGGGCTGAAGACCACGGCCAACGACCGATTCGAACGTCTGGTGCGGCCGTTGGTGGGCCGGGAAACCGCCGTGCTCACGCTGCAAAATGGGCTGGGTAACGAGGAAGCGCTGGCCCGGTTGTTCGATCCCGAACGGATCCTGGGCGGGCTGTGTTTCGTGTGTTTGAATCGGATCGCCCCTGGCGTGATCCGGCACATCGCACACGGGTTGGTGATGTTGGGCGAGTACGGTCGGCCGGCCGGCGAACGAGTCCGTCATATCGCCCACCGGTGGGAGATGGTGGGCGTGCCTTGCCGGGTCACGGACGATCTGGAACGGGCGCACTGGGAGAAGCTCGTCTGGAACGTTCCGTTCAACGGGCTGGGCGTGGCCGCCCTTGCGGGGTGGGAAGCTCTGGAACCCGGTTACCGCGGACCGATCCGGCCACTCCGCAACACATGTGTGACCACGGAGGAATTGCTGGCCGATCCGGTCGGGCGGGAGCGGGTGCGGTTGTTGATGCGGGAGGTCATCGCGGCCGCACGCGCGCTGGGGCATGCCCTTGAGGAGTCGCTGGTGGAGGAGATGATCGCGCGGACCCGCGCCATGGGATCCTACAAGGCCTCCACCCTCCTGGATTACGAGAAGGGCCTGCCGCTGGAGCTGGAGAGTCTTTTCGAGGAACCACGGCGCCGCGCCGCGCGGGCGGGCGTGCCCACGCCGCATCTGGACGCGCTTTGCCGGGTGCTGCGGGAGTTGGATCGGCATCGGCCCGCACGCGCCCCGTGAAAAAGGCGGGCCCGGAACGGGCCGCGGCGTGCAGCGGGGTTATTCCCGGATGAGCAGCGCGACGGCCGTGGCGTGTTGTCGGGTGTGACTGAGGCTGATGAGCACCGCCGTGCCGCCGCGACGTTCCAGCAGGGGCAGCGCCTTGCCGTGAAGCACCACGTACGGTTCGCCGCTTTCGCGATGGCAGATCTCCATGTCCAGCCAGCCCAGTTGCGTGCCGATGCCGGTGCCGAATGCCTTCGAGATGGCCTCCTTGGCGGCAAAGCGCACAGCAAGAAAGGGTCCCGGATCGCGTTGCGACAGGCAATAGTCCACCTCGGCCGGCAGCAGGATGCGCCGCAGGAACCGGTCGCCGAACCGTTCCCGGCTGGCCCGAATGCGGTCGACTTCGATCAGGTCAATGCCCACGCCCAGGATCATGATGACTGGCAGGTGCGGATGATCCGCCCGGTTCACGCGGCCCCGGGCATGCCTCCGGTGTAGCCGGCCATCGCGTCGAGCATGTCTCGCACCGCCCGAGCCAGACCGGTGAACACGGCACGGCTGATGATGCTGTGGCCGATGTTCAGCTCCACCAGGTGGGGCACGCGATGAAGCCAGCGGACGTTTTCATAGTTCAAACCATGCCCGGCGTTCACCCGCAGGCCGAGCCGGTGTGCCAGCCGCGCCCCTTCCACCAGGCGGTTGAGTTCCTCCTCCCGCTGCGCGGGATCGCCAAACGCCTCGGCGAACCGGCCGGTGTGCAGTTCCACAAACTGGGCACCCACCCGGGCCGCCGCCTCGATCTGGGGGGGATCGGGTGCAATGAACAGGCTGACCTCGATGCCGGCATCGTTCATGCGGCGACGCGTTTCGGTCAGTGCCGGCTCCTGGGCCACCACGTCCAGCCCGCCCTCGGTGGTGACCTCCTCGCGTCGCTCGGGCACGATGCAGACGATGTCCGGTTTGACCTGCAGGGCGATGGCGACGATCTCCGGGGTGTTGGCCATCTCGAGGTTGAGACGGGTCCGGACCGTGCGCCGGAGGGCGAACACATCGCGGTCCACGATGTGACGGCGATCCTCCCGCAGGTGACAGGTGATGCCGTGAGCCCCGGCCTCTTCACAAATGCGGGCCGCCCGGACCGGGTCCGGTTCACCCTGTTCGCGCCCGCGGTAGCGGGCCTGACGGAGTGTGGCCACGTGATCAATGTTGACGCCGAGTTTCAGCATGGGCTTCAGCGTGTCTGCCGGGGTGTGGCGTTCGTCGAAGAGCGGCGTTTCGGCTGGGGCATGGCCGGCCAGTCCCAGCTCCAGGGAAACCCGGGTGCTTCCAACCAGTGCGCCAGAAGGACCGACTCCAAGCCGGTCAGACCCAGGGGGGCGGTGCGGGTCAGCAGCATGGTTCGTGGGCCCGTCACGACGAGCGAAGTGCCCACGTTGGCGACGTTGGTGGTGAGCATGAACATCCAATGCGCGCCGGCCGTGGTGGGGGCCAGTTGCTGTCGGTCGGCCAGCAGCAGGGCCACCTGACTGAGCAGTTGCCAGCTTCGGACGCGTTCGCCGCCGAGTTCCCAGTCGTAGTACACCAGATTGGTCCGGCTGAGGATCTCCTCGTAGAGCGCAGGTGGCGGTGGCTGGCTTTTGGCATTGTTCGGGAACAGCCCGGCGAAGATGAACCCCTGACCGGCCGGTTCGGAGACCGGCCGGCAATAGGCACCGAAGAAGGGCATGCCATCCCAGATGATGGCCGGGAAGTTGGTGGGCACAACCCACCATCCGAGGGCACGCCCCTGGCTGTTGGTGTTGAACCAGGGAGGCAGCACCCGGCAGAGCTCGCGCATCGTGTTGGTGGGATCGTTGACCGGCACCGCGGCGAAGATCTGGAAGGGGGCCGAAGCGAGCGACCATGCACAGAATTGATTCGGTGTGGGGAAGATCTTCAGACCCGCGCGTTCCATCCAGGGCTGGAGTCGCGGCGCAATGCCGCGCATGGCGCAAAAGCCGACCAACGGTTCCCGGATGAGGTTGGACGGAAACAGCCAGGGGACCGGCTGCCATCCGTGAGGCTGCGCGAACTGAAGCTCGGTACGAAACTGCAGCCGCTCGCCCGAGGTTGTGGCCAGTGTGTCGGTCAGTGGCAGATCCAGGTCCCGCAACCACGGGGGCAGCCGCCGGCCCAATGCGGGCCAGTCCACGCGCAGCCGGGCCCAGTGTTGCGTGCTGGGCGGCAGCGGCCGGTGTCGCGCCTGAATCTCGCGCAACCAGGCACGTGCCAGGCTGTCATTCCCCCGAGGGCCACCCGCCATGAGCAACCAATCCTCGCGCAGCGCCACCAGGATCTGTTCCACCCCGGAACCCGCGGGTGCCGTCCAGCGCCATCCGCCACTGGCCGGATCGGGCGCGGGATCCTGTCGCGTCCAGGACCCGAGTACCTGATACAGATTGGTCTGCCACCGACCCCGCTTTTCCGGGGCCAGCCGAACCGCCAGGATCCACTCCGCCTCCTGCCCGCCGCGTTCCACCCACTGAAACGCGTGCTCGGTTTCGAACAGGTCACTCAACAGCGGACGCAGCAGAGGCGCGGTTGCGTTCGGATCCAGTCCCCAATGGCGCGGCGCGCGGGCCAGCTTGTCCAGGGTCTGGTTCCAGAGCGCGCGCGTCTCGGGCCTTGACCAGAGCCGCTTGGTCTCCGCCGGATCGGAGACCTGCTCGAGTGCTCCGGGCCCGGCAAAGTGCCAGTGGAGCAGGATCCGGGTGGTTTCGGCTTTTTCTTTGGAACCGCACCCGGCCAATCCAAGCAGCACGGCTCCCAGCAGGATGTATCGGCGCATAAACGGGGGTTCATGTGCCAGACAACCGCAGGGTTGGCAAATCCGAAACCGCGCCCCGGCGGCTGGAAGCAGGCCGACCCGGCGACAGCCGCGGTCCATGCCGCACCCGCCGCGGGGCGGGCGCCGATTCTGCCTGAAAAACGGACGGGGAACCCAAGGGCGTTGCACCCGGTTTGGGTTCCCCGTCATTTGCGCGGGGATTGCAGCAGGCGTGTCAGCGCGCAAAAGCGCAATCGGCAACCTCCGTCTGGGAAGCCCGCTGCTTGTCGGAACGGGTCATCCCCGCAGAGCGACCCGTGGCTCCCCACCAACAAATCCGCGGAGGAGTTCGGGCCGGCGGTCGTCCACCGGCGCGTGACACCGGCGACCGAACCGCCGACCCGCCGGCGGGCTGACGATGGAAAACCCGACTGAAACCATCCGCCCGCCTGTGCTCCTTACCCCACCATTCCTCCGTGGCAGCACTCAAAGAGCACTTCGACAGTCAAACCCTCCCTTGGCGATTGGACCGGTCTTCCGACCGGTCGTTCAACCAAGGCACCTGAAGGAATAGCAAATCCCGGGCCAACCGATCCTGACCCAAAAAAGTGGCGGATTTTGGCCCGCTTTCACGCATTTACAACTTCGCCCGACCCGTCCGCAGGCAGTCTTTGGAGAAAAAATTCGCGCCGCCGGCGTCAGAATCACGCATCTTGGCCAGCCAAGCCCTGCCTGCGGCATCCTCCCATGGGTCCGCCACCTGCAGGAACGTCACCATCCCGCTTGGCCGGCGCCGTATGACCGCCCAAGAAGGCGCGGGTCGAAAGAATGGAGGCTCGACAGGCCTCTGCCACCGACCCTGCGAGAGAGCAACGGCCGGCGGCCGCGGTCACCCCGGAATCCCCGGAGCCTTCGCGGGGGCTGGGATGGAAACGCCGGCGCGCGCCAGCCGGGGGCGTCGCGGGCAGCTCCAGCCGCGCGGGGAAGGCTAGGGCCCGGCGGGGGCGAGGGACGAGGCTGGGGCGGCTTCCTGCAGGGCGAGGGCGCGTTCCAACCGGCGCCACAGCTCGTGTGGATCTTCCAATCCCACCGAAAGCCGGATCAGGTATCGCGAGACCCCGCATCTTTCGGCCCACTCCAGTTCCAGATAATGGGCCAGCAGGGTGAAAGGACAGGCCAGGGTGAACACCGTGCCCAGACTGGGTCCTTTGCAGATCTCGAGCCGATCGTAGATCCGCGGCGCGGTGCGGGCGGGGTCGCGGGGGAGGAAGGTGATCAGCGCGCCCCAGCCGCCGCCCGGCCGGCGCACCGACTCGTAAGCTTCGGCGTTTTCCCAACGGGGATACCAAACCCGTTCCACGGCCGGATGTCGGCGGAGTCGTTCTGCGATGAACAGACCATGTTTGTTGTGTCGGGCCATGCGGTCCGGGAACGTTTTGCAGCCCTCCAGAACCACCGCGGCGTCCTCGCCCCAGAGTGGTTCCGGGGCCGGCCCGCTCAGGCGCGCCCGCAACTGCTGATGCCAGGGGGAGCGCGGGCAACAAATGACGGCGCCGCCCATGACGTTGCAAGAGCCTGCCATGAACTTGGTCAGGCTCGTGGCGATCAGGTCGGCGTGCCGGCCCAGGTCCACATTGAACGGCGTGGCCACCACGTCGTCCACGACCAGCGGGACTCCGTGCCGGCGCAACAGCGGGCTGATTTTCGAAAGGTCTGCCGAACCGAGCAAAGGGTTGCCCGGGACTTCGCAGAAACAGGCTGCCACGGACTGCCGCTCCAGCAGCCGCTCCAGATCCCCGACAGCCGCCGCCAGGTCGTGCAGCAGGGTCACTCCGAAGCCGAACTTTTCCTGCAGTTTGAGCGTGTCCACGTACGGGAAGCCGATCTGGACCGTGGGCAGGCCCGGCCGCAACGCCTGCACGGCGTGCAGGGCCGCCCATTGCGCGGCCATGCCCGTGGGTGTGAGAACGACGTCCTCCTCGGCGCAGTCGTACAGCGCCGCCAGCTGCCGCCGCAGCTCGCGGCGGACTGCCTCGGCTTCGGCGATTTCCCCTCCGCCCGCAAGCCATCGTTTCGCCTGCCGGGTGGAAACGATGCGGCCGGTGTGTTGCCAGAAAGCTTTCAGCGCCGGGAAACCCGTCTCCGTGGTGACCACCACGGCAACCGGTCCCCGGATCCGAACCTCGGCGGCCGCACCGGTCTGGCGACGGACAAAGGCTGCGGCGTCGCCGGCCGCCGCCGTGGATGGGAAGGGCAGGGCCGGCTGCTCCGCGCCGGCCACCGCACGGGCCAGTTCCAGCACCGGACGCGCGATGACGAAGCGCGGATAACCGGCCTGCAACCGCGTCATGACCTCGGGCCTCTTCTCCTCGTAACCCACCACGTCTTCCCAGCGGGGCAGGGCGACCGATACCGCATGCGGCTCCGGAGGCATCGGCCGACCCAGCGTGTCCGGTTGCCACAGCGGGTGGTGCAGCAAATCGTGTGCGCTCATCCTCGAGAGTAGCGTTCGTGACGCCCAACCTTACCCGGACGCTGCGTTTCCGCCAATGCCGGATCGGAGGGGATCGCCGCGTCGGATCGGCTTCTCTCCGCCCGGGAATGGGAGCTCCGTCAGCCGGTGTGGCCTGCCCGGCGCCCGCAAGCGGGGTTGAAACCCAGCCGGAGCCTTGGAACGCCTGGCCGGGACCCGGGGTGCCGGATGCCCGGGGGGTGCATCCGGAGGCCGCCGACGGCGGCTGGAAGGTTCAACGAATCAGGAGCAACGAAGACAGGGGTAGGGCGACAATCCGCGGATCGGAGACAGGAGGCGGATCGGTCGGGGTCACGAGGATTCCGAAGATGGCGTTGTAGACCGATTTCTCGAGGAAGGCGCGCAGTCCGAGGGTGTCACGCCGTTCGTCAATGTGCTGCCGGTACTTGATTTCGACCGGCACGCGGCAGGAGCCGATGGTGAGGACGAAATCCACCTCCGGCTCCAAGCCCCGCTCGGGAAACCAGTCCACGGTCAACCCGGGAAGGGTTCCCAGAAAATATCCGGCCACGCTTTCGGCCAGATGTCCGGCCAGGTCCGCCAGATGAGGTGCCTTTTCCAACTCGGACGGGTCCAGGGGAATCTCTTCGTGGAGCCAGGCCGCGCGGAGGGCATGATCGCACAGGCAGATCTTGGGTTGGCCCTTCCGGCGTTTGAGACGCAGCTCCATGGGCGGAATAAGTCTGAGAAGCAGGGTGTCGTGCAAGAATCGCAGGTACGAAGCGATCCTTTGCGCGCCCACGTCGGCGCTGAGCGCCGCGCGGAGTTCCTGCGCAAGCAATGCTATCCGCGGAGCCTGACCGGCATAGCGGCAGCAGAGGCGGAAGAGTTCTTCAAGCAGATGACGATCCCGCTTCCGGCCGCGCTGGCCCAGTCGCAGATCGTGGAGGATGACCCGCCGGATCACTGTTTCGTTCAGATGTTCCGCGACCTCTGCCCAGGGACGATCTGCAGCGGCATGCGCCACGGGGTAGCCGCCACGCTCGGAGAAGGCGGCAAATGCGGCATTTCGAACCTCGCGGTACCTCCAGCCCAGATCGCGCAGGGCGCGCCAAAAATCGGCTGTAGCGAGCGCTCCCCACCCGTTGTCGGCCACCAGGGAAGGGATCTCGCCCCACTTACGCAGCAGCGCGATTTCCCGCAGCAGCAGGGTGCCCAGCTCGAGCGTGGTGATGCGTCCGGCAAGACTGTCCCTTCCCAACTCGATCCGGAGGGCCGAACTGCCAGTCAGCAGGACCCGCACGGCATGATGGTCCACAAGGGCTTTGACCTGGGGCGCCCAATCATCGAGGTTCTGAACTTCGTCGAAGAACAGGAAGGCCGGCTTGCCGGCGGTGGCTGCTTCATTGAACGTCCGGCCCAGAATCTGAGCTTCGAACCAACGGCACAGTTGCAAAACCGGCTCCCGCAATCCGCGAAGCGAGGGGATCTCGTCAAACTGCACGCGGAAAACCCGGTTGGGTTCCACCCCTTCTTCGCGCAGCAAGCAAGAGATCAACTGTTCTTGGAGAGTGGTCTTGCCGACCTGTCGCGGGCCGCGGATGACGGTCACCGGGGCCAACCCGCTTTTCAGCCGTTGGAGGGCATGAGGAAACAGCCACCGCCGGAAAGGGGGCAGGGGCCGACCGGGCCGGCCGGACCACCATGGATTGGTGTCTCGAAGGAACGCATCCAGTTCCCGGCCCACCGACCCACCGTTGAAACCGGCGCGCCGCGGGCCCCGGGCTGTGTCGCCGTTCAAGTCCCTGACCATCTCTTCAAAGGTTTGTGCACACACCCGCCCCGCCGGGGACACCTTCTGAAACGGGAAGGCCGAACCGGCTGCGCCCGGCTTGACCCCGTTGGACCGGCCATTGAGCGCATGTCCTCAGGATGTTGGCCCCGGCCCGACGATGCGTTCAAGCACTTCGCCACGGTGGCGTTCAGTGGCTGGCGCGCACGGGAGGGAGCCCCTGCCGGGGAACACGCGATCTTAGGGGCGTCGGTTCCCGATCGGAGTTCCGCGGGGGTTGGTGGGAACGAACCGGTGGTCCGTGCGGTCGGGAACCACGAACACCGGCGTGGTGAGTTTGAACGGTGTGTCCAAGGGTCCGTCGTAGGTCAGCTCGACCAGGGTGGCGGTCCAACCACGGGCCGGTTCCTTCAATGGGACGGTGTACCGGCCGTTTGCGCTGCTCAACGGTTGGGCCGACCAGTTGGTGCCGAAGGTTTCGACGCGGAAATCCCGTGCCTCGGGGTTGGTGGCCTGCCAGAGGGTGACCTGCCGGGGGGCGGTTTCGGTGCGAACCTCCAGCGTGCCGTTCGCGTCGTGCCGCCATTGGAAACGAGGTCGCGGCCGGTTCAACAGGATGGAGGCGTAGAAGGCCTTGAGTGTGTCGAAGGCGTCGGTGTGGCGGAGGGAATGATCCGCGTTGGGAACGTACCGGAGCAACTTTTCTCCCGGCAGGGAGTCGAAGTAGAATCTCGACGAGTCCGGCAGGAAGAACTGGTCACCGGCGGCGTTGAGGATGAGTTTGGGCAGGGTGTAACGGTCGCGATAGCTGTAGGGGTCTTCGATGGCCAGCAGGGCCGCCATTTCGCGGGTACCCATCCAATCCATGATGCCGTGGCGGACGTAGTCGCCCACGGCCGGTGCCCAGAACCCGTAGGCGGCGTAGTGATGGCGCATCGAGGGCTCCACGTTGAGCACGTCGATCACCACCGGCACGATGGCCACCACCCGGTCGTCCGCGGCGGCCGTGGTCCAGGTCGTCCACCCGCGTTTGGACGCGCCTGCGACGACGAACCGATCCACCGTGTGGCCGCCGCCGTCGCGGGCGCAAAAGGCCGTGATGGCGTCCATGGCGCGTACGGCTGCCTTGGTCATGGGAAGTCGCGCCGGCCAACGTTCGTCCCCGGTGCGCAAATAGCGGTCCCAGGTGTAGGCAATGAGATCGTCCTCCACCCGGCGTTGGCCGTCGTTGTGGAAAACGAGCGGTTGGTTCGGGACGTTTCGCAGCTCGGCCACCACCGAGCGGGTTTCGACAGCGAGACGGACCAGGTTGGCATCCATGCCCGGGGGCGGCTCGCTGCCGTTGCGTCCGCCCCCGATGAACAACAGCCCGGTGGCATGCCGGACGTCGCGCGGCACGGCCACCAACAGCCAATGTTCCCAGACCGTCCGATCCACCTCGGCCGGGGTGAGCCAGGACTGGGAGATCAGCCGGAGCGTATGCACCTTGCCGGCGTCCGACTCCTGCGTGCGCACGAGCTCGAATTGGTAATGGGCATCAGGCGCGGCCACGTAGCGGTCGAGGGCCGTCTGTCGTTCGGGCCGGGTTTCGCGGGGCCCGGCTGTCGCGAAGGTTTCACCCATCCACAGCAGTGCACAACAGCCCAGGGCGATCCATGCGGGCGCTGTCGGGTGACGGCGGGCGGGGCGCACGATCGGTTCGGGTGAGGCATCGGGGAGATCGCCACCGGTCCCGCCCCATCCAGGTGGCGGGTGCGCATGGTTTGGGCCGAGGATCCGGCGGGGGACAGAGGGAGGGACACCTCCGCACGCAAGGGCTGGGAAGGGCAGGGAGGACCGGTTCATCGGCTCCCATCATAGGCGGGCTGCCCGGGGCAACAACTGAAATCTGG